>NZ_VPBZ01000020.1:0-8135 GCF_013418475.1 Acinetobacter sp. YH12140
TTTTTTTTAAGAACATAAGAAAATTGCAAAAGTGCATATTCTAAAAGCGGACATTTTTACTTTGGAGAAACCGGACATTTCTACTTTGGGCTTACATCTAAGTTTCGTATAACCGCCATTATGTTAAATGGAGGTTAGATTGGTGGAAAACTCCAGTTTTTGAAACTTCAAATAGAAGCTCTTTCGTTCAATTAGTAATTGTAATTTCTATATAAATTTATATTCTATTGAATAATTATTTCATAAATTCTCCTATCATATTTGGCTGCATATGTAGCTACTTCTTGATTAATCTTTTTATGACTTTTATCTACATATGAAAAGATTATTGAATCCTCATTATGCTGCTCATAGTTGATGGCGTATTTATATTCCGAATAAGGATAAAGAGTACCTAAGCTATAAGTTTTTTGAGCACTGATATAAGTTATTTTAAGATCTGTGATTGGGGCATTGGTCCAATTTTTAATAGAAATATATCCATTCTTTTCTAATGGTTGGCATCCTATAATTAAAACTAATGCAAGACAGTAAAATAGGCTATTCTTCATTTTGGTAGTTCTGTTCAATTGGTCTTATGAGTCGACTAATAACTATAACTTTTGAGGTATCACAGCTAGGATCTACTTCAGTTATCCAAGAATAATTATTTTTTTCTAGAGGATAGGATTCTCCGCCTCCATATGCTGCTTTATCACCTAAAAAATAAGTATCCGAATCTACTTTTAGGCTCTTAGTTTCCATATCCCAATCTAGAGTTTTTGTAGCAAAAATTGGCAGAACTTTAGATCCATCAGCATGTTCTAGGTATAGGCATTTACCTTCCCTAATAAGCTTAGCCTCACTATAACTTGCATTATCTGCTCCCCCCGTATATTGAATACGTGGAACAACTATATTTGATTCAATTTTTTCTGTAACTGGACTACAGGCTGCAAGTAAACTTAATAAAATAAATTCTAATCTTTTCATATTAAAGGAATTTTTTGATAAAATCATAATAGAGAAATTAAAGCAAATTATTCCAAAAGGCTCTGATTAAAAATTGTTAAAATTAATAGATATATGAGATAAAATTATGAAAAAATTTTTATATTTTAATTTCTTAGCAATTATTTTGACCTACGTATCTTTGCTTTATCAAAAAAATATATTAGTTGACCGCATAGTTGTAGATAAGCTTGGAGAAGTTGAAGTCATAGCTGGGGGATTTCCTCTACAGTTCCTTATAGATGGTGAAACCTCTCCAGTCGGAAGTATAAGTATCAATCCTTTATTTATTTTCATCGGCATGGATCAATTTGTTTTTCTCAATTTTTTTATTGATTATTTATTTTGGATAAGTATTTTATTTGCTTTTTCTATGATTGTGAAAAAGTACAGAATTGTATAGATCTCCTAAAATTAACATAATACGCGTTATACGAAATACTGTTTTTTATTCGATATAAATCATAGTTTTATATTGATGTTGAAAGCCCAAGTATGTGTACTTGGGCTTTTTTAATGATTACTCACGTTCCACGCTCAATAAACAAGCAATGTTCCACACTTTTGTTTAGCTAAAAACAACAATAAAACCTTACTCATCTGTAAAAACTGCCCGAGCTAAACGGCCCAATAATCCCCTTTTTTTAGGTTCCGGTTCAACGTGTTTAGGAATAGGTATACGCTTGTTGTCTTCCCCAGGAGTAGTCAATGCGTCATAGTTCGACTCAATCTCTGGCCGAGGATCTGTTGCTATATTTAGATTAGTAGATTCATTTAGCTTATTAGTATTTTCTTGTTTTGGCTGTTCTAAGGTGCCTTTAAACTCAATTCTATGAGTTAGATCTTCAATATGTTGCATCAAAGACTTTTCTCTTTGATTTGCTAAATCTAACTGATTTTTAAGTAAAGTAATCTGATCTTTTAGAACATTTTCGATTTCGGACTGTATGCGTACAGGTGCATCCTTCTGGACTTGTTCAATACGTGTACTGGACTGAACACCAGTTGGATTTCCATAAACTCTTATTAATTCCGATAGGTCTATGAGTCCATCACTATCCCTTGATAATTCACCATTTTTTATAGCTTCATAAATTGTTGTTCTAGACTTTTTAAAGGCTTTACTGGCGTCCATAACGCTGAATTTTGTTGTGTTCAATGGTGTCCCTCAGTACGTGTACAGGGATGTTCATATGAACATCCGATCTAAACATGAAGTTTATTTTGCATTAAAGCCTACTTTCTCTAGATATGGCAGTAGCTCCTCAAATTTTTGTAGATCTTTTAGCATTTCAGAAATTCGAACTGCGAACTGCGAGTAGCTTTCAGTACCTTGAGAATATTTATTCATTTCTGGAAGCTCAGATAGCTTATTAGCAAAAAAATGTCGCTGCGCATCAGTAAATTTTGAGAAAATCTCAAGAGTAGTTTGCTTTTTATTGTTAGCTATAACGACTTTTTTCTGTTTAAAGGTAAATGAAAAGCCAGAAATATTACGTCCCTTTTTATGTTGCTGACATTGGACCTTAATATCTGTATGTTCATTAATTTGAGCAATAGCCAAATTTAATACTCGGTCTTTGAAATTCCCCATTCTTGTATATTCATCATCAAGAACACCTATTTTTTTCCTGAACTCTGCTAGTTCAATAATAGGAGTTTGGCCTGTACTGCGCCAAGCTATTAACAATTCATATAACCGCACAGCATACGCACTGCTGAGATTACTAATTTGTTGTAATTCATATTTAGTAAATTGCTCTTCTAAACGTGTAATAAGTGGGACGATTGCAGGAGCAAATATTAACTTCACGGTTGCTTCATCATCGATATATCTAATCTCGCTGACCCAGCGGCTTAAAACATTTTCTACATTTCCTCTCTTATTGATTTCTTGATAGCTAAATTGGCGTACGAATAGATCTTTACAAGCATCTTTTAACGCTTGGTACGCTGTTTGTCTTGCAACATTAAATTGATTTACATAGCTCTCAGCATGGACTTCTAATGGATCATTGGCATTAATGCCTCGACCACTATCTCTTGCTTCAACAATAGCTAATAAGATTAAACGCTGTTCTACTAAATCTAAGTTATAACTCGCATTAATTAATGCATTATCTTTAACTACTAAATCCCGCACTTTATTTATCTATCTTATTAGTTATGAATATAAGTCTATATTAATAAATCTGTAGATTAATGCAAGGTAAACGTGGTTAAATCTACAAGATAAACAAGGTAGACTTATGGTAGGTAAACGTAGTCATATTGGTAGGTAAACGTAGTCATATTGGTAGGTAAACGTAGTCATATTGGTAGGTAAACGTAGTCATATGAAGTCTAGAAGCCTTTATTTACAAGGCTTTCAGCTTACCTAAAAGCATTTAAAAACTTTAAAAATAATTAAAAGCCCAGGGAATGAAAAATTGCCCTTGGTTTTCGCTACGCTCAAACTCTATTGAACTTCGCTTTCGCTCAGTTCGTAGGGGCAATTTTTGGCTTAAAATTTCGTGACTTTTTAAAAAAGAAAAGCAACTAGGAATTCGCTTCGCTCATAGAACTTTTTCACTCGCTTCGCTCGACATAAAGCCACCGTAATCAGTTCGCACCCATTCGGGATGCTCTGATTCTGAGTTCTTGATACACAGGGGAGCCTGTAATCAGGGAAAAACAAGTGAAAAAATTTAGATCCCTGTAGTTCGCTCGTAGACACTCGCTAAATGCTCTCATTTGCGATTTAAGAGTTTTTTCTTAACTCAACTATAAATCTACTGTGGTTTAGCAAAACATCGCTAAAAACCCTATTTTTTTGCGTTTAAACAGCATTCACCAAGGTCGGTAATCGTTTTTATTTTCATTTTCTGGTTTTTTAGGCTCATTTTTTTGCTGTTTTTCCAATTCTTGCCGTCTTAGAAATGCCAAATGTTCTCGTTCGCGTCTATCTTGTTCATAGCGTTGTTCTCTTTGCTCTCGTTCTTTACGTAATTGCTCTCTAAATTCACTTTCTCTGCGATCATTTTCAATTTTTCGTTGGCGATCCACTTCCGCTTGGCGTACTTGCTGCATTCTTTCTTGTTCAATTTTGAGATCATCTGCCCGTTTTTCGACAAGGATAGGTTTCATATCATCATTAAAATCATGCAGGGTATCGAAAGAGTGAACGTACTCTCGTTTTAGCTTTTGCCAGAAAGTGGGTTTTATCGTTGGTCGTTCAATCCCATTATTTTCCAGTATCTCTGAGCATTGGCCTAAGCGTTTGACGACATTCTCAATATCGTATTCTTTAGCAAGTTGTTCGACCTCGGTTGCGTATTCTCTCCAGTTCTCATTTTTTGCCTGTTCTACTGATTTTTCAGTCGCATAAAAATCAGGTTTTTTTATATCTCTGTAAGTATGATGGTAAGAGTCATAAAACAAATTATCGTTACGTAGGTAAAAATCGCTTTTGTTTTCTGCTAACCATCGTTTTGTCTTGGTGAGATTTGATTCAATCTGTTTTTGATTATTAGCAGCATTGCTTTGAATGGTGTAAAACTGACTAGCAAATTCTGCATAAATATCCTGGCAACGAATGAAGTCATCATATGCGTTGTCAATCTGTTGAACCTGTTGTTCTTGCAGGCGTTCTTCTTCTAGGTTGAGATGTTCTAATTCTGCTAAAAGCTCTTTTTCTTCTGCTTCGGTTAACTGAAGTTCGTTCTCTAGTTGGGTAATCTGATCTTCTAATCGACTTGGAACAATAATTTCTTGATCAAGGCCCTTGATGATCTGTTGGTATTCTCGTGCAGCATCTAAATTTTTGGCTTTGATGGCTTCATTTTCAAGTGCAATTCTTGGTAGCACAATTTCAGTGTTACGTTCGTCAAGCGGTCTTTTTTGTTCCTCATCATATTGTCTGCGAAGTGCTGTAGCTTCATGCCCTTCATGATGAGTGGGTTCAAGAAAGTCTAAGCCCTGATCCTTGTAACTCCGGTGGTCGATGCGTTCGTCTAGTCCGGCATTTTCCAATACTGTGTTTACAACATTGGCAAAAGTTGCTCGGCTGTCCTTCAGGATCTCGGGACCATGGTCGTTGAAGATTCTTTGTTTCTTTCCTAATTCGCCTTTTTCATTGATGAGTCTGGTCGTGAACATCATGTGTACGTGATAGTTTTTATTATTGGTTTCATCGTTATGTTCATGTGGTGCATGGATGCAGGCATCGACAATAACATTGTGCTTGTTCACAAAGTCTCGGCAAAAGTCATCAACGATTTTTATGCGTTCTGCATCTGTTAATTCATGTGGTAAAGCACAGATATATTCTTTGGCGAGTCGTGCATTGGCTTTCATTGAGCCATTGGCATTGAATTCTTTTTTTTCTACTGTATTCCAAAGTGTTTGACGGTCTAAAAGTTTTGTATTGGTATGTTCTGGTGCATAAATATTTTTGTATTCAAGTCCCTTTTTTTTAGTGTAGTCCTGAGTCTTTCCAAAAGTCAGATCCTCTAATTTTTCACAGGCACGATAAGCAGCACAAGCAACGGCTGAACGTCCGTCACTTCGTGAGATGTTGCTTTCATTCAAATGAAAAATTGCCACTTTAAAAACCTAAATTTCTGCATACCGTGGTTTTGATTTTTGCAACTTTGAAAAAGTTGCTGACCATGCTAAAGCGAGGTCATGGGGTACAGGGGTTTCCCCTGTCGCAACGTCCACTTTTGAATGAAATGATAAAAGTGGGTAAGTGCGCCCTTCATTTCATTCCGGGAAAACTCCGCTTCGCTACGTTTGATATTGCTCGCTTTGTTTTTTGACTCTATGATGATGTTTGATTATTGATCATCACGGTTTAATACTATGTCAGATATTCAAGAAAAGAAAGATGCAGTTTTAAAGAAGCTCACTAAAGCACAGCAGAAGAAGTTATCTCTACAAGAGCAAATTGAGTATTTGAAAAAAGAACAAGAGCAGATCTTAGAACAGGCAAAACAGAAACAGAATGAGCTTAAACTTAAGCAGCAAAAACTTTTAAGTGAAGCCAAAGCTCAAGAACGGAAAAATGAAACTAGACGGAAAATTTTGCTTGGCGCTTGGGTTTTGAATAAATTTAAGAATGATGAATCTTTTAAACATCAATGGGCTGATTTTGAGCAGTTTTTAAGTGCGGAAAGTAAGACAGAAGAAAATAGACAGAAAGATAAAGAGCTTTTTAATGATCTTTTTAAGGGATAAGTTCTAAATTTCATATAAGAGATTTTATGTTAAATAAAGGTTAACTACTATGAAATGCTAATGTTTGTATTACAGGAGAGGTAGCTCAATTTGTTTGAACAACTAAAAGCTTATTTAAAGTTGAAATTGGCGTAAAATATATAAAACACTCACTTTGTTGAACTGGTATTTTAAGAATGCGAGATGGTATTTACTTCCTTGAATTTCAAGATAATTTTAATGATTTTGGTAATGGAGTTTTTGTAGTACAAAATAATATAATAAATGGTGGAAACTATGCATTTTCCTTTCAAGGTGAAATCATTAATCAAAAATCGAAAGTTATTATAAAACAACATGATAATAGTATAGAAAAAGCTATAAATGAAACTTTAAATGTATCTATTAAAAAGACGAATTATGATTATGAATTATTAGGGAGTATTACTAATAGACCTAATTTAGTCGTTTATATAAAAGCAAAATTTATAGGTGACTTATTTCTAAAATTAACATAATACACGTTATGCGAAGTCAAAAATGGGAGCTCTAAGCTCCCATTTTTAGTCTTTAATGCGCTTTTTCGCTTCGTCATAAACTATGCTGTCAGCTCGTTTCCCAACCGTAATGAGCAAGATAACTACCTGATCATCTTTAACTTGATAAACTAGTCGGACTCCAGCCTTTAATAATTTAATTTTGTAGCAACCTGCAAGATCACCTCTAAGCATATTCTTTGGAATATGTGGCTGCTCTATGACCTTGGCAAGTTTTTTCTTAAATTGATCTCTTATAGCACTAGGAAGCTTTTCCCATTCAGCTGTGAAGTCCTTATGACGTAAAAGCTTATAAGTCATCTAAAGTAATTTCCTCAAACATTTCTTTAGGATCATTAATACGTTTACGAACAATCGCTAATAGCTCGGTATCCTCTTCTGAGAGTAAGGCTTTTTGTACAGGGAGTTTCCCAGTCGCTGCAATGTATTCAAGGACATTTGTAAAAAACTCAGTAGGTGCAATACCTTGTTCTCTTAGAACTGAATAAGATTTTTCTTTAAGGGCTTCATCGACCCTGAAGTTAACAGTAGCCATTATTTTTCCCATTTATTGAATGCATAGGAATATTGTAATGCAAGTTGCATTACGTGGCTAGTTCGTATAATCCGTATTATGTTAATTTCAGAGAAACTATTACAAATAGAATATTACTTTTATATTCTCAAATGAGCCGCTATCTTTCTTAAAAAATACTATAAATAACTGTTATTACTGATTATTATTTTTTAAATCAGGGCGAATTTTATAAATATTATTTTGGAGTTCAAAAATATGACTGAGAGCTTTTCCTATCAGTAAGATATTTTCTCTATTTTCTAGTGATGGATCTGATTGAATCTTACTAGGAATACTGTCTAATAATATTGCAGCTTGATACAAATCATCATTTATTTTTTTTAATTGATCCATTTTTCTCTTCTATATATGTTGGTAAGGATCCCAATCATATTACATTGAGATCCTGATTTATTAGGCCGTGGTATATCTTGTTGTAGCTTCTCTAGTTTCTGAACTAAAAAGGTTTAATAATCTATCCGATGATGGTACAGGAAGATTTGGTGGATTCCAATCACCTGTAGTGATGCATGTATTTAAAGAGTTTCCACACTCTGACATTCCACCGCTACCAGCAGACCCATAGACATCAATACAGTCTGCATAATATTCTGCACACATCACAATTCTTTCGTTAAATAATATGAAGGCGTTGTAGGATCATATGCAAGAGCAAGACTACTAGTTATTATTGTACTAATTAGAACTATTTTTTTTAAGAACATAAGAAAATTGCAAAAGTGCATATTCTAAAAGCGGACATTTTTACTTTGGAGAAACCGGACATTTCTACTTTGGGCTTACATCTAAGTTTCGTATAACCGCCATTATGTTAA
>NZ_VPBZ01000021.1:0-7815 GCF_013418475.1 Acinetobacter sp. YH12140
GGCCAGGCCTCAGCATTTTATTATGGTGATCCCCTGGGCGAAATGCGCCTGGTAAGCAGAGTTTTTGAAATGTAAGGCCTTTGAATAAGACAAAAGGCTGCCTCATCGCTAACTTTGCAACAGTGCCTCGCGGTCGGACTGCAAGTGATCTTGAAGCCACGGGCCCGTCCCACCCCGACATGGACCTCGATGCCCGAACGGACGTTAGATTTCGAGTTCTAGGCGTTCTGCGATGAAGGTTGGATCCCAGCCGGGATTGAAAGTGTCGACGTGGGTGAATCCGAGCCGCTCGTATAGGCCACGCAGGTTCGGGTGGCAGTCGAGCCGCAGCTTGGCGCACCCCTGCGTTCGCGCGGCATGGCGGCAAGCCTCGATCAGCGCGGAGCTGACACCCCGGCCCGCATGTGTCCGTCGCACCGCGAGCTTGTGCAGATATGCGGCCTCCCCCTTGAGGGCGTCGGGCCAGAACTCGGGATCCTCGGCCGACAAGGTGCAACAGCCGACGATGCCGTCGCTGCAACTCGCGACTAGGAGCTCGGATCTCAGGACGAAGGTCTCCGCGAATGTCCGGTCGATCCGCGCGACGTCCCAGGCGGGCGTTCCCTTGGCGGACATCCACGCCGCAGCGTCGTGCATCAGCCGCACAACCTCGTCGATATCACCCGAGCAGGCGACCCGAACGTTCGGAGGCTCCTCGCTGTCCATTCGCTCCCCTGGCGCGGTATGAACCGCCGCCTCATAGTGCAGTTTGATCCTGACGAGCCCAGCATGTCTGCGCCCACCTTCGCGGAACCTGACCAGGGTCCGCTAGCGGGCGGCCGGAAGGTGAATGCTAGGCATGATCTAACCCTCGGTCTCTGGCGTCGCGACTGCGAAATTTCGCGAGGGTTTCCGAGAAGGTGATTGCGCTTCGCAGATCTCCAGGCGCGTGGGTGCGGACGTAGTCAGCGCCATTGCCGATCGCGTGAAGTTCCGCCGCAAGGCTCGCTGGACCCAGATCCTTTACAGGAAGGCCAACGGTGGCGCCCAAGAAGGATTTCCGCGACACCGAGACCAATAGCGGAAGCCCCAACGCCGACTTCAGCTTTTGAAGGTTCGACAGCACGTGCAGCGATGTTTCCGGTGCGGGGCTCAAGAAAAATCCCATCCCCGGATCGAGGATGAGCCGGTCGGCAGCGACCCCGCTCCGTCGCAAGGCGGAAACCCGCGCCTCGAAGAACCGCACAATCTCGTCGAGCGCGTCTTCGGGTCGAAGGTGACCGGTGCGGGTGGCGATGCCATCCCGCTGCGCTGAGTGCATAACCACCAGCCTGCAGTCCGCCTCAGCAATATCGGGATAGAGCGCAGGGTCAGGAAATCCTTGGATATCGTTCAGGTAGCCCACGCCGCGCTTGAGCGCATAGCGCTGGGTTTCCGGTTGGAAGCTGTCGATTGAAACACGGTGCATCTGATCGGACAGGGCGTCTAAGAGCGGCGCAATACGTCTGATCTCATCGGCCGGCGATACAGGCCTCGCGTCCGGATGGCTGGCGGCCGGTCCGACATCCACGACGTCTGATCCGACTCGCAGCATTTCGATCGCCGCGGTGACAGCGCCGGCGGGGTCTAGCCGCCGGCTCTCATCGAAGAAGGAGTCCTCGGTGAGATTCAGAATGCCGAACACCGTCACCATGGCGTCGGCCTCCGCAGCGACTTCCACGATGGGGATCGGGCGAGCAAAAAGGCAGCAATTATGAGCCCCATACCTACAAAGCCCCACGCATCAAGCTTTTGCCCATGAAGCAACCAGGCAATGGCTGTAATTATGACGACGCCGAGTCCCGACCAGACTGCATAAGCAACACCGACAGGGATGGATTTCAGAACCAGAGAAAGAAAATAAAATGCGATGCCATAACCGATTATGACAACGGCGGAAGGGGCAAGCTTAGTAAAGCCCTCGCTAGATTTTAATGCGGATGTTGCGATTACTTCGCCAACTATTGCGATAACAAGAAAAAGCCAGCCTTTCATGATATATCTCCCAATTTGTGTAGGGCTTATTATGCACGCTTAAAAATAATAAAAGCAGACTTGACCTGATAGTTTGGCTGTGAGCAATTATGTGCTTAGTGCATCTAACGCTTGAGTTAAGCCGCGCCGCGAAGCGGCGTCGGCTTGAACGAATTGTTAGACATTATTTGCCGACTACCTTGGTGATCTCGCCTTTCACGTAGTGAACAAATTCTTCCAACTGATCTGCGCGGGAGGCCAAGCGATCTTCTTCTTGTCCAAGATAAGCCTGTCTAGCTTCAAGTATGACGGGCTGATACTGGGCCGGCAGGCGCTCCATTGCCCAGTCGGCAGCGACATCCTTCGGCGCGATTTTGCCGGTTACTGCGCTGTACCAAATGCGGGACAACGTAAGCACTACATTTCGCTCATCGCCAGCCCAGTCGGGCGGCGAGTTCCATAGCGTTAAGGTTTCATTTAGCGCCTCAAATAGATCCTGTTCAGGAACCGGATCAAAGAGTTCCTCCGCCGCTGGACCTACCAAGGCAACGCTATGTTCTCTTGCTTTTGTCAGCAAGATAGCCAGATCAATGTCGATCGTGGCTGGCTCGAAGATACCTGCAAGAATGTCATTGCGCTGCCATTCTCCAAATTGCAGTTCGCGCTTAGCTGGATAACGCCACGGAATGATGTCGTCGTGCACAACAATGGTGACTTCTACAGCGCGGAGAATCTCGCTCTCTCCAGGGGAAGCCGAAGTTTCCAAAAGGTCGTTGATCAAAGCTCGCCGCGTTGTTTCATCAAGCCTTACGGTCACCGTAACCAGCAAATCAATATCACTGTGTGGCTTCAGGCCGCCATCCACTGCGGAGCCGTACAAATGTACGGCCAGCAACGTCGGTTCGAGATGGCGCTCGATGACGCCAACTACCTCTGATAGTTGAGTCGATACTTCGGCGATCACCGCTTCCCTCATGATGTTTAACGCCTGAGCTCAGCCGACCGAAACCGCGTAGCGGTTTTGGGTCGGCTGCAGCGATTTGTTGGGCGATAGCTTGCCACATTCTCTCAACGATTGGGATTTGATGTACTTTCCGCACTTTGTAGCGCGACCACATCATGCTCCCCCTGGCCGCGAGAGCCCTTCACTCGGGAAACACAAGACAGACCGAGCACGACTGTTGCAAGGGTCAAACAGTACACGACAACCGGCCAAGCCGTGTTGCGCGGCAACAGCGAAATGATCAACGTTCCGATGCTTCCTAGCAGTACACCGCCCAAGCAGAAGTAGACTGCCGTGACCGTTCCAGCAACATGGTCGAATCCTCGAAGAGCGCCATTGGGCGCCACAGATACCGCTGTGGCGACACCAATACCCACTAGCCACATTGGAGCAATAAAGCCTAACACGGACTGCAAAGCCCATATTTCGGTGATGGCAAGCAATACTGCTCCAGCTATCAGGCATCCCATTCCCATTCGCAAGACACTTGGGCTGCCCCACTTGGGTATCACACGCCCCATAAAACGAGCCGTAAACACCATGGCAATTGCCACTGTGGCGAACAGCAGGCTGAAGCCAAGCTGAGACACACCTTGCCTGCCCATCATTAGTCCGGGCGCAATGGAGAAAAAGACGAAGAAGCTACCCATTCCAGCGGCGTAACACAACGTGTACAACCAGAAGTTCAGGCACTTAACGGGGAGTAGCAGCTGCGACCATTGCAAGCCCGCAACTCGTTGCACCCGGGTTTCAGGCCAGAATCGCCACGCTGCTGCAGATGCAGCGATCATGCCCAAACCTAGAAACGCAAAGATAGCCCGCCACCCAAGCCACATGTCGACGAGCGCTCCGAGCAATGGGCCTACCGCCGGGACTATGGCCAGCATGGATCCGAGTATGCCGTAAATGACATTACTTTCCTCGCGACCTGCGTAAATGTCACGTACTGTTGCAAATGTGGAAACAAGGCACGCCGAGGCACCACAAGCCTGAAGAATCCGAAGCCCCAGAAAGACTTCAGCCGATGACGTAAGAGCGAGGCCCATTGACGCCACAACGTAGGCGAGGCCACCTCCCAGTAGAACGGGGCGGCGCCCCAGTCGGTCCGATAGCGGTCCAAACAAGAGCTGACCGGCACCAATCATGACCAAGTACGTTGTCAGCGTAAGCTGAATTGTGCTCGCTGTCGTACCAAGCGCGTTTGGCATAAACGGCACTGCTGGCAAGTACATGTCCATGCCGAGTGATGCCAATAAATCGAACGGTGATAACAACAACACCGTGGCGGCAAGGGAGTACCGCCAACTAAAGTTTTTTGAGCGCACGAAACCATCTCCTTGAACAAAGGATTTGGCGGCGCTCCCGTAGAGCAAAAGGATTCATGAGAACGCCGCAACAACCGAAAAATGAAGGTTGCTGCGGCTTACTTGTCTGCGTTCTTGGAAGTGCTCATCTGCTGACTATCTCATGATTAAATTTGAATCGTAACAACTTTCAAGCAACTCTGCAAGGAGCCTTATTGTGCGCCCAACGCCGGAGTTAAGCCGCCGCGCGTAGCGCGGTCGGCTTGAACGAATTGTTAGACATCATTTACCAACTGACTTGATGATCTCGCCTTTCACAAAGCGAATAAATTCTTCCAAGTGATCTGCGCGTGAGGCCAAGTGATCTTCTTTTTGTCCCAGATAAGCTTGCTTAGCTTCAAGTAAGACGGGCTGATACTGGGCAGGTAGGCGTTTTATTGCCCAGTCGGCAGCGACATCCTTCGGCGCGATTTTGCCGGTTATTGCGCTGTACCAAATGCGGGACAACGTAAGCACTACATTTCGCTCATCGCCGGCCCAGTCGGGCTGCGAGTTCCATAGCTTCAAGGTTTCCCTCAGCGCCTCGAATAGATCCTGTTCAGGAACCGGGTCAAAGAATTCCTCCGCTGCCGGACCTACCAAGGCAACGCTATGTTCTCTTGCTTTTGTAAGCAGGATAGCTAGATCAATGTCGATCATGGCTGGCTCGAAGATACCCGCAAGAATGTCATTGCGCTGCCATTCTCCAAATTGCAGCTCGCGCTTAGCCGGATAACGCCACGGGATGATGTCGTCATGCACGACAAGGGTGACTTCTATAGCGCGGAGCGTCTCGCTCTCGCCAGGGAAAGCCGAAGCCTCCATAAGGTCATTGAGCAATGCTCGCCGCGTCGTTTCATCAAGCTTTACGGCCACAGTAACCAACAAATCAATATCGCTGTATGGCTTCAGGCCGCCATCCACTGCGGAGCCGTACAAATGCACGGCCAGCAATGTTGATTCCAGATGGCGCTCAATGACGCTTAGCACCTCTGATAGTTGGTTCGAAATTTCGATGGTCACCGCTACCCTCATGATGTCTAACGCCGCCATAAGTTGCGGCTTTGGAGTTGATTGTTTTGTGGTAGCGTAGCGTTAAACCACAAAACAAGCGACGGAAAAGCCGTCAACTTGATGGCCTTGTTAGCCTTATCAGCGCGACTGTGATGTATAAACGTCAAAAATTGAATGACCAATTTTAACAATCGCATCATTTCGCTCTGCCATTGAAGCCTGTGTTTGAGCTAGATAGATGCTCACAATAATTGGGGCTTGATGCTCACTCCACACAACTGCTGTAATACTCCGAGCACCAAATCCGCCAGCACCTGAGCGATCCGCAATGTTCCATCCCGCCGGCAATACTGAACGTAGTAAATTACCAGTGACTTGATTGTTCACCATCCAAGACTCTAATTTTTTCTGGTTCATTTCAGATAGCGCGGAACCAAATAAAAATTTATTCAAAGTACTGGCTATTGCCTTAGGAGTTGTCGTATCCCTCAAATCACCGAGCTTACCTTCATTTAAATCAGGCTCAATACGGTCTAGACGAGTCTCTTTGTCCCCAATTTGTCTTAAAAAATCAGTAACGCCTTTGGGGCCACCTACAGCACTTAGGATGATATTTGCCGCAGTATTATCACTTGTAGTCATAGTTGCGAAGCACGCATCATCGAGTGTGATTGCCTGCCCTACTTGCTTTTCTATTACAGGGGAATAGGTCACAAGATCTGCTTTCTTAATCTCGACTGTACTATTGGGATTAACTTTTCCTTGCTCAGCATCATATAGTAATTTAGCGCAAGCTATTGTTTTAAAAGTACTTGTTAACGGGAAGCGCTGATTGCCATTGTAATCCCAATATTCTCCATTTTGAGTATCAAGAACGGAAACACCTATACGAGCAGAAAGAGAAACTTCAATTGCCTTAACGTCTTGTTCAACTTGCTGAAACTTTGAACTACTTGCAAAAACCACGGATGGTATTAAAAGCGAAAATGCCAATAAAAACTTCATGTAAGTAACCCCATAATTTTGATTGTCACACATTTTATATAAAAGCATGAGGCTCCATAATATGGCTAACGCCCGCCTCAACTGCCGGAGGTTAATGGCGCCTTTTTTGCAGCTCCACCGCAAAAAAAGGTGACAGTAACCGGAGGTCAGATTGCAGGCGCTTGTTAACTCTTTTGCCAGATTTGATAACAATAGTTAATGTTAGACTCGAAATCTTGCTCAAATACCAACTTGAATGTATCTGGGATTTCAGGAAAAACTATGTCTCCATCTCGCTCGATGTCGACTGTTGAAATATGCAAAGTATCTACTTTGGAAATCAAGCTTTTGTATATTTCACCACCACCAGAAACGATAACATGATCCGTGATTTCCTCTAAATTTATTAAGGCATCCTGAATTGAGGAGAAAACCATTACACCCTCATCATTCGTAGAAAAATTAGAGCGAGTTACAACTGCATACTTTCGATTTGGGAGAGCGCCCATTGACTCAAAAGTTTTGCGTCCAACTAAAAGCCATTGATTATATGTAATTGCCTTAAATAGAAGTTGCTCGCCTTTGGCGCTCCATGGAATATCTGGTCCATTACCGATAATACCGTTCTTCGACTTGGCAGCCATTAGTGATAACTTCACGATTTCTCCCTCGAGTTAACTTTGTTTTAGGGCGACTGCCCTGCTGCGTAACATCGTTGCTGCTCCATAACATCAAACATCGACCCACGGCGTAACGCGCTTGCTGCTTGGATGCCCGAGGCATAGACTGTACAAAAAAACAGTCATAACAAGCCATGAAAACCGCCACTGCGCCGTTACCACCGCTGCGTTCGGTCAAGGTTCTGGACCAGTTGCGTGAGCGCATACGCTACTTGCATTACAGCTTACCAACCGAACAGGCTTATGTCCACTGGGTTCGTGCCTTCATCCGTTTCCACGGTGTGCGTCACCCGGCAACCTTGGGCAGCAGCGAAGTCGAGGCATTTCTGTCCTGGCTGGCGAACGAGCGCAAGGTTTCGGTCTCCACGCATCGTCAGGCATTGGCGGCCTTGCTGTTCTTCTACGGCAAGGTGCTGTGCACGGATCTGCCCTGGCTTCAGGAGATCGGAAGACCTCGGCCGTCGCGGCGCTTGCCGGTGGTGCTGACCCCGGATGAAGTGGTTCGCATCCTCGGTTTTCTGGAAGGCGAGCATCGTTTGTTCGCCCAGCTTCTGTATGGAACGGGCATGCGGATCAGTGAGGGTTTGCAACTGCGGGTCAAGGATCTGGATTTCGATCACGGCACGATCATCGTGCGGGAGGGCAAGGGCTCCAAGGATCGGGCCTTGATGTGGCACTGTTGCAAAGTTAGCGATGAGGCAGCCTTTTGTCTTATTCAAAGGCCTTACATTTCAAAAACTCTGCTTACCAGGCGCATTTCGCCCAGGGGATCACCATAATAAAATGCTGAGGCCTGGCC
>NZ_VPBZ01000001.1:0-316052 GCF_013418475.1 Acinetobacter sp. YH12140
TTATGTCCACTAAAGAGCCGTTGAAGACTACGACGTTGATAGGTTGGATGTGGAAGTGCGGTGACGCATGAAGCTGACCAATACTAATTGCTCGTGAGGCTTGACTATACAACACCCAAACAGTTGTATGTAAAGCATCAATTGATTCACATATAATCAATCAAACTTGATTTAGTTCAAAAGCTAGATACAATGAACACCTTAAATTAACTCAAGTACTTCTGTTAATAACTCATTTGGTAGAAAACTTAGCACGAAGAGCACTGCTCTGAGATTAGACTAAGCAAGTATCCATAACAGTTGTGCTGGCGACAATAGCAAGAGTGAACCACCTGATCCCTTCCCGAACTCAGAAGTGAAACCTCTTAGCGCTGATGGTAGTGTGGGGTTACCCATGTGAGAGTAAGTCATCGCCAGCTCATTATTCGAAACACCCCCTGATATCTCAGGGGGTGTTTTTTTATGTGGGGGAAAATAATAAGAACAATGAAAAACAAAAAATACAGTGACAGCCGGAGTAAAATGAATAAGAAATCTAATTATATAGTTAATTTATAAGGCGAATTGTTCCTAATAGAAGAATGAATTAGCTGAATAATGAGTCTAAAAAAGACAAAAAATCGGGCGTTCTCTTCGAAATTATGCTATAAAAAATAAAACGGCATAAAAATTGCTTATAAAGTGCGGTTAATTATAGGGGGAGTTATTAATGAAATTAGCGATGGGGTTAAAGGTTGCCAATTCCTTATCATTAACACCTCAATTACAACAAGCCATTCGTTTATTACAGCTTTCAAGTTTGGAATTGGAACAAGAAATTCAAATCCAACTCGACAGTAATCCTCTATTAGAGAAAGTTGAAGAACAAAATACCGTTGAAAGTTTAAATAGCTTACAAGAACAAGAAAGGGAAAATAAAGACTTAACCAATGAATTAAATGCCGATCATTTGCCTGATGAATTACCAGTGGATACGGAGTGGGATGATGTTTATACGCATCAACCAACAAGTTTAGGCGCTGCTGAATTTGAAGAGCGCGAAGATAATCGGCAGGGTCATCAAAGTTTACAAGCGCATATGCTTGAGCAAGTTAATCTTTTACACTTTTCTATGTTCGATAAATTAATTGCGCACTGTATTATCGATGCCTTAGATAACAAAGGTTTTTTAGATTGTGACTTAAATGAAATTACCCAATCAGTTCAGCATCTTTTAGACTCTATGGATTATGAAGAAGAAGTCGAAGATGACGAAGTTTTAGTAGTTTTAAAGCATATTCAGCGTCTAGATCCTGTTGGTGTGGGCTCACGCAATCTTGCCGAATGTTTAATGGTGCAAGTTGAAAATCTTCCTGAGCATGTCGAATATCGATATGAAGCTATTTTATTATTGAAAAATTATGAGTTGCTGATTAGTAATGAATTACCCAAGTTGATTAAGCAAACGGGATTAAATACAGAACAGCTCAAACTAGCCATTTCTTTGCTAAAAACATTAAAAGCGCATCCAGGGCAAGAATTTGAAGATAAAGATTCAGACTATCAAATTCCAGATGTTGTGGTTTTAAAAAAGAATGAACATTGGTTGGTTCAATTAAATCCTGATGTAATGCCAAAACTACGGGTAAATTCTTTTTATGCCAATATGATCAAGCGTGCAGATCAAAGTGACGATAATCAATATTTACGAAATCAAATGCTTGAAGCAAAGAATTTCATTAAAAGTATTGATGAACGACATAAAACATTATTAAAAGTAGCGACATGTATTGTGGAGCATCAACGAGCGTTCTTTGAACAAGGTCCTGAGGCAATGAAGCCTTTGGTACTACGAGACATTGCCGAAGAAGTCGAACTCCATGAATCCACAGTTTCCCGTGTAACCACAAATAAATATATGCTCACACCACGTGGATTATTTGAGTTGAAATATTTCTTCTCAAGTCATGTTGGGACATCGTCTGGTGGGGAAGCGTCTTCGACTGCAATCCGTGCAAAAATTAAAAAGTTGATTGCAGAAGAAAATACACGTAAACCTTTGTCTGATAATGCAATTGCAGTTTTACTTAATGCTGAAGGTATTGATGTTGCTCGTCGTACGGTTGCGAAGTATCGTGAATCGTTACATATTCCATCATCTTCAGAGCGAAAAGTGTTGATCTAAATTTGAAAATCTGACTATTCTAGAGATTCATTATGACGAAATAATGAATCTCTTTTTTATATAAGGAATAGCCGAAATGATCTGATCGTGTAAATGTATGCTTCGCATATTGAGTTGGATAATTCGGCTTGAACTTTTCCAGTCCTGAAAGAAGGTGAGGGATAGAATTATGCAGATTACAATTCGTGGCCACCATTTAACAATTACGCCAGCAATAGAAGAAAATATTCGTCTTAAATTTGCGGAAATGACCAAACATTTAGATCAGGTCAATAGTATGCAAGTTAAATTGACCAAAGATCATCAAGTTGATAAACGTTCAAAAAAAGGCAGTGATAATCATATTGCAGAAGCGATTATACGATTACCCGGGACCGAACTTTTTGCGCAAGCTTGCGCTGATGATATGTATACCTCGATCAAAAAATTATCTGAAAAATTAAAAAAACAATTGCATAAACATCGAAAAATGCAGCTCATTTATATGCCTTTAACGGTTTAGATTGTACATTGTACAAAAAGAGGTTTTTTATAACCTCTTTTTTTATATATATAATGTATGTGACTAATGAATTATTTTTTAGATTTATAGTAAAATGACAGGTTTTACACCGTTAGTCCTATATGGGGTCTTGTGATGAATAGTGAACAGCTCACTGAAATTTTAAAAGCTGCTTTTCCAGAAGCTGAGGTTGCAGTTAGTGGGCAAGGCGGCAAATTTGATCTACGCATCGTCGATGATCAATTTGAAGGGAAACGTCCTGTTGCTCGTCAACAATCTGTTTATGCACCTTTGAACTCCTACATTGCCAGCGGTGAAGTACATGCAGTAACAATTCGTGCAATGACCAAAGAAGAATGGCGCAAAGCAAGCTTATTCGGAGCTTAATAATTAATGGATAAATTTCTGATTCAGGGCGGTACTAAGCTCGAAGGTGAAGTTCGTATTTCTGGTGCGAAAAATGCTGCATTGCCATTACTCGCTGCAACTATCCTTGCGGATACACCTATTACATTAACCAATGTACCAAATCTTAAAGATGTGAACACCTTAGTGAAATTGATTGCAGGTTTAGGTGTTCAAATCAGTTATGAAGGTGATACGGTTAAGGCTGATACTTCTAGCTTAGATAACCAATTTGCACCATATGAACTCGTGAAAACCATGCGTGCATCTATTTTGGTGCTTGGCCCGTTATTGGCGCGCTATGGTAGTGCAAAAGTGTCTTTGCCGGGTGGATGTGCAATTGGTTCACGCCCTGTAGATCAACATTTAAAAGCTTTAGAAGCACTTGGTGCTGAAATTGAAGTTGAAGCAGGTTATGTGCATGCCAAAGTGGATGGTCGTCTAAAAGGTGGCGAAGTTGTCTTTGATATGGTCACAGTTGGTGGTACTGAAAATATTCTAACTGCTGCGGTTCTTGCAGACGGTGTAACGACCATTCGTAACGCGGCTCGTGAACCTGAAATTACCGATCTTGCTAATATGTTGATCAAGATGGGTGCAAAAATCGAAGGTTTGGACACTGATACTTTAGTTGTTACTGGTGTTGAAAGCCTATATGGCTGTGAATATGCCGTTGTTGCAGATCGTATCGAGACAGGTTCTTATCTAGCTGCTGCAGCGATCACAGGTGGTAAAATCAAAACTACACATACAGATCCTAACTTGTTGGAGTCTGTGCTAGATAAATTTGAAGAAATGGGCGCGGAAGTTACTCGCGGTGAAGATTGGATTGAACTGGATATGATGGGTAAACGCCCAAAAGCAGTAAGTTTCCAGACTTTACCACACCCAGAATTTCCTACCGATATGCAAGCACAGCTGATGGCGGTGAATGCGATTGGTCGTGGTTTTGCCACAATTTCAGAAACGATTTTTGAAAACCGTTTCATGCATGTACCTGAATTAGCACGTATGGGTGCTAATATTCAGGTTGAAGGTAATGATGCTGTTGTTACAGGTGTAGAGAAATTATCTGCTGCACCGGTGATGGCAACTGATTTACGAGCTTCTTTCTCATTGGTTTTAGCAGCACTTGCCGCTGATGGGGAAACGTTGATTGACCGTATCTATCATATTGACCGTGGTTATGAAGATGTTGAAGCGAAGTTACAAGGTTTAGGTGCCCAAATTAAGCGAGTAAGTTAATGAGCGATATGAGAAACGATGATCCCAATTTTGACGTAATGGGCAATTTTGATCATGGTTTAACTTTAGCATTAAGTAAGGGACGTATCTTAAAAGAAACTTTGCCATTGTTGGAGACAGCTGGCATTAACTTATTGGAAGATCCGGATAAATCTCGTAAGTTAATTTTTCCAACGACCCATAAGCACGTACGTATTTTAATTTTACGTGCTTCTGATGTACCAACTTATGTTGAAAATGGTGCTGCAGATATTGGGGTGGCAGGTAAAGATGTGCTGATGGAACATGGTGCACAAAATGTGTATGAACCATTGGACTTAAAAATTGCCAACTGTAAGTTAATGACGGCTGGTAAAGTCGGCATGGTACGTCCGAAAGGTCGTTTAAAGATTGCAACTAAGTACGTCAATTTAACCCGTCAATATTATGCAAGCTTAGGCGAGCAAGTTGATGTGATCAAACTGTATGGTTCTATGGAACTTGCACCTTTGGTTGGTTTAGGTGATTACATCGTCGATGTTGTGGATACAGGGAACACTTTACGTGCCAATGGTTTAGAGCCTTTGGAAGAAATTTGTAAAGTGTCTTCTCGGTTAATCGTGAACAAAGCAAGTTTTAAACGTAAACAAACTTTGTTGAATCCGATTCTTGCACAGCTAGAAAAAGCCGTGGAAGAACGCGAGCAAGTAAAGAAAGCATAATTTGTTGAGTTGCTAACTATGCTGATCAAACCGCTCAAATTTGGGCGGTTTTTTTATGAAAACTGAAAAATAATGATAAAACTGTATTTTCATCAATTTTAACGAAAGTTATTTTCAATAAAACTCCACATGAACACATGCGATAGATGTCCACAAGCTGCTGTAAAACAGGTAAACTAATCTTTTCCAATAGATTACCTTGTGGGTAAATTGATGCGACGTTTATCGACTCAAGATCAAAACTTCAAGCAAGCTTTTGCTGACTTGTTGGCTTTTGAAACTGTGAATGATCCAGAACTTTTAAAAACCGTTGACCAAATCATTGCTGATGTTCGTCAGCATGGTGATGCTCATGTTCTTAAATTGACACAGCAGTTCGATCGACATCCAGCGCATCAATTCTCAGAATTAGAGCTGACACAAGAACAGCTGAAAGCAGCATTTGATGGTTTAAGTTCAGAAGTGCGTGAAGCCTTAGAACTTGCTGCGAACCGTGTTCGTGAATTTCACCAAGCACAAAAGCAAGACGGCTGGACCTATGTTGATGCTCTAGGAAATACGCTTGGTCAAAAAGTCACACCGCTGGACCGTGTGGGTATCTATGTGCCGGGCGGTTTAGCTTCTTATCCGTCTTCTGTATTGATGAATGCTGTACCTGCGCATGTTGCTGGCGTGCCTGAAATTATTATGGTGGTGCCTGCGCCGAATGGTGATTTGAATCCATTGGTTTTGGCAGCAGCTTACTTAGCCGGCGTACACCGTGTATTTACCATTGGCGGCGCGCAAGCGGTTGCAGCATTGGCTTATGGTACAGAAACTATTCCATCTGTGGACAAAATTACTGGCCCGGGCAACCGTTTTGTTGCTGCAGCAAAACGTGCAGTATTTGGTCAAGTCGGTATTGATATGATTGCAGGGCCATCCGAAATTTTGGTCTATGCCGAAGGTCAAAACAATGCTGAATGGCTGGCAATGGATTTATTGTCACAAGCGGAACATGACACTGTGGCTCAAGCGGTATTTATTACGCCAGATGCAGAACTTTTAGATCAAGTTGAGCAATGGATTGAAAAGCATTTAGAAGCGTTACCAAAAGCAGATATTGCGCGAACTTCAATCGAAAACCGCGGCGCATTGGTTTTAGTCAAAGACCGAGCGGAAGGCGCCGAATTGATTAACCAAGTTGCGCCTGAACATTTGATGCTGTGCTTAGATGAAGCACAGGAAATGGCTGAAGATATCCGCCATGCCGGCGCAATCTTCATGGGGCGTTATACACCGGAAGCGATTGGTGATTACTGTGCAGGTCCAAACCACGTGTTGCCTACTTCTGGCACAGCGCGTTTCTCATCACCGCTTGGTGTATATGATTTCCAAAAGCGCTCAAGTTTAATCATGTGTTCTGAAGCTGGCGTGAAAACTTTAGCGAAAACGGCTGATACATTAGCGCAGCAGGAAAATTTAGATGCACATGCGCGTTCAGCACGCTATCGTTATCAGTAATTAAATATAGACTAGGTGAAAAACTTAGTTTTCCAAAACTATAAACCTCTCCCTAACCCTCTCCTGAAAGGAGAGGGGAAATCTCATAAAATGAGTATTCCTCTCCCTGAACTAGCTTTAAGGATTCCTTTAAAGCGAAGTGCAAGAGAGGTTAGGAGAGGGTGAAAAAGAGCAAAATAAAATGCCAAATATTACCTCTGAACAAATGCGTTTTTGGAGCCCTGATGTACGTGAATTAGAACCGTACACACCTGGTGAGCAGCCTAAAATCCAAAATATTTTAAAACTCAATACCAATGAAAATCCGTATCCGCCATCGCCAAAAGTGGTGGAAGCAGTACAAAAAGTGTTGGCAAATTCTGCTGATGTTTTACGTTTATATCCAGATCCAGATGCGTCTGAGTTAAAGCAAGCGATTGCAAAACAGCAGCAAGTACCTGTTGAGCAGGTCTTTGTCGGCAATGGCTCGGACGAAGTGCTGGCGCACATTTTTAAAGCCTTTTTTGTGCAAGAACTGCCGGTTCTGTATCCTGACATTACCTACAGTTTTTATCCGGTATATAGCCAATTTTTTGGTATAGCTGCCAATACTAAAATTTTGCCCCTGAACGATGACTTTGAAATTGTGGTGGATGACTATAAACAACCTAATGGTGGCATCATTATTACCAATCCGAATGCGCCTACGAGTATTGCTTTAGGTTTGTCTGCAATTGAGGAAGTGTTGCAAGCCAATCCGAATTCAGTGGTTGTGATTGATGAGGCGTATGTCGATTTCGGTGCGGAATCTGCTGTGGCTTTGGTTGCGAAATATGAAAACCTTGTGGTTTGTCAAACGACGTCTAAGTCGCGTTCACTTGCCGGTTTGCGCGTTGGTTTCGCGATTGCGCAGCCGCATTTAATCGCAGCGCTTGAAGCGGTAAAAAACAGCTTTAACTCTTATCCGATGGATCGTTTTGCGATTGCAGCAGCCGTGGCGTCATTTGAGGATCAAGCGTATTTTGAAGTGCAAAATGCCAAGGTGATTGCGAGCCGTGAAAAGCTTGTAGAGCAGCTGTCTGAGCTGGGCTTTAAGGTATTGCCGTCTGCGGCAAACTTTATTTTTGCATCATTGCCTAATAAAGATGCAAGTGAGTTGGCTGCTGATTTGCGCGAACGCGGAATTATCGTGCGTTATTTTAATAAGCCGCGGATTAATCAATTCCTTCGTATCACCATTGGTACAGATGAACAAAATCAGCGCCTTGTAGATACTTTGAAAAACGATATTTTGGCTTAATCTTTGCAATCTCCGCGAAATGTAAATCTAGCCTAATCTTCCTTTTTTAAAAGGAAGTTGGGATAGATAGATCAAAAAAGCGATTCAATAGAATCGCTTTTTTGTTATTCAGGTTTATGCCAGGTATTTAACAAATCCAGCATGGCTTCGACTTTATCAAAGCATTCTTGATATTCAGCATCGCAATCTGACGCGATGGTGATTCCGCCGCCTGCCCACAGCGAAACCTGATCTTGGTATTTTTGAATAGAGCGGATCAAAATATTCCAAGAGCCTGTACCATCGTGATTAAAATAACCCATCGAGCCGCAATAGGCGCCGCGCGGGGAGCCTTCAAGTTCTTCAATGATTTGCATCGCACGAATTTTAGGCGCGCCGGTAATCGAACCGCCCGGCAGTGCCGACATCAGAACCTCAAAAGGATTTACATTTGTTTTCAGCACGGCTTCAACTTCACTGACCATGTGATGCACTTGGTTAAAACTTTCAATATCAAAAAGTTTAGGTGTTTTTACAGAACCCGTTTCAGCATAAACACTCAAATCATTACGTAGTAAGTCGACAATCATGACATTCTCGGCCATGTCTTTTTCAGATGATTTTAATCGTTGTTTTGAGTGCGCATCTAAAACTGGATCTTCATAGCGAGGCATCGTGCCTTTGATTGGTTTAGTAATAATCTTGCGTTTAGGCTTAAAATCTATAAAAAGTTCAGGCGAACAACTTAAAATTTCAAAATCATCAATACGTAAGTAGCCTGAATATGATGCATCAGTCAGTGACCAAAATTCTTGAGCGGTATCTAAGAGTGAACCGTTTGCTTGAGCTGTGAATTCTTGTGTTAAATTAATTTGATAGCAATCACCCGCTTTAATATATTCCTGCACTTGATCAAAGGCTTTCGTGTAGTCTGACTTAGACCATCTTGCAGTACATTTTTGTCTTAATTTAAATTGATTCTGAGTGATCTCTGTTTGAATGAACTGATCAATATAGTCGTAAATCTTAGCTGCAGAATGATCTGAACTATAAAAATACCAACCATCATTCTCTAATTTTAAAAAACTGGAAAATTGTCCTAAAAACAAGCGAGGTTGCGCTTTGGCGTGCAAGGAAATCTGTTGCTGCGCTGCATAATCATAGCTAATAAAACCAGCCCAGCCCCCAGAAAACCCGCTGCCTAAGTTTGAACATAAATCTTGGAAGGCAATATTTTGCAAGGGCTGAGTATCAGATTCCTCATATTGATCTAAATTGGTACGGACATAAGCTTTAAGTTCATCATTCTTCAATTGTTGATATTGATTTGCCAAAAAGCAAATAACAGGTTGGTTTTGATCTTCTAAAAAAATCACATGTGACAAGGGCGCAAGCGCTTGCAAAATTTTTTGAGCACTAACAGTTTGTTTGAGAATAAATTTTTTAAAAGAAATTGGTTTTTGCATCAACAGAAAAATTAACTTTAAAGACTAAAATGGATTTTATACCATTCCTAATTCATTTGGTTTGCAAATACCGTTTATCGGTAAGAATTAGATTGCGACCAACAACAGTTGAACAAATTTCAGCTTGGATATAATTTAATCGAGCGAGCAAACAACTCAAGGAAAGATTTAGCAGTTGTCACAAAATAATATTACAGCTGAATAAATCGAGTGGTTGAAAATCAAAAAAAATAAATACTCTTGGGAGAGTACCGTATGAAAAATTTCACTAAATTAGCTCTAGTTTCTTCAATCGCATTTAGTGCGAATGCTATGGCTATGCAAGCAATGGACGATGCTGCACTTAGTTCAACCACTGGTCAAGATGGTATTAACATCGGGATTGGTATCTCTAAAATTGAAATTGAAAAACTTTTCATTCACGATAACGACGGTTTAACGGATACAGCTAAGGGCGGTACAAGTACTGCTGGTGCGATCGTTATTCAAGGTAACAAGAAAGCTGGTGATCCTTTAGAAAATAAAGGTATCGTTATTGGTGCAAACTATGATAACGGTGGAGCTTATCTTCTACCTTCTCGCAATTTAGCTGATTTACGTATTGATACTGATGCTGGTACTGGTGCAAATGGTGCATTCATTAACATCGCAGCTGATGTTTCTGGTTTAGATATTAAAATTGGTGAAATTGGTGTAACAGCATCTGGTACAGCTGGTACTACAGGCATTCGCCGTGGTGGTAAGCTTGAAGGTACAGATGCAAACTACAATGCAATTTTATCTGGTCTTTCTCTAAAAACTGGACCAATGACTGCTAATGTTCAGTTAGGTGCTGCTCCACAAGGGGCTATGATTAAACTGAGTACAACTATGAAGGGTGGTTTAGAAATTAAAGATCTAGGTATCCTTGATGCATCAACTAAAACCGCTACACGTGAAGCAGGTGAAATCTTTATCGAAAGCATCAAAGTTGCTGATGCTGGTAAAACTGACTTAACAATTAATCAAGATGTTCGTATTTATGGTAAAGAAGGCACAAATAATGGTTATATTCAAATGGTAAGTAACTCTGGTCCAATTGATAATTATGTGAAAGGTGTTCATCTAGGAAGTAAAGACGCTGGTTCAATTGGTGATATCGAAGTTCAAGGTTTACAAACGTTCTACAGCCCAGCTATGGGTGTATATAACCAAGGTTCTGTAATTACAATTTCTAGTAAGTAATTTAGCATAAAAATAAGGCGCGTGTTGATCACGCGCTTTTTTTTACAAAAAAGTGCGGAATGACCCAATAAAGCATAAAAAAATGCTGTTTTTTTATAAAAAAAAAGGTATCTTGCATAATACATGGATGTAGAGCAATAGCTCTAAAAAATAATGAAAAAAGGCACATCATTGCCGATAACTAAAAGTTAGAAGATATGTTAGAGATAGCAGTAGGCTCGGCATTGATGTATTACTTTGCCAAAGAGTCCTTTGATTTAAAAGAAAAGCCAGTCGGAACAGTTCACTATACCGAAACATTGGATTCACGAAATGATTCCTTTACTCGGATGCACCGTGAATCTGTAAAAATTAAACCTGCCATAGAAGATCAATTTCGAGGCATCGTTCGGCAAGCTTATGACTACAGTTGTGGTTCAGCAGCCTTAACCACTTTATTAAATGGTTATGTCGGGACACAGCTAACTGAACAACAGACCATGAATGGTTTGCTGAAATTTGGTGAAACTGAAAAAATCATCGAACGTCGAAGTTTCTCCTTATTAGACATGAAACGTTTTGTCGCTGCTGTGGGGCTAGACAGTGGGGGCTACAAAGGTGAGTTTTCAGATCTAGTTAAGCAAGGTCAGCCTGCGATTGTTCCCATTTCATATGCTGGTTTTAAACATTTTGTGGTTTTTAAAGCCTATAAAGATGGGCGTGTTTATGTTGCAGATCCAGCACTGGGCAATATCAGTTTCGATGAAGTTAGATTCCAAGAAATATGGGAAAACAACACATTATTCTTAATCAACGTTGCGCCTGAGCAACGTAAAAATTTATTAGCTTTGCAAGATTCAGACTTGCGACATGTTGAAGATGCAACCGTCAACCGTTATGCATTGGTTGATATTCAATATCCGCAGTTTTACATGGAAAAAATTGCAGACAAGGCATCTACGATACGACTTGATAAAAACATGAATGAAGAGTCGGAGTCTTATGGTAAATCGAATTACAACTTTCTAAGGCTTTACTACAAGAGTAAATAATTAGATGAAAGCGTATAACAAAGTGTCAGGATTAAAAAAATAACAACGGTGGGAAGGAACATGAATCGTAAATGGATGAACAAAACACTACTAGCCATGAGTATTCAGGTGGTGATGGGGGTTGCCTATGCAGCTGAAGAGCCAAGCCTTGGAGAATATGATCCAGTTGAACAAGAGACAGTCGTAGAAGAGTCTGTATCTCCTGCTACTGTAAACCAAGCTGATAATGCACAAGAAGCTGCTGCCGAGCCTGAAATTGGACAGTATGAATCTGTTGAAGAGCCAGTACAATCTGAGGCACCACAAGTCGAAAGTGCTACTGCCACTGAAAAGGCATCGACAGCACTTCAACAGCAAGAGGGTGATGCGAGTCAAGAAGCTAACTTACAGGAAGTATTTAGCTCGAATGAACGTCAGTATTCATTGATTAAAAAAGGTGAAATATCATCTTTTTACGATATCGATTATACCTATTACCGTGATACTCAACTTGATATGGAAATGGCACAAGGCCAACTTTATCAACTCCGTGTACAAGAGAATGCAACACACTCAATGACCAATACATTTACCGTGCAATACGGTGTAATGGACAATTTGACATTCTCTGCATCTCTGCCTTTAGTAGCGAAAACTGACTTATTAAAAGATACTTCAACCGCGGGTTTAGGGGATATTTCTTTAGGCGCACGTTGGGAACCCTTCCCATTGAAGCAAGGTCGTTTGCCACTGATTTTATTTGGTAATTTATCTACGAAAACAGGTGATAGTCCATACGAAGTCAATGCAGTAAATGATCTAGCAACAGGTAAAGGTTACTATTCGGCAGGTATCGGTGCGAGTACGCGTAAATATATTGACCCTGTTGTGTTGTTTGCATCTGTTTCAGCTAACTATGGTTTCAAAGAAACGGGTTTAAACCAACGTCGTGGTACGCGTGTCATTGAAGAGTTTGAACCGGGAATTAGTGGTGGTTTTGCATTCGGTTTTGCATACTCGTTTAACTACGATGTTTCCCTCACCATGTCATATCAACAAAGTTTCAACACTGGCGCAGAATTTACGTATAGCAGTGGCGAATCCTATTCACCTGCAGACCAAACCAGTTCAACTCTAGCAATTTCTTTAGGTGTACGTGTATCTCCAGATACGATTGTGAACGGTACGGTGGGGCTAGGTTTAACTGAAGATGCACCAGATGTGTCTTTAGGACTTTCTTTCCCGTTAGATATTCTAGGTTTTGGAAAAAAACTTCGTTAAGAGGGCTGTCGTATGCGTAAAATTCGACTCAGCCCACTTTTTAGTGCGATCGTTTTAACGGGCTGTTCTAGTGCTGCTTTTGCACAATTGGGTACCAACCTTTCAGTTGATGTACGGTCACTTGCATTAGGGAATGCAGTAACTGCTGATCCTCCGGGGATTAGTGCCGTGCATTTTAACCCTGCAGCATTAACTAAAATTGAAGGTTTGCAAACCGATATGCAGGGGATCATTGCAAACTTTGATATTCAACGTGAATTTACCGTCCCTGCGGGTTATAACGTCTTTGGTTATTCAGATGACCCAATGGTCTGTAATGATGGCCCTGAAGTAACGGCAGATATTTGTACGGACTTTAAAGATAAGGTTTCTGGTGATGTTGAATATGCATCCCTATATGTACCTGTCTTAAAAAAGATGGTGGATTTTGGTGCTGGCCAACCCATTGCCGCACCAACGATGGGGATTGCCTATAATCCACCAGGTTCTAAAGCAACATTTGCATCCGCCGTTTATGCGCCTTTGATTGCGGGTTTTGGTGCTGAAAATGGCAACCCAGGTAATTTCATGGGGCAACAAGTTGCTCTAGAGCGTATTACTTATCTATCGCCAACTGTGGGTTATCAAGTTAGTGATGAGTTATCGATTGGTGGTGGTGTAGGGATGTCCTATCAAGCCATTGGATTGAAATCAGATCTACGATTTCCCAATGAGTTGATCGGCATGTTAAGGATGATTGATGAAGTCGTCTGTACGCCATTCAAGGAAAATTCGGACATTATTACCGACATCTTGCTATTGGGGATGTGTAATACCGAAGAAGGAATGAATCCATTTGGCAAATTTGGTCAGATGGAATTGGCTTTAGAGCAGTCACTGAGCCCAAGTTATAACTTAGGGGTTTTGTGGGAGCCACGCGAAGATTTTAGTTTTGGTATGGTGTACCAAAGCGCTGCGAAAATGCGCATGAAAGGTCGTTATCGCATTCATAATGCAAAAGCGCCTCAGGAGATGATTAAGGGATTAATGTCATCACCAACAGGTCAAATTTTAGCTGCAATTTTGGGTTTCCCAAATGCCGTGCCTAACTCGGAGTCGGGTTTGGTTTCGATGGATTTTGAATATCCACAGCACGTACAGGCCGGGATCAAATATAAGGTTATGCCTGATTTACAAATTAATTTTGATGTGGGCTGGACCGATTATCGTGCTTGGGACAAATTCCGTTTTGAATTCGACCGTCAAATTTCAGCGCTGAAAATTGCAAAATTATTATCTGAAAATGTGACCGATAATTCTTTGGCCTTACCTTTGAAATTTACATCGCCTTGGAACTGGGGTATTGGTATTGAATATTCTGCAACAGATCGTTTGAAATTACGTGCAGGTTATGAACCAAGGAGTACGTCTATTCCTGATGGTAAGCGAAATACCATGGTCCCGATTAATGGTGCGCAGCTCTTTGGTATGGGGATTGGATATCGTTTTGATGCAGATACGGATTTAGATTTATCAATCGGCTTTTTACGCAGTAAAGATAACATTCCAGCGAATACTAGTAGTCTTGCAAACTTAACCGGTGTGAATAACTTACTTTTAAACCCATATGCTGGACTGAATGTAAAAACCGATACGAAAATCACCATCCTAGGATTAAATTACAGAACTCGTTGGTAGGATAAGCAGACAGAATGAAAAGGATTTTATTCATAAAAACGTTACTTGCACTGTCTGTGGTGCAAGTGTCGTATACCAACGCTGGGGCGTTTCATACCATTATTGGGCCAGATGGGCGCCCAATGGTGGTACAAGTGCAAGAAAAACCAGCAAAGAAACCTAAAGAAAGTCCAACTGCTAAAACGATAGACTCTCAACCTGTACAACAAATTATTCAACCATCCGTAAGCATTAGTCCGTCTCAAACCAAGACACCGATGACACGTCAAACGAGTCCAACAGCACAGGCTGTTGGACCGGTGAATTCTCAACATTTAAGTATACGCGAGCCGGAAAAACGGGATGAAATTAAAGCTGTCACAGTAGATAAAATTAAAGACGTCTCAGGGGATAAAGTTCGCAAATCTGAAAAGTCAGCACAAGCTTCAGATATTTCAGCAAAAGTGGTACCTTCAACAGCATGGGCAGAAAAGTTACAGCAATCAGAGCTAACCCAACCTCGTGAAGCGTATCAGCCCAAAATTCTAGCTGAAAAAGATAAACCTGTCGTTGAGAAAAACATCCTTGCTGAGAAAGTAGTCAGTACTGATCAATCCGTACGATCTTCAGGTGAAAACTTAGAAAATAATCCTTCAAAACAATCGGCCAAGGCAAAACAAGAGCAAGGCTTTTCGACCCTGGCTGGTGAAAAGTATGTCAATAATGAATATCTTGAAGATAAAGAGTTTAACTTAGAAGGCAAAAAGCGCTTTTACACCATGCCCGAAGGCGTTATTGACAGCAAGATGGGGCAAACGCGGATGCAAACCATTGAACGTGAAAAAGGTGTCAGTCGCTCCGTCATTGATAATTTATTTAAACGTAATCAACCCGAAGATACAGGCCCGATCACTTTGGCCACATCGTATTATCGAGTCTCACAAGCTGACACCATTCAAGGTTTAGGTCAGCAATGTTTTTCGAATAAAAAAATGAAGAAAGCCAAAGAGCTCGACTTAGCTCAAGATATTAACTTATGGCCTCGAGCGCCTTTATCAGACGAATTTGACTATGAAGTCGTAAAACTAAAATCACCATTACAAAATATTCGTATACATTCATTTGCATCCAAAGTACAAAATCCTACATTTTATTGGCCATTTGCGGTATTTTTAGACAAAAATGGATGTGTCATGGAAGGCGCAGGTGGATTCAAAAATAACCAAGGTGAAGCGGATCATCTTTACCATGAAAAAATTGAAGGCGTGATTCAAGTGCCTAAAGGTAGCCAGTATTTATTTTTAACGCCTTTAGCAACAGCAATTGACGTCGATGGTCGCGTATTAACCAATCAAGGCCAACTTAAATTAACAGCAATCCGTTAAGGACATAAAAAAGAGAATTAGGATGAAAAATAAAATTTTATTACCGTTTGCTTTAACGGCATTGGTTGCAGCGCTCAGTGGCTGTGGCGGTGAAAGTGCAAATGTGAATCCTGAAATTTATGATACCAGTACAACCAATGGTACTTGTAAAAGTAATACCGAAGGCTGTGTTGAGTTCGTTTTAGATTATCCAATTGAAGGTCTGAATTTTAATTGTTCGAGCGACGTTAAAAATACCTACATTACTTTATTTGATCTAAAAGAAGGTGTTTCGACAGGTGCTTGTAAGATTGGCGATACGGTAACTTTCTTTGTCCAAGGTGAAAAATCACGTCGAATTGATTTGGGTAAAGTAGATTTGAAGCAAATTTCCAATGTAGCCAGTGGTACGACACCTCCACGCTTGACCTTATTGGATTTGGCAGCTGGCATCGCGGGTAAACCTGCTGCAACGATTGCAAATACCGACGCAACGGTTAAAGTGGCCATGCGTTTGGCTAAAATTATTCAAGCCTTGGCTTTGAAAAATAATAGCGCAGTTACAGCTACAGATATCCAAGCGGTTTATATCAACAATGCAGACAAAGTATTGATTGATCAAATCACTCGGAATGTCGCGACAGCAGATTTCAGTATCAGTTCAGATACGGAATTTAATGACCTGTTTACACCTTGGCTAGACCTGTCCGAAGTCAGCAATGAAAATGCATTTACCTTAGTTTCAAAACTCATGAATATCTCAACGGCTGCGGTTTACCAGCCAGAGTTTGCGTTGTTTTCAACTGATGGCGTGATTACCAATGCCAGTGGTTCAAATGGACTGGTCGGCTGTGACAAAAATGAATGTTTGCCGACCGATAGTTCAAAAGTCAATTTATTTGGTCATTTCATGTTAATGACGGACCGCCAAGGTATGACGTTTGGTAGTGGTTTACAGTGGAAGGGCAAAGTTGATCAACAGTTGAGTACCATTGGTGGTGTGAATGTCTTGCTCTTGACGCAGGTTCGACCAACACGTTTAACAGCAACGCCACAGGACAATTGGATCGATCCGCTTACCAAGCAAATTGATAAACCTGGCATTCTGGGTTTCCGTTTTGATGCAGAAGAAGCCAACTCTGGCCCTTTGATTATTAAACAAGGGACGCTACTTGCCGACAAAATGGTGGTCGGTACAGGTGGAAGTTTATATAAAACGTTAATGGCTAAAAAAGATGATTATGTTCTGACGGCCGATGATAAGAAAAAATTAGGTCTTTGGGAGCAAAACATTAACCAAGTGCAATTTAAAGGCACGATGGATTTATACAAGCTTTATCCGCTGTCGTATTTAGACAAAAAAGTCTTTAAGTCTGTTGAAAATGTTGCTGCTGGACAAAATTATATCTTCCCGTTATATGCAGATTTAACCTTTAAATTTACCGATCCCTCGATCAAAACAGTGAAATTGGGTGTGGTGATTGACCGTAATGGTGATATTCGCACAAATATAAAATCTGGCGTGCCAGATGATGTATTTACTCGTCAAGATAGTCAAATTGTCGATTTGTCTACACACGCGACGGAAGGCTGTAGTGGAAAAGATGTGCTCGATCCACTGTTAATGAAAGATGACAAAGGTGTACAGCAATATCGTATCGGAACGACAACCCGTACCTTTACGCCTGAAGGAAATATCAATCCAAATACCATTTCGATTCGTATGATTTTAGCTGACCCATATTTCCATACGCTTGATGGCGCGCTGATTGGAATGAACTCAAGTGTGAAAACTTCAGCGGATACATCAATGGTTGTAGGCGGTGCTTTAGTGCAGTTACACAATATGATTAATGCCAATGCAGGCACACGTCCCTCTGGCGTTGCTTTGACAGATTCGGATAATAAAGTGGTGAAGTGGGGGAATAGTTTGGCCAGCTTTAGTTATATTTATAGCTTAAAAAATCCAAATGATACTGCTGCGGCTCAAACGGCGAAGTTAAGCGGTGGTGATATTTCTTTAGAATTGGCCCCGTGTTACACCATCAAGGCTAAATAGTAGTTAAATCTTAGAAAAATAAAAAAGCCCATCTTTGATGGGCTTTTTTAATCATGCGGCCAGCAAATTAACCTGTGTGATCGAGTCGCGTACCAAGGGTTTCGAGATGCATTTCAAACTGACCTGTTTTGCGGTCAGCAAAATAATGCCGCAGCGTTCTTTCCACACTAGGAAAGGCTAAATCATCCCATGGAATATCTTCTTCACTAAATAATCGTGATTCAATGGTTTCATCACCCGCACCAAATTCACCATTGATTAATTCAGATTTGAACAAGGCATAAATTTGCCCAATACGTGGAATGTTATACATGCAATACAGTTGCTCAATATTGACTTCTGCTTCAGCTTCTTCGCGAGTCTCACGTGCTGCACCTTGCTCCATCGTCTCATAGAGTTCCATATAGCCAGCGGGTAATGTCCACAGCCCATAACGTGGCTCAATTGCACGACGGCAAAGTAAAACTTGATTGTCCCAAACGGCTAAAGCACCACAAATGACTTTAGGATTCACATAATGAATAAACCCACATGCGGTACAAATACGGCGTATCTGATGATCTCCAAGCGGGATCGCTTCTTTTGTTTTTTGTCCGCAGTTTGAGCAAAAGTTCATATTCATCGTCATGGATTGGGTGAACCGTCAGAATAACTTAAAAATAAAACTTTGGCATCATTTCTAACCAGCTTGGCCGAAATTCAGCTATGATGAAAACAAGATAATTATAAGGATGTAATGTGGATGGATGAGGGTTTATTGACTCAGCGATTGCAGCAAAGTTTACGTTTTTCTAAGCGTATTCAACCTGCGCATGCTGCTGTATTGATTGCGATTACCCAAGAAGATAATCCACGTATTTTATTGACCCGCCGCTCACTCTATATGAATAATCATGCCGGTGAAGTGTCCTTTCCCGGTGGCAAACGTGATGCCCAAGACACCAGTAATATCGTGGTGGCGTTAAGAGAAGCCCAAGAAGAAACCGCTCTAAATCCATTTGATGTGCAGCTTTTGGGTGATTTACCGATGCAAAAAGCACGGAATGGAATGTTAGTTAAACCGATCGTGGGGTTGATCCCGCCTGACGTAAATTTAATACCTCAACCCACTGAAATTGACCGTATTTTTTTTGCATCATTAAGACAGCTTTTAGAAACTCCACCAACGCCGTATGAAGTTCGTTTTGCCCAGCAATCACTATATTTCCCCAGTTTAAGAGTTGAAAATGAAATCGTTTGGGGTTTGACTGCACGGATGCTGATTTCCTTATTTCAATATGGTCTGAATTATCAAAAAGAATGGCCTTTTTTATTAAACTCTCCTTCATTTCATTTGGTCCGTGAGCCATAAATCATTTTTAGAAAGTCAAAATAGGATGTTTGATCATGTTGTACAAGTTTCAAGGATATAGCCCGAAAGCCACGCATCAACCTTGGGATGGTTGGGTTGCAGAAAATGCAACGGTCATTGGCCAAGTTGAATTAGGCCGAGAAGTGAGTGTTTGGTTTGGAGCCGTCATTCGAGGGGACAACAGTCGTATCAAACTGGGTGATTTTACCAATGTACAAGAAAATGCGGTTCTGCATACCGATGCGGGCATTGAAATGACCATTGGCGATTATGTCACGATTGGGCATCAAGCCATGCTACACGGATGTACTGTAGGTGATAATAGTCTGATTGGAATCAATGCCGTGGTCCTAAATCATGCCGTGATTGGTAAAAATTGCATCATAGGTGCGAATGCTTTAATTCCCGAAGGGAAGGTGATTCCGGATAATTCTGTTGTGATGGGTTCACCGGGTAAAGTCGTCAAGACTTTAGATGAACAAGCGGAAGCACGTCTAAAAATGAGTGCCTTGCACTATGCTGCTCATTTTAAACATTTTACTCAACTCGAAGTCGCTGAACTTTAAAACGCTATACATGGCAAGCAAAAAAGCCTCGACGTTTGTCGAGGCTTTTTTATGGATTAAATACAGAAAGCGCTGAGTCTGAGGTGGAAAATCTCGCGAACTGCGGTGGAGTGGAGTATCATATTCAACGTTTTTTAAGATTAAATTTAATTAAGGTTGCGCATGAAATTACTGGCATTGGAAACTGCCAATGAGCAGTGTTCCGTCTCGATTGTAGATGAAACTCAAGAGCTTTATTTTCAACTCGATTTACGGGCAAAAGCGCAGACGCAAACCATTCTCCCAATGATTGAGCAAGGGCTTAATCAAACTGCTATTGAGTTAGCGGATTTAACTGCAATTGCATTTAGTCGTGGGCCTGGCTCATTTAGTGGTGTTCGTATTAATGCAGCGGTAACACAGGCTTTGGCATGGGCCAATGACGTACCTGTTGTTCCAGTCTCGACTTTGCAAGCTTTGGCTCAAGCGGCGCATCGTCTACATGGTTTGACTGAAGTAACAGCAGTCCTTGATGCTCGCATGCAAGAAGTGTATATCGCAAGCTATCAACTCGATGCCAATGGCATTATGCAAGCTGTAGATGAAGAACAACTATTAAGTTACGCAGATGCCACACCACAGATCAAATTTACTGTCGTGGGTTCTGGTAGTGAGCTCATTCAATCAGAACAAACACAATACAAAGACTTAAGTGCAACAGCACAAGATATTGCTACTATTGCCCGCGAAGCGGCGCAAAGAAAAGCATGGGTGAGTGCTGAACTTGCATTGCCCGTATATTTACGAGATAACGCCTGGAAGAAAATTTCAGAACAAGGCAAGCCATAATTAGGGTTATATATGGATCTTCTACTGCTGCTCAAAGCGGCAATCATGGGTATTGTTGAAGGTATTACCGAATTTTTACCGATTTCAAGTACAGGGCATTTAATTCTGGCTTCAGAATTAATGAACTTTTGGACCAAAGAAAAAAGTGATGTTTTCGTGATCGCAATTCAAATGGGTGCGATTGCGGCGGTGATTTATGAATACTGGGGCCGCCTGTGGGGCGCAGCAACCGGTATGGTGACTGGTGAAGAAAAAGGTCGCCGTTTAGGTTTTGGCTTAATTCTCGCTTCGATTCCAATCGTGTTGATTGGTTTGACGTTTGGTCAGACGGTGAAAGAACTGCTGTTCAATAACATTGCGATTGCTATGGGGTTGATTATCGGTGGTTTGATCATTATTTGGATCGAAAAAAATCCACCGCAGGTGCGTGCCAAAGAAGTAGAAGATTTAACCATTAAAGATGCGATTTGGATTGGTTTAATTCAAGTTTTATCTTTAATTCCAGGGACTTCACGTTCAGGTGCAACCATTATTGGTGCCATGTTCTTAGGGGTTTCCCGTAAAGCAGCCACTGAGTTTTCATTCTTTTTGGGTATTCCGGTTATTGTCGGTGCAGGTTTACTGGATTTATATCAAAGCTATGATGTATTTCAAGGCACTCAAGATTGGACTGTGATCGCCGTTGGTTTAATCGTTTCATTTGTCTCTGCATTGATTTTAATTCGTGCGCTTGTCGCTTATGTGGCAAAACGTGATTTTATGATTTTTGCGTGGTATCGAATTGTTTCAGGTTTATTGATTTTATTGTTCGCATTTACAGGCTGGAAATTATGGTAAGCGAAATCCGCTTATACACAGAACAAGAGTTTCATGAGAAAGCACAGCAGTATTCTGCTGTGCTTTCTTCACGTGGCGTATCTGTAAATATTGAATTAATTGAAAAATTAAACGCGCGTTTTTTACGTTTAAACCCTGAACTCAGTTTGTGTGTCGATGCAGATGGTTTGTGGTTAGCGGCCAATGGCATGAAGATGCAACCCGATTGGAAAGCAGAAGTGGGGCGTTTAAAGCGAGCATCTTTAAAGTCTGAGATGATTGCACGTGCGTGTAATTTGGCTGAAAAGCCACAGCTTGTGGATGCAACCGCAGGGCTAGGGCACGATAGTTTATTGATGGCACATCTGGGTGCGCATGTGACCCTTGTGGAACGTCATCCAATTTTATTTACCCTATTGGAAGACTCACATCAACGCGCGCAGCAAGATGCATTTTTAAGTTCGGTTGTAGCTCGAATTGAATTGGTCTTTTCAGATTCGGCAGACTTTTTGAAACATTTGTCGACGACCAATCAAATCTTTGATGTGGTTTATCTCGATCCGATGTTTCCGCAGCGAGATCAAAACCAGCAAGCCGTCAAAAAGCAAGCTCAGGTCAAAAAACAAATGCAATTATTGCATTTGCTGTTACCTGAAGATGGTGAGATGGATTTAGGTGATAATTTACTGGATTTAGCACAAAAAATTGCTAAACGTGTCGTGGTTAAACGTCCACGATTGGCAGTTTTTTTAGCGAATCAAGAGCCGCAACATCAGTGGCAAGGCGATGCTTGTCGCTTTGATGCATATTTCCAACATGATCTTGTGACTTAAAATGATATTTGCTTCAATATTGTTCAAAGATTTGTTATATAGTTAAAAAATAGCATTGCTAAAAACGACATCAGGCATAAAATTATTTGTGCAATTAAGCGAGCCAAGGCCACCATTAGAACTCTATGATTGATTTCAAACCCTCCATCAATTTTTGGCATGATTTTAAAAGCAACCAAACTGCGGGGATGTGGTTATTTTTTGGGTCTCGTCGTTCTTTACAAATCGTTCGTCCATCGATTTTACAATTGGTGTTTTGGGGGATTTTAGGTGGTTGTGCTAACAGTTTATTTAGTTGGCTGAGCACGGGGCGTATTGGTGAATTTAACGCTCAAGGTCTTATAAGTTATGCCTTGTGGCCATTTATTGCTTTAATTGTGGGGATTTTCCTATCACAACGTGTAAATAATCCACGGTTAATGTTGGTCCCTGCATTGCTTTGGTTGGTGCTTGATACGCACATCATGTTGTTTCAATGTTTGATTCAATATTTGGGAGATCTCGATTTTCTCCCATACTTTCTGTATGACTACATTCCAACGTTATTCATTATTCTATTTGTTTGGCAAAGTTTGGCTGTCGTTTGGGTGTTTTCACGTGAGCTGAAATGGCCATGGTGGGAGCGAGCACTGATTATGGGTGCGACGCTATTTACTTTGGTCGTGTGGCAAGTCTCAGTCAAAGATCAGCCGATTTGGAAAGTAGAAGAAGTTCCTCCAAGCTTTGCTGAAGATGCATTTTATGCACAAAGCCGTTTGCTCAATAAATCTTTAGACGCAGTGGAATATGGTGAATTTGCCCAATCCCATTGGTACTTCTTAGGGGTGGCAGGTGCGAGTTATCAAGATGTCTTTAAACTGGAAATTGAACGGATTAAAGAACAGTTTGATACACGTTTTGGCACCTATGGGCGTTCGGTTGAGCTTATCAATAACCCTGCAACGCGCACTGAAATTCCGCTGGCATCTAAAACCAGTATGGAGTTGGCACTGCGTCGTATTGGTCAGCAGATGAACCGAGAAAGTGACGTCTTATTTTTATATATGACCTCACACGGTTTACCTAATGTCTTTGAAATGGAAAATGCACCTTTGGATTTGGCGCAAGTCGATCCTAAATGGTTAAAAGAAGCCTTGGATGCATCCGGAATTCGTTGGCGAGTGATCGTGATTTCTTCATGTTATTCAGGCAGTTTTATTCCAGCATTGCAAAATGATAATACTTTAATCATTACAGCATCGGCAGCTGATCGACAGTCTTTTGGCTGTTCGAATGAAGCTGAATACACCTATTTTGGTCGTGCGTTCTTTGATCAGGCGATGCGTGAGCAGACCAGTATTCAAGCTGCATTTAATGAAACCAAAGCGACTGTAGCAAAATGGGAAGCAGCGCAAGGTTTCGAACCTTCTGAACCACAGTGGTCGATGGGGAAAAACATGGCATTAATGTTGCCTCAATTAGAACAACGATTGTTCCCGCCGACAACTACTGCACCGGCTACGACGGTTACGCCTTAAAAGATCAAAAAAGTTTAGGATAAAGATCATGGAATTAGTACAACGAAATACTTGTTTTGCGGGTGAGCAGCGCATTTATCAATTGGATTCTTCAAGTCTAAAAACCCCAACAAAGTTTGGTATTTTTCTGCCAGAAGCAGCCTTGCAAGGCCAAGCGTGTCCTGCATTGTTTTATTTGGCGGGATTAACCTGTACCGAAGAAACCTTTGCTATTAAAGCGCATGCACAGCGTTTAGCTGCGCAGCTCGGCCTGATTTTAATCAGTCCTGATACTTCTCCACGTGGGGAACAGGTAGCGCAAGGCGATCATTGGGATATTGGGCAAGGCGCAGGCTTTTATATTAATGCAACGGAACAACCGTGGGCCGAGCATTATCAAATGGAACGTTTTCTTACTGAAGAATTGTATTCGCTGGTACAGACTGAATTTCCGCTACAAAAAGGTGCGATTGGCATATTAGGACATAGTATGGGCGGTCATGGTGCATTAACTTTAGCGCTGAAGCATCCGGACCTGTTTAAATCGGTTTCTGCTTTTGCACCGATTTGTGCGCCGAGTCAGTGTCCATGGGGTGAAAAAGCCTTTAGTCAATATCTAGGTTCAGATCGTCAGCAGTGGCTTCAGCATGATGCAACAGCTTTAGTGCAAACAAAAGGGGCTTTGTTTAAAGCCATTTTGATTGACCAAGGCATTGATGATCAATTTTATAGCCAGTTAAATCCGGCGTTGTTTCAGCAAGCGTGTGAGCAAGTTGGACAGCCACTCGAACTGCGTGAACATGTAGGCTATGATCATGGGTATTATTTTATTCAAAGTTTTATGGATGATCATTTGCAATTTCACGCTGTCCAATTGCAAACAGTAGTTCATTAATTCTAAAGCCAGTGGTTAAAAGTGTTGAGGCATAGCTTGCTTTGATATACGTATAAATAAAGCATGGTGATAAGCATTGCCATGCAAATGAATAAATTCGACATACCAAAAAAAATAATTTAGGGTACTTATGCAAAATTCACAGATGGAAACGCCGCTTCCGCCAGAGCTGCCCGTAATGAATCCACCGAGTCTATTTGGTGAGACAGAACAGGCTGATATTTTGGGAAGAAATTATCATTTTAGGTTTAAAGGTAATGCGTCTGAATATTTCGGTATTTGGATCGTGAATATCTTACTGACGATTGTCACGCTTGGACTTTATGCGCCTTGGGCAAAGGTCCGCCGTTTACGTTATTTTTATGGTAATACTTGGGTGTTTCAGCGTCGTTTTGACTTTACCGGTTTGCCTACAAAAATTTTAGTCGGGCGAATCATTGCGCTAGTGGTCTATGGTGGTTTCTCTTTTGCTATAAATTATTCTTGGGAAGCTTTCTTAGCGGGCTTTGTCCTAATCTTCTTTGCGGTTCCTTGGCTTATTCGATCTACGATTCGCTTCCGTGCCCGTAACAGTAAGTTTAGTAATAGCCGATTCTTTTTTTCTGGGACGAATAAAAGCGCGTATTGGTGCTTTGTTAAATGTCTTGCGGTGGTTGTCTTTACCCTTGGTTTGTTTACACCAGTTGCGGTCTGGCTATATAAACGTGAATGTCTGAATCATTTGTATCTGGGGCAGTTGAAATTTAATCTGAATAATACGTGGGGCGATTATATGCGTGCCATGTATGTGCCTTTATTTCTGTTTATGGGCTTTGGGGCATTGCTGGCAGTAATCTTTGCGATATTGTTTGGTAGTTCAGATGGTTTAAATGACGCATCTTATGTCTTCATTATTTTTGGTATGTATTTGATTGGCTACATGTTTATTTGGCCACTCACAGCTGCGCGTATTTTTATTACCACCTGGAATAACACCACGTTGAGCCGCAGTCAGTTTCATACGGACTGTAATCAATGGCGCTATGCATGGATTGTCTTGAGCAATTGGTTGGCTAAAGTGGTTAGCCTCGGTTTACTGACACCATGGGCAGTTGTACGACTATATAAATATCAGACTGAATCTTTGCACTTAATGTTGGTCGATGATCCAGACCAATTACAAAATCAAATGCAGCAAGATCACAATGCGATTGCTGAAGAATTATCCGATATTTTTGACCTAGATATTTCCTTATAACGCAGGTGAATTACATGAAAACATCAGTAGTGAATGCAACCTATTATGATGGGAAAGTGTCAAAACCCTTTGTTGCTCAAATCAGCGCAGATGGGGAACATGCTGTGATTGTGCGTTATGGCCAAGACCTAGAACAAACGCAGCATTATACCTATCAAGATATGACGCTGATCGGTGCTTTAGGGGATATTCAGCCGGTGATCGAGTTAAAGGACGATGCTCGTTTAGAGTTTCATCAACCTTTGCCAGAGTGGTTTAATCTCGACGTAAAGTCGCGTTGGCATTCGATTTGGAAGTTAGAACGGTCACCTTCTCTAATCATTTTTAGTGTGATTTTCGTGGTGGCTTTTGCTTTTGTATTGATTAAATGGGGCATACCTGCGGCGTCGCATGTGGTGGCCAATCAACTGCCTGAGACAGCGTTAAAGAGTTGGGGCGATCAGGCGGAAAAATATATTATCGATATCACTGAACCCACAAAATTGCCACAAGCACGCCAAGAGAAGTTAAAGCAAGAATATCAACAATTGGTGGCTGAAAATCGTCCTGCGAAGTTGTTATTCCGCGGTGGTGGCAGCATCGGTGCAAATGCATTGGCGATACCCAATAACACCATTATCGTGACAGATGAGTTGGTTAAATTAGCGAAAAATGATTATGAGTTAATTGGTGTACTTGCACATGAGCAGGGGCATTTAGTTCAACGCCATAGTTTGCAGCAAAGTTTGTCAGGTTTAGGCATCAGTATTATTTTGTTGATGATCACAGGGGATGGCTCTGACATTCTTACCAGTTTGCCGGTGGCTGCGGTGGGTGCGAGTTACTCACGAGACTTTGAATCTGAAGCAGATTTATATGCCCTAAAACAACTTTCAAAACATCAAATTCCAACGGCACATTTTGCAAACTTCTTACAGCGTATGGAAGATGAAGCTGATGGTGAAGCAGCAAAAGAGAAAGGTGCAAAGGATGAAACTGCCAAAGATCAGAGATCTTGGACAGACTTCTTTGAGTCACATCCAGCGACGAAAGCTCGTATTGATGCAGTTAGAAATTATCAATCACATCAGCATTGAGTGAAAGGCTTTGGCAATATGGCAACGTAGACTACAGTTCACGTTGCCATGTTGCACTGAGTTCTTCTTGTCCCATGCGGATTAAATGATCTAAAACCACATGTTCCAATTGATCTAGATTTGCACTTGGATCTTGGGCTGAAATCACGACATCTAAAAATGCAGCTTGTGGTAGAAGGTTGACCTCTGCAGACGGTAGCTGAATCTTGAATGCAGTATTTTCTCCAATGAGCTGTTCATTGACTTCAAATTTATGTTTCCAATGATTGACTAAGCGCTTAGCAACACGTGCTGCTTGGGCGGTGGTGATGTGTGTTGAACTTTTCATAGATGCAATTTTATTGTTAAGTTGTCAGTCCTTTAACTTAGCAAAGTACATAGATGCCCGTTAAGTCTAAAAATGCAACGCTGTGTTTCTATCCCTGAGATCTTTATCCATATTTATTCAAGAACTTTTCCATCCTAGCTATCTCAATCATCGGCATCGAAAAAACGACTAAGGGCATGGGCAGCGAATAGGGGGACAATTTGCTATAATGCGTCAATCACTCCCTTTTCAAAGCTAGGTTTTTCATGTCCAAGCCATTCTTAATCGCACCTTCAATTTTGTCAGCAGACTTTGCGCGCTTAGGTGAAGAAGTTGAAAATGTTCTAGAAGCAGGTGCAGATGTTGTTCATTTCGATGTCATGGATAATCATTATGTACCGAACTTAACTTTTGGTGCGGGCGTTTGTAAGGCATTGAAAAAATATGGCATTAAAGCGCCAATTGATGTTCATCTTATGGTTTCACCGGTAGACCGTATGATTGGTGATTTCTTGGAAGCTGGCGCAGATATCATCACTTTCCACCCAGAAGCGACTGACCACATTGACCGCTCTTTACAGTTAATCAAATCTGGCGGTGCGCAAGCGGGCTTGGTGTTTAACCCTGCGACACCTCTGCATTATTTAGACTACGTTTTAGATAAAGTTGACCAAGTCTTGTTGATGAGTGTGAACCCAGGTTTTGGTGGTCAAAAGTTCATTCCAATGACCTTGGAAAAGCTGCGTCAAGCACGAAAAATTATTGATGCTTCAGGCCGTGATATTCGCTTAGAAGTGGATGGTGGTGTTACCCCAGCCAATATCCGTGACATTGCTGAAGCCGGTGCAGACATGTTCGTTGCAGGTTCAGCGATTTTTGGTAAGCCTGATTATAAAGCTGTGATTGATGACATGCGTTCTGAGTTGGCAAAAGTGCATGCTCAAGAGGCTTAAGCCTTTGGGTATAAGTTATTCATGGCTTGTGGATAACTATATGGATAACCGTATGGATATCTGTGTAGATAACTATATGGATAACTTGAATAAATTATAAACGATTGTGCATCAATGGTTTAATAATTAGACGTATTAAGTATAAAAAGGACTCAATTGAGTCCTTTTTTTATGGGTCAAAGTATTTGAAATACTGTGTATTTATTAATCTGTGGTAAATAATTAATCAGTTTAAAAAATAACTTTTATGTTTTAACTGGACGATATGCGCTGATTTTTATGACAGCGCAATAAATTTAAAACTGTTGTGAATAACTGCACAATTAATTATGCTGTTAGCAAGTATTGAGATAAGCTGCGACTGGCAAAACACATCATCGATCGCACTGGATAGTGCTTTTAGATATTTCTGAAAGTATCGTTCATGATGGATAAATCGGTCGAGCTGCATGTCATGTTGATACGAATGTCATGTGATTGCATTTGAATCGTAAATAATATCATCATGGTGTTTCATGCGGATTTCGGCTGAGCCGATCGCGTGATGTTTCTAAAGATGTGTTAATAGGGATATGTTGTCACAGTGCATCATTGGGTTGAATTAGGATACTAAATTGTTCAATTTTTTGCGTAAGCATCTTGGCTTTGCTTGGCTCATGGCGTTTGTCATGGGGTGGAGCAGTGTGGTCAGTGCTCAGCAAAATTTTCAACATCAACAAATGATGAACGCAAATGCCCATCAGGCATCAGTTCATGCAGCACATGCTGATCCTTCGCATTTAAATATGACAAATTGCCATCAAAATCAGCGGCAAGCTGTTCCTGAGCATGCAGCACATCATGGCAAGCAGACGACACCTGAAGTCATTTCAATGATGGATTGTCATCAATCTTTAGATGTGACATCTGCACAGCAAGATGGTCTGGTGCATCATGCATCGATACAAAACACAGACTGTCAGGACTGTACACTCGCACATTGCCAAATCAGTACCTCTTATGTCGATAGCGCCTTGGTCGCATTGCAGACCTTCCATGTGCATCACTATGCAGAACCTCCTCGTTTCATTTTTGCTGGACAGCATTTAAAAGGCTTTTGGCAAGAAATTCTAAGACCTCCGCAAGCTTAACCTGAGTATTAAATACGTTTTTTCGTTATTTTATAAAGGTTAAGTCATGTCTAATTTATTTAAATCAGGCCTCGTGTTCGGGGTATGTCTGCTGTCTCCAACGTGGGCGTTTGCAGCCATTAAAGAATATCATCTGAATATTGATGAAAAGACCATCAATTTGACTGGTAAAGCGGTCAAGAAAATCAGTGTCAATGGTCAGTTTCCAGCGCCTTTACTGGAGTTTGAAGAAGGCGATGATGCGGTCATCCATGTACATAATCAGCTCAAAAAACAAAATACCTCGGTGCATTGGCATGGTCTATTACTGCCCGGTTTAATGGATGGTGTACCCGGTTTTAATGGTTTCAATGAAATTCAGCCCGACGGTAGCTTTACTTACAAATTTAAAGTCCGTCAAAGCGGAACCTATTGGTATCACGCGCATTCCAAAGGCCAAGAACAAGACGGATTGTATGGCGCTTTGGTAATTTATCCGAAAGGTAAACAAGCACTTGCCGCACATGAACAGACTCAACGTGATTATGTGGTCATGTTGTCGGATTTTCATGAATCATCTAGCGCTCAGATTATGGCAAATCTGAAAAAGTCTGCCGAATACTATCAAAATCAGCGTGAAACGTTTTCAGATGTATGGACGCAAATTCAACGAACAGGTTTAAAAAACACTTGGCAAGACCGTTCGATGTGGAATCAGATGCGTATGCTGAAAACGGATTTGTCTGATGTCACGGGTTATACGTTCTTATTGAATGGTAAAACTCCAGAACAAAACTGGACAGGTCTATTTAAGCCTAACGAAAAAGTTAGACTTCGTTTTGTAAATGCTGCGGCCATGTCGTTTTTTGATGTGCGTATTCCTCAGCTCAAAATGACGGTGGTGAGTGCAGACGGTCAAGCGGTCAAACCAGTCAATGTTGATGAATTCCGCATTGGTGCTGCGGAAACCTACGATGTGATCGTAGAGCCTAAATCTGCGCATTATCAGATTGAAGCTGAGTCGATTGATCGGACTGGATTTGCGATTGGCACTTTACATGATGAAACGCAGCCTCAGCACTCAGGTATTCGTATACCAAAAGCACGGCCACGCGCTTTGCTGACCATGGAAGATATGGGGCATGGTTCAATGTCAGGTATGGACCATAGCAACATGGGACATATGGCTACAGGTTCAACCCAAACTTCAGCAAGCCAACAAGCGAATGCTCATGAGCACAACACGCATACTGTCAATCCGTCAAATATTCAGCCGAATCAAGTTCATGATCATGCTGCAATGGGGCATGACATGGAGCATTCCCCAATGCCTGCACATACTGCTATGCGGCATCCAGACATGCATAAACAGAACATGTCTGATTCAACGCATGCCAATATGGATCATAGTTTGATGGATCATTCCTCTATGAACCACTCTTCAATGGATTCATCCATGAAACATGATATGCATACAGCGATGGAACATGCACAGTCTAAAGAGGAGAAGCAGGCAGTTGAAAATTCAGAAATGGTTATGGGCTGGGCCAATGCTTCAACACCTGTCGGTGATAAGGCACTGCAATATAGTGATTTAAAAGCGTTAACCCCGCAGCCTGATACACGTGAACCGACGCAAGACTTGGTCATTCATTTGGGTGGAACGATGGAACGCTATATGTGGACCATGAATGGCAAAAAATTTAGCGAAGCCGAACCACTACAAGTGAAATATGGTGAGCGAATTCGCCTGAAATTTGTCAATGACAGCATGATGGCGCATCCGATGCATTTACATGGCATGTTTATGCAATTGGAAAATGGGCAAATGTCTTCTGAAATGCCAAATAAACATACGGTGATTGTGCCGCCAGGGAAAACAGTGACTGCTCTGTTAACGGCCAATGAATTAGGGGAATGGGCGATTCATTGTCACTTGCTGTATCACATGTCCGCAGGGATGATGAATAAACTTGTGGTCGCAAATGTCGCAGAGAATACGAAAACAGCATCTGTGCCGAAAAAGGAGGTGTCTCATGCGCATCATTAAACCATGCATATATACGGTTCTAAGTTTAGCTTTGGCATCGGTCACTCAAATGACCATGGCGCAAGATGCACATCACAGCATGTCGATGTTAGCTCAACATGAGTCGCATTCCTCACATGATTCGTCGCATCAAGTGATGCAAACAGGGATTAAATCGAGCCAGATGGAGCATACAGTAGAACATGTAGAACATGTAGAACATGCAGAACATGCAAATGCATCATCTATTGCGTCACGTGCTGCTTCTGCGCAGCATCCTGTTGATCATAAGCGTGAACATGGTGGACAGATTTATCAAGCGACTGAGATCGACAGTCGATGGCTCAATAATGCCGATGGCAGTGGAAGTTTAAAGACCGAAATTGAGAGTCGAATCGGGACTGATGAAAATAAGCTCTTCATCAAATTACATGCGGATAAAGCAGAATCTCAAGATGCTGATTATGCGGCTCAATTGATGTATAGCCGTATGATCTCCGACTTTTGGGATGCGCAAATTGGTGCCCGTTATCGGGTCGATGAACATCAAGTGACGGACAAAGAACAGTTAGATGCTGCGGTGGGTCTGCATGGTCTGGCACCGTATTTCTTTGAAACCGATGCTTATTTATATCTTGGTGCAGATAAACAGGTCAGTTTTTCTTTAGAAACCGAACGTGATTTGCTGCTGACCCAAAAACTGATTTTAAAACCGTATCTAAACCTAGATGTAGTGCTGAGTGATGACTCCGCCTATGCACAAAAAACAGGACTCAGTTCTGTATGGCTAGGGCTAGAAACACGCTATGAAATCAATAAAAAGTTAATGCCCTTTATCGATGTTGCTTACAGCTACGAAAAAGGAAATCAGCATACGGCATGGCAAGCTGAAACTGGAAGTGAAAAACAATGGTGGTATGGCGCAGGACTTCGTCTGAAGTTCTAATCGGCCAATAGACCAAATAAAGAGGGCATCATCAATAGGTTTTGGTGATGCTTTTTTTTTATGTCTGAATCTATCCTTTGAACAGACATGCCATGTTTTGGTGCAATTCATCTGCACAAGTTTTTTCCTTAACTGAATAACGGCCTAGATTTGGTCAAAAAATGTAAAGAATGCACTAAAATTCAGCATATTTGCTATACTGAGACGATATTCGGAGGAACGACCTCCCTTACATCTTTGTTCAAAGCCAGTAAGAAAAATCGTCAGGACGACCTGACTCTACTAATATGGAGGAAGGCATCATGGCCTGGGTTGTTCTAGTATTCGCTGGTATTTTTGAAATCGTTTGGGCCTATTCGATGAAGCTCTCAGAAGGCTTTACAAAACTTGGCCCAAGTTTAGTCACTTTATTTTTTATGATCCTGAGCTTTGGTTTATTGGCCTATGCCATGAAAACGTTGCCTCTAGGAACGGCTTATACCATTTGGACAGGAATCGGCGCGATTGGCTCTTTCCTCGTGGGTATTTTTATACTCGGTGAGCCTGCAACTGCCATGCGGATGTTAGCCGCAGTACTGATCATTTCTGGTCTAATCTTGATGAAATTATCTTCAAGTTAATATGTTCTAAAGCACAGCGGTCATTGACCCCTGTGCTTTTTTTATGGGTAAAAATATGGCTTGGGTTTTATTAATTGTAGCGGGATTGCTTGAGGTAGTCTGGGCATATTGTATGAAAGTCTCTGAAGGCTTTAGCAAACTGACGCCAAGTATTTTGACCATTGTTTTCATGATCGCAAGTTTTGCTTTATTGTCTTATGCAATGAAATCCTTACCGCTGGGTACAGCCTATACAGTATGGACAGGCATTGGTGCAGTGGGTTCATTTATCCTCGGCATCGTTGTATTGGGTGAGCCTGCCAATGCCATGCGTATGCTAGCTGCGGTCCTGATTATTTCAGGACTAGTCTTGATGAAATTATCGTCCTCCTGAATAATGAAGTGTTGCGATTTTGAGCTTGGAGTATGTCATGCAACTTTCTTATCAGTTTTTAGATTCACCCGTTGGACAATTAAAACTTGTTGCACATGAAACCGCATTGGTGGCTGTTCTTTGGGAAAATGAAAACCCTAATCGTGTGCGATTGGCGGCTTTGGTTGAAGATCTGCAACACCCGATTTTGCTCAAAACCGCACAGCAATTAAATGAATATTTTGCAGGTAAAAGACAGCAATTTGACTTGCCGCTAGACTTTGAAGGCACCGCATTTCAGCAACAAGTTTGGCAAGCTTTACTGACGATTCCTTTTGGAGAAACTCGCAGTTATAAACAAATTGCAGAGCAGATCGGCAATGTCAAAGCCGTACGTGCTGTCGGTGCAGCCAATGGTAAAAATCCAATTTCAATTATTGCACCTTGTCATCGTGTCGTGGGCGCAAATGGAAAATTAGTGGGTTTTGCGGGTGGTCTAGAAAATAAAGAAATATTGTTAAAAATTGAGAAATTACAATAAAATAGAAAATATACTTATTTAAAATAATGAATCAAATTAATGAATATTTCTCAAATCTTTGCACCCTTCATTTCGACGTTGTGGTGGCTAATTCCATTGTTACTGATTGTGGGGGCAATCAAAGCATTTAAACCTTATTTAAAGGGGAAAATGGGGGAGTTTGCTGTCGCCGTTCATGTCAAACTTTATTTGAAAGACCATTATATCTTGTTAAATGATTTGACCTTACCAGATGGCGAAGGAGCTACAACTCAAATTGATCATCTTCTTTTAAGCCCATTTGGTGTGTTTGTGATTGAAACTAAAAACTATAAGGGCTGGATTTTTGGGAGCGAGAGACAAAAACAATGGACGCAAAAGATTTATAAAAAAAGTTTTAAATTTCAAAATCCAATTCACCAAAATTATAAACATATGAAAGTGTTAGAACAGGTGTTGAGCGATATTGTGGATAAAGACAATATGCATTCTGTGATTGTTTTTATGCCTGAAGCAGTGTTTAAAACAGAGATGCCGTCGAATGTATTTCGGGGTACAGCTTGGGTGGACTATGTTCAAACCTTTCAGCAACCCGTGGTCTCTGAAATGAAACTTAAACGAATACAGTTGCGTTTAGAAAAAGAAATTTTAGAAAAATCGTGGAAAACAAATCGACAGCACGTTGAAGATTTAAATCAACGGCATAATTCATAAACTTCCTGTATGCTGTGGATTGTGAACAGTATCTGACTGATAAAAATAGACGGACAATAACAATGAACGACACGCTTCAACATCTTTATGAATCGACTTTAGATCATCCTGAGCAATACCAAGACTTTTATCAGCAACTTTTAGCCAGCCAAGTATATTGTTTGGGTGAGCGTGATACAGAGCAGCATTTACATTTTCAATTGATGGAAACGGAGCAAGGCGAGCAAGCCATTCCATTTTTTCTGAGTCTTGCGATGCTTCAACAGGATGTTGGTGCAGATGCAGAGTTTGTCATGATCAGTGCTGAAAAATTATTTGCGATTACCAAAGGCGCAAGCTTGGTGATGAACCCGACTTCGGAACATCCTAAAGAGTTCTTGGCAGATGAGATCGACGCAATATTAGAGTTTGCCAAACAACAGAGCCTTTGAACACTGTAGGTATAATCAAAGGCTCTGCGGCTACGCTTAGATAGGTGTTTTCACACTTTTTCGTTTTCATATTGGGCGATGTGCTTTAAAACTTACATACCGGCTTTGAGTTTTTGCACGATTTCATCAAGTGGTTTGACACGTTTTACTTCATCCCAAAGGACTTTGGCTTCTGGATAGTGCTTCGACATCATGCCGAGCCATTGTTTATAACGACCGACCATATTCATTTCTTTTTTATACGAGCCATTTAAGAAACGAATTTGTAATCCAAGTAGTTCATGCCATGTAATCAGCGGTTCATCGGTATTACGACGGATACACTGTGTAATGTCAGGAGTGGTCACCGCAGCACGACCAATCATTAGGTCTTCACAACCGGATTCGAGTTGGCACTGTTTGGCATCGGCATTATTCCAAATTTCACCGTTGGCAATCACATTGATTTTCAATGCTTTACGAATGGGTTGCAACTGATCCCAAAAGGCAGGCGGGGTATAACCATCGGCTTTAGTCCGCGCATGGACTGTAACCCATGCAGCTCCGGCATCTTCGATGGCATGCGCATTTTCCATAGTGAAGTTACGGTCCATATAACCCAAACGCATTTTTGCTGATACAGGAATATGACTCGGAACAGCATCACGCACAGCTTTGACTAACTCATACACCACTTCAGGCTCATCTAGCAGAACTGAACCACCACGGTGGCGGTTGACGGTTTTTGCAGGGCAACCAAAGTTCATATCAATCGCAGGGGCACCAAGTTCTACCGCGCGTACAGCATTTGCCGCGAGCATAGTGGGATTGTTACCTAAGAACTGCACATGAACCGGTGTTCCTGCTGCAGTTTTGCCTTCATTGTTTAGTTCAGGACAATAGCTATGATAAATATGATCGGGCAGGACAGAGTCCGTGACACGGATAAACTCGGTTACACACCAGTCAAAACTCCCCACATGCGTCAACACATCTCGCATAATTGGGTCGGTTAAGCCTTCCATCGGCGCAAGAACAAGTTTCACGGTCATACAGCCAAAAATTGAAAAACGGAGTTATACGTGGTTTTGAAAGGGATGTCTAGGTTTTGTGCTTAAGGTGACGCGGAATACGAAATGACAAGATTTTATGTAACTATTTGGTGAAATTAGGACCAAAGTCGTAAAGTATTGACTGACATAAAACTTTAACAATAAAATGAGTAAATACATATGGATAGTAATAATAAGAAGATGGCTTTTACTGTTGTTTTTTAATGGAATCAACAACATATACTGTGCTTGAATCTTTTAAGATTTCATGTATGATGGCTGCAACTAGAAAAAAAGTATTGTTTCGTAAATTTTCTTTAAGTATCGCAGTGTTAGTCATAATCCTTCGTTTTTTACAGAAATGAAGTTCAATTCTTTATTATTTTCCAAGTTATAGTCAGTCATCATCCAATGGCTAAATCAACAAATTAATAGGTATTATTATGTCTAATACAGTTACTGGTACAGTTAAATGGTTCAACGAAACTAAAGGTTTCGGTTTTATTGCACAAGACAACGGTCCTGACGTTTTTGCTCACTTCAGCGAAATCACTGGTTCTGGCTTCAAAACTTTGCAAGAAGGCCAAAAAGTTTCTTTCAGCATCGCTCAAGGTCAAAAAGGCCCGAATGCTGTAAACATCGTTGCTCTATAATTTAGACGTAATGAAAAAAAAAGCGCTGTATAGCGCTTTTTTTATGCCTGTTGTTTTTATATGAATAATCAAGCTATAAAAAAGAGAGCTGTAGCTCCCTTCTTAATAAAACTTAAAATCGTTTCATCGTCGACTTAGCGGCCCAAAACCATTTCTAAAATAAACTTAGATCCAATAAAGCCGACTGCCAAAAGACAAAAACCAATAATGGTAAAGCGAATAGCTTTTTGACCACGCCAGCCAAATCGATAGTGTCCAATAAGCAAAGCTCCATAGACGAACCATGAAATAATGCTAAAGGCTGTTTTATGCGCCAAATGCTGTGCAAAGAAGTTATCGATGGTGAAGAAACCAAACCCAAGCGCCACGGTCAGTAGTGCAAATCCAGCAATCAATAAATCAAATAGCAAAGATTCCATGGCTTGGAAGGATGGAAGCAGGCTCACCCATACACGCTTTTTCTGCTTGTTTTTTAGTTCACGGTCTTGTAAACGCAAAATAACCGCTTGAATTGTTGCCATCAGCAGGACGGCATATGCGGAAAGTGACAAAATAATATGGATGTCTAAACCCAGTGAATGTTGTTCTATAAATTGATTTTGTCGACTAAATGCAAAGCCCAAAATCAATCCCGTCGCTGCCACAGGAATGCCCAATAGGTTCATCGCAAGCACAGGTCGATAGGTACTAAATAACACACTGAGTAATAGCATGAGACCTGAAGTAAATGACATCAGGTTGAACACGTCATAGTTGACACCCATAGGCGTCAACATGTCGTTATATAAAACACCTGCATGCAATAACATGCCTAAACCAAGTACAACACCAATAAACCAATGGTTCGGCGCACGTTTAGACATTAAATGGCTGAATAAATACCAAAAAGACGTGGTATAAGCGATTAATGCTAGGATCGTGTAAACCAAGGGGAGACTGATCATGTCAAACCTTTTTCAGGATGTTGAATATTCATTTATATAAATTCTGCAATAACTAAAGTATCCTATAGCATTCTATGCATAAATTTTCTATTTTAAGAAACAATTTTTTGCTCATGGCTATTTTAAGCGGATTTTGCAATGTTTGATACCTTAACAGAACGACTCACGCAGAGTTTAAGAAATGTTACTGGCTCAGGGCAGCTAACCGAAGACAATATTAAAGATACGTTACGCGAAGTACGTATGGCACTTCTTGAAGCCGATGTTGCGTTACCTGTAACTCGTGAATTCATCGCGAAAGTTAAGGAAGAAGCATTGGGCCAAGAAGTGATGACTCAGTTATCACCGGGGCAGGCTTTCGTCAAAATCGTTCATGACGAATTGACCAAAATGATGGGTGAGGCGAATGAAAGCCTAGACCTAGCGGCAAAACCACCAGTTGTTGTGCTTCTTGCAGGTTTACAAGGTGCGGGTAAAACAACCACTGCGGCAAAACTTGCACGTTTCTTACAAGAACGTCAAAAGAAAAAAGTAGCAATGGTGTCTGCCGACGTTTATCGTCCAGCAGCGATTAAGCAGCTACAAACGGTTGCAGGTGAAGTTGGCGCGATTTTCTTTGAATCAAGCGCAGAAGAAAAACCAATTACCATCGCAAATCGTGCGATTGAGCAAGCAAAAATTCAATTTGCTGATGTCTTGATTGTCGATACAGCAGGTCGTTTACATGTAGACGACGAAATGATGGATGAAATTAAAGAGCTGCATGCAGCGATTAAGCCGACTGAAACATTGTTCGTGGTTGATGCCATGACTGGTCAGGATGCGGCGAATACGGCAAAAGCCTTTAATGATGCCTTACCTTTGACGGGTGTGATCCTGACAAAAACGGATGGTGATGCACGTGGTGGTGCAGCACTTTCTGTTCGTGCCATTACTGGCAAGCCGATTAAATTCTTGGGTATGGGTGAAAAACTCGATGCCCTAGAGCCATTCCATCCTGAACGTATCGCACAGCGTATTTTGGGTATGGGTGACGTACTTTCTTTGGTCGAAGAAGTTGAACGTAAAATCGACAAAGAAAAAGCCGAAAAAATGGCGAAAAAACTGCAAAAAGGCGGTAGCTTCAACTTTGAAGATATGCTTATGCAGTTTGAACAAATGAACAAAATGGGCGGCATGATGGGCTTCTTGGATAAACTTCCAGGCATGAGCAACTCAGGGATTCAAGATGCAATTGCACAAGCAAATCCTGAAAAGCAAGTGAAGAAAATGGAAGCGATTATTCAATCGATGACCATTAAAGAACGTCGTAACCCAGACTTGATGAATCCAAGCCGTAAAAAACGTATTGCAGCAGGCTGTGGTATGGATGTTGCAGAAGTGAATAAACTCATCAAGCAACATGCGCAAATGGCGAAAATGATGAAGAAATTTGCCAACCCAACGGGTATGGCAAAAATGATGAAATCATTGGGCAATATGCAAAAACAATTTGGCGGCGGTGGCATGGGTCCATTGTTCGGCAGTAAAGATCCGAAGTAATTTGGACTTAAAAAAAGGCGCATTCAGCGCCTTTTTTTATGGCTGCAATTTGACGAGACTGTGCGCTTAAGCAAAGTGATCGAGTGTATTTGATAGTAAATGCTGGAAAAATTTGACTATATGAGCCGATAGATTCCGAACTGAGCTAAATTATTACAAAAAGATGCCAAATTGACATTGAGAGCGTGTAGGTGACAGGTTTAAAACAGAGGTGAAAATTTGCTGAACTGCAAATTGAAAGCTTTACTAAAAATAATCACCCAAAATAAGATTCAAGTAATAAATATACTGCATAGTCCCGAAAGCCAAAACATCTATATGGTTCATAGTCATGATGCATCGCCGAATGAGTATTAGTTTCCTTATTGAGACAAAAGCAGCAAGGGGTAGGACATTATTCTTGGCGCATTGATATGGCAAATGCAGTACAACCAGATTTTGACCATTGTTAGAAATTTATTTTCCTGCAAATGCCTAAGCTCGATGAAAACAAAATTATTATTGCGCACAGTTTAGGCTGTCTGACAGTGCTGCATTATTTGACAGCACATTTCAGCCAGCGGTAAGGCAAGATTTAAGCGGGCATTTTTATTTCTGGATTTGTGTATTCCTTTAATTTTTTTCTGAATTTGGCAGCTTTATTTTAAAATGCTAATTGAACCGTCATATGCTGCATCAGCATTTGCCGTTGGCCGTGCGCATGCTGTCCAGTAATGATCCTTTTGTTCCACCACCGTTCACGCTGAAGTTATCAATAGTGATCCAAAGGTAGAACACTGAAGGGATAATACAGGACTTTTACGGCTTCATAATGTTTCCAGAATTGCTGGATATTTTGAATCAGCTCATGAAAGTGTTCTAGCAAATAGTCAAGCTTTGCAAAAATTCACAATTGTTTACCCTCAATCTCTAATTTTTATTTCAGACTGAATTCAAAAAGAGGAATGGAGTATGAAATGGCGCAAGTAATTGTGGTGCATGGCTATACCGCGAGCCCTGAAGAGAATTGGTTTCCGTGGATCGCGCAAAAGGCAAAAAAAGCGGGCGTCAGCCTCAAGGTGCTTCGGCTTGATCCATCCGAAACACCGGTCTTAAATGTGTGGATGAAGCAAATGGATACGCAGATTGACGCATTAAATGAAAACTCTATATTAATTGCCCATAGTTTGGGATGTATCGCTGCACTGCATTATCTGTCGCAAAAACTGCAGCATCAGAACATAAAAGCTCTTGTGCTTGCGGCCGGTTTTAATGGCCGCTTGGGACGTCTAGAGCAGGTGAATCCTTTTATTGATGCGGCTAAAATAGATTTTGACTTGCTAAAACAGAAGGTTGAGCATCGGGTAGTGATCTATTCAAAAGGTGATGAGCGAGTGCAACCTGAATTCAGCTTGGCTCAGGCAAAAAGCCTAGATGCACAGGTGATTGAAGCGCGTCATCAGGGGCATTTTATTGACTCTGAAGGCTGTACCGAATTGCCCGAAGTCTGGGATGCTGTGGAGCCGTATTTGATCCGCGCTTAATCTACGGTTGTTGGCCAATATAGCTTTGCAGGCCTTTTAACAGCAGATCATTATGGACTTCAGGCGTAAAGCGCTGCAGGTATTTGGCAAATAGCGCAGCATCGCCACCAGTTAAAATTAAGCGACTGGGATATTTATCAAGCACCTTTTCAATGGTGCTGACCAAACTGAGCAATATGCCATGATGAACAGCGTCGATGGTATTTTTACCAGGAGACAGCTCGTCAAAGATGGCATCTGGAATTTTAATGCCTTTGGTGTTTTGGATGAGCGAATCACGTTGCAAATATAAATTTGGCAAAATATAGCCACCTAAATGTTGTAATCCATCCGTTAAGTCAATGGTGAGTGCTGTTCCACAGCTAATCACACAGTATTTTTGTGTAGGGTCTTTGACCACAGCCAGCATTTGCAGCCAACGGTCGATCCCGAATTTACTGGTATCTTCGTAGGCACAGCGCAAGCCCGCATATTCGGCATGAACTTTGGCAATGGTGACAGGAACGGCTAAAAATTTAAGAATTTTTTGAATCCGATCATTATTCTTCTTGTCGAGTACCGAGGAAATTCCCACCTGATCTAAGTTCAAACTTTTAAAGTGCTGGATTAAACCGAGTAGGAGTTCGGCAGGCGACTGTAAATGCAGTTCCGCAGCATGTTCTATGATTTGATCGTGTTCAGTAATCCAGTATTTCAGCCGAGTATTACCGACATCGAGCCATAATTTTTTCATCAGTAGGCCTTTGCAATCCTGTTTTATGATTGATCTGCTAAACGTAAGCGACCTTGGAAATGATTTTCTAAGCGCTGCGAAGTTTGGATGTTGATCGAACCATCATTTTCAATACCGAGAAAGCGGCCTTGGCTTTTGCCTTGCAGGTGTTCAAGCTCAACGGGCTGTTGCATAAATGCAGCATAATGGTTGAATCGTGCAGCGAGGTTATAGCAGTTATGATCGAACCATTCACCTGCAAGTTGAATCGCTGCATAGAGTTCAGCGATTAACTGTAAACGGTTTGGCGAGTGAAGTCCGAGTTCAGATAACGACGTTGCGCGTTGCTCAATTCCTGTGGATGGAATCGGAAATAAGTTCATGCCCACGCCGACAATCGCTTGATGTGGCGAAATTGGTTCAATCAAAATCCCGCCCCATTTGCCTTGTGGGCTATATAGGTCATTGGGCCATTTCACTTGTAATGCGAGATTTTTCAAACTTGGCATTTGTAAGATATTTAAGGCTATTTCGAGTGCAAGCCGCCCATCTATCGCTGTCTGTAAATTCAGCATTGTGCTTAAATAGATATTACCAACGGGTGAGACCCATTGATGATCGCGTTGCCCACGGCCTTGAGTTTGCTCTTCACTGCATACCAAAACATGTTGAATGCCTTTTTTGGCAATCTCACGGACATCGTCATTGGTCGATGTAGTAATGGGCTTCAGTAATAAAACTTCAGGCGGTTGAGGTACTGTGCTCAGCAATTGCTGTAAGTGTCTAGTCTCTAAATCCATTTGAATCTGAGAGTTGTGGAATAATATTGATGGAGTTAATCATATATTTACTGATTGGTGCAATCGCTGGTTTTGCTGCGGGGCTATTTGGTGTTGGCGGTGGCCTGATTATTGTGCCGATTTTATTCATCGTTTTTACCCAACTTCAGTATGACCCCAGTGTGATTATGCACATGGCGGTGGGCACCTCTTTGGCCACGATTATTGTGACTTCACTCAGCTCGGTTTCGGCGCATCATAAAAAAGGTGCTGTGCTGTGGAATGTCTTTCGGAATTTGGCACCAGGTTTGGTGATCGGTTCATTTCTCGGTGCAGGCATTGCAGATTATTTATCAGGGCAGGGTTTGCAACTGTTAATTGGCTTTTTTGCGGTCTGGGTGGCCTTTAAAATGTTTCGAGGTGCTGCGACACCTGTCGATCCGAATAAACATTTACCCTCACAAGCCATGCAAATGGCAGCAGGCGGTGGCATTGGGATTGCCTCTGCGATCTTCGGTATTGGTGGTGGCAGCTTAACCGTCCCGTATTTGAATAAAAATGGCGTCATTATGCAAAAAGCAGTCGCAACGTCTGCTGCATGTGGTTTACCGATTGCGATTGCTGGGGCACTCGGCTTTATGTGGTTTGGTCATCAAGCCGATATCGTGGTTCCCAATACCATTGGTTATATCCATATTTATGCATTTATCGGGATTAGTGTAATGAGCTTCATCACTGCGAAATTGGGTGCGAAAGTGGCTCATATGTTGTCGCCATTTATGCTAAAGCGTTGTTTTGCATGTTTATTAACAACAGTCGGCTGCTATTTTATTTATCAAGGTGTGCAAGCCTTTGGCGCATGATTGTCCGTTTTGACTGAAAAAATTGGCTTTGTTGACACAAGATTGTCAGACAATGTCATGTTCAATTAGGTTGCTTATCGTTTCTAATGCAAATAGATTGAGTGTAAATCTGAACATTGCATCTTATAAAAAAAAGATAGGAACAGTATGCAACAACAAGAAGCGGACAGTTTGTCAGAACAAATTGCCAAGCACATCGGTGAACAAATCATTCGCGGTGAGTTGGTTGAAGGCGAGCGTATTCAGGAACTCAGAATCGCGGCCGAATTGGATGTGAGCCGTGGCTCTGTTCGTGAAGCTTTATTGATTTTAGAACGGACCCAGCTCATTGAAATCTACCCGCGACGTGGCGCCTTAGTCTCTGAAATGTCGGCTTTACAAGTGCGCTCATTATTTGATATTGCAGCATTATTGTTGGGCCAAATTGTGCATCGTATGGCGGAAACGTGGCGCAGCCATGAAGCTGAGCGTATTCAGTTATTACTTGAACAATTAGATGTAGAAACTCGCCAAGGCAATACCGAAAAGTTTTATGATCTGATTTTTCAGGGCATGGCTCGTCAGCATGAAATGGTGGGAAATACCTACCTGATGCGTTATTACCAAGAATTGTTGCCATCACTCAGACGCAGTTATTTTCTGACACTGAATATTTCACGACGTGAACTGCAAGAATCTTTTGATTTGTTTAAATTAGTGACTGATGCAGTTTTAATCAGAAAATCACATCAAGCCACTTTATTTATGGAAGATTTTTGTCGACACTTACGCAACCTTGTGTTGGAATCACTAACACGGATGAAACAAATCGAATTAGCGTGGGCGAGACGTTCACGCCGCTGATCAGGACATTATGCGTTTAAGCAGTTTAAAACTTTCCGGCTTCAAATCTTTTGCCGATAGCACAACTCTAAAATTTGAAGGCAACCGTAGTGCGGTTGTTGGACCGAACGGCTGTGGTAAATCCAATGTGATTGATGCCATTCGTTGGGTTATGGGGGAGTCCAGTGCCCGTCAATTGCGTGGTGGCACCATGCAAGATGTTATTTTTACCGGAACGGCAAAGCGTAAACCAGTCGGGATGGCGAGTGTTGAGCTGCGTTTTGATAATACCTATGGCAAGTTAGGTGGCGCTTATAATGCCTATACTGAGCTTGCAGTTCGTCGTCAGGTCAATCGTGATGGTAAATCCGAATATTTCCTCAATGGCACCAAATGCCGCCGTCGTGATATTACCGATATTTTCTTAGGTACCGGTTTAGGTCCACGTTCGTATGCGATTATTGAACAGGGCATGATCAACCGTTTGGTCGATGCCAAACCTGAAGAAATGCGCGTGTATATTGAAGAAGCCGCTGGGGTTTCTCGCTATCAAGCCCGTCGTCGTGAAACTTTACAGCATCTGGAACACACCACTCAAAATTTAGAACGCCTCGAAGACATTGCATCAGAACTGAAGTCTCAGTTGAAAACCTTAAAACGTCAGTCTGAAACGGCGGTGCAATACAAAGAATTAGAAACCCAAATTCGCACGATTAAAATTGAAGTGCTGTCTTTCCAATGTGAACAAAGTATGCGTTTACAGCAAGAATACACGCTTCAGATGAATGAGCTTGGGGAAACTTTCAAACTGGTGCGTTCTGAGCTGAACACCTTAGAACATGACTTATCTTCCACCAGTGCTTTATTTCAACGGCTTATTCAACAGTCCACCCCCTTACAAAGTGAATGGCAACAGGCGGAAAAGAAACTGTCTGAGTTGAAAATGACGCTGGAGCAAAAGCAGGGTTTATTTGCACAAAATTCGGCAAGTTTGGTGGAGCTTGAAAAGCAAAAAGCTCAAACCAAAGAACGTTTACAGTTATTGGAGTTACAACTGGAAACGCTGCAAGAACAGCAAGATGGATTTGTTGAGCAATTACAGCGCCAAGAAAGCAGTAGTCAGGAACAGGCCCAGCAGTTAGCCGATTTGAAAGCTCAGCATCAACAAGCGGTTCAACAATTTGAACAATGCCGTGGGCAAGTCGAAAAGCAGCAACAGCAAAAGCTACAGATGTTGGCGCAGAGTGAACAATTGACCAAAAATATTGGTCGTATTGAGCAACAACGTGAGACTCTGCAACAGCAACGAGGTCAAATTCAGCATCAGGCGCAGCAAGATGAGTTGGAGCAGTATCAGCAAAATAAGCAACAGCTCGAACAACAAATTGTGCAACAAGAGCAGGTGATTGCCGAAACGCAGACACAGCTTGCAGCTGCACAAGAACAGCAGGCACAGCATAAAAATATGGTGCTGCAGCTAAAGTCAGAAATACAGGTGTTGTTGTCAGAGCAAAAAAACCTAAATCAATTGATGATTAAAGCCAGTCCAAAGCAGCAAAGCCAGCGTCAACATTTAATGCAGCAGTTGCAGTTGAGCACACAAGGTAAACAGCATGCACAACTGGTCGAAAAATTTTTGTCTAGATGGCTGAGTGCCCAAGTCTTGGGACACAGTGATAATTTTCAAGACAGTATTGCACGTCAGGTCAAAGGCAATCACCACACCGCAGTACAAATCGTTGGATTAGACGCTTTGGCGACGTGGATTGAAGCCCCTCAACTTTCGATCTGGCAGCAGGTCGCGATTGCTGAAACATTGACAGTGGCATTGAGCCATCAGGCTAAACTGGCCGCAGGTCAGTCAATACTCACGCTCGATGGTTATCATGTCGGTGCAGATTGGGTGATTGGTCTAGATTATGATGAGGACAGCCAAGCAGGGCAAGGTGCATTGAGCCACCGTATTCGCTTAGATGAATTGACTGAATTACTTGCAGAGCAGCAGCCAAAGCTAACGCAACTAGAAGGCCAATTGCCTGAGTTGCAAAATGCCGTACAAGCTTTACAGCAAAATCTGCAACAGCAACATAGCCAATTAAAAAATTGGCAAAAAGACATTCAAAATGCTGATGTTGCCATTGCGAAGGTACAAAGTTCCAATCAGGCTTTTGCATTACAAAAGCAGCAGTTAGAAGATCAATTACAGCAACTTGAAGCACAGCTTGAAGAAGATGCCATGCAAAAAGACGATTTGGAAATTGATTTGCATGCGCTGACGATGAAGCTTGAGCAAGCTTTGCCCAATTATAAGACCTTGCAATTCCAAGTTGAGGAATTGAGTCTAGCGCTGGAAAGTGCTCAGCAAGTGGCATTACACAGTCAGCAAGAATTGGAAATCGTGCGTCGTCAGTCTGTACAGACGAAACAACAGATTGAATTATTAGAAAAAGACACGGTCTTTTTAAAAGCGCAAACTCAGCAAATTATTGGACAGATGGAGCAGGCGAAGAAATTTGTCGATCCAGTACAGTTAGAATTGCCTGCGCTTGAGTCACAGTATTCTGAACAGGCCCAAGTCACTGAACGTTTACAAAAAACCTGGAATGACTGGCAGCTTGAACTCAATAATGTTCAGAGCAAACAACAGACATTGACGGAACAACGCCATTCACATCAACAGCAAGATGAAAAATTGCGTACGCAATTGGAAGAAAAGCGTCTGGCTTGGCAATCCGCGCAGTCTGATTTACAGCATTATTCTGAACAGCTGAAAGAAATGAACAGCGAAATGCTGACAGGTTTAAGCATTGATGTGGTATCCCATCAGCAAAAACTAGAAAAAGCACAGCAGCAGTTTGATAAATTGGGTGCAGTCAACTTGGCTGCGGCAGAAGAATATACTGAAGTTTCTAAACGCTTTGATGATTTAAGCCACCAAATCGATGACTTGCAAAAGACTGTTGAGCAACTGCAAGCTGCGATGAAAAGCATTGATCAGGAAACGCGAAAGTTGTTTATGACCACCTTTGATAAGGTCAATGCAGAACTTCAAGAGTTGTTTCCGAAAGTATTTAATGGTGGTGAAGCAAGTTTAAGCCTTGAAGATGGTTGGCAATCGGGTGTAAAACTGATGGCACGACCACCGGGTAAACGAAATAGCTCTTTGGCATTATTGTCGGGTGGTGAAAAGGCACTGACCGCATTGGCTTTGGTTTTTGCGATTTTCCGCCTAAATCCTGCACCATTTTGCGTTTTAGACGAAGTCGATGCACCTTTAGACGATGCAAATGTAGGAAGATTTTGTAATCTTGTAAAAGAGCTTTCAGAACAAGTGCAATTTATCTACATTACACACAATAAACTGGCTATGACAATGGCAACTGACTTACTTGGTGTGACCATGCCAGAACCAGGAACTTCAAAATTAGTGACTGTGAATATAGAGCAAGCCAAAGAATACGGTTTAGCTGCGGAGGCATAACATGGAAATCACCACTATAGTTGGGATTGTAATCGCTGTAATTATCATGGTTGTGGGCATTCGAATGATGTTTCGTAAACCTGCAGATGCAGCGCCATCACTTGACACCGAATTACATATTGATCCTGATAGTCAGCAACCTGTTATTCCGCGCCATGTACGCAATCAGTTAAATACACCTGAAATCACGCCACGTGTAGAGCCGACTTTGGCTGAGGAAAAAGTCACAGCGGTTGAAACGACTGAAGCTGTTCAAGCAAATGTAACGCCAGAAGCAACGGCAACGGAACAAGCAGAGCAGAGCGTTGAGGCTACGGCAAAGACTGAGACGACAACGACGGATCCCGTTTCAGTTGAAAACGCTCAAACTGCAACAGAAGACAGTACATTGTCTACAGAAGCAACTGACTCTACAACGGTTGCATCTGTAGCCGCCGATGCCAATCATGCATCGACTGCTGCGACGGAAGTTCAGGCTGATGCTGTTCCTGCTGAAAAAGCGCCAGAGTTTAGTGTAAATAGCGCAATTGAAAAAGCTGAAATCAGCGATTTTGATGAAGAAAGCAGTATTTTGGATGCGCATTTACATGAACAAAAAATTGTTGATGAAGAAAGTGCTTTAGCGACTGCGGAAACTTATATCGCCTTAAATGTGTTCCCGGATAGCCGTGCCTTGTCGGGGGAAAAAGCATTAAAAGTGTTACTCAAATACGGCCTGCGTTTTGGCGAAATGGCCTGTTTCCATCGCTATGATGAAGAAGGTACAAAGTTATTATTCTCTGTATTGCAAATGAATAATGATGGCGCTGCGCAAGGTTTTGATCTTGAAACTTTATCGACTGAAGAAGTAAAAGGTTTGGCTTTCTTCTTAGCGCTGCCACACAGCGATGTACAAAATGCCTTTGATACCATGGATAGCATTTCACGTCTAATTGCCCGTGAAATTGACGGTACTGTGTATGATCAAAATAACCAAGAATTTACACCGCAGATGCGTGAACATTGGCGTCATCAAGCGATTGATTATCGTCAAGGTCAAGCCATCGAAGTCTAAGTGTCTTTGATTGAAACTCACCGAGTGGGTTTCTATAATAGCAACAGATAATGAAATTTGAGGGCGGAGCATGAACCGCCCTTTTTTATGGTGAATGTATGACACAACAATCCACTGTCGTTGCACAGATGCGACAACTGATTCAACTCTTGGCGAAGCATAACCATGCCTACTATGTCATGGACACGCCAGAAATTGAGGACAGTGAATATGATCAACTTTTTCACCAATTAAAAGCTTTAGAAGAGCAATACCCTGATTTAGTACAACCTGATACACCAACTACAAAAGTGGGTGGAAAGGCCTTATCTAAGTTTGAATCTGTAACCCATGCAGTGCCTATGTTGTCATTAGGTAATGTGTTTAATGCAGAAGATTTATTTGCCTTTGCGCGTCGTGCGGAAGAGCGCTTACCGAATCAAAAAATTGAATATGATGTCGAATTAAAATTTGATGGACTGGCCATTTCTCTCTGGTATGAAAATGGCATTTTAGTCCGTGGTGTGACACGGGGTGATGGTGAAACTGGGGAAGACATTACCCAAAATGTAAAAACCATTCGTAATTTACCTAAAGTACTGACTTCTACACAGACTGAAATTCCAAGTCTGCTTGAAGTCCGTGGTGAAGTCCTGATGCCAAAGTCAGGCTTTGAAAAGCTTAATGCTGAAAATGAAGCCAAAGGTGAAAAAACCTTTGCCAATCCACGAAATGCAGCAGCAGGAAGCTTACGTCAACTCGATCCTGCAATTGCGGCTTCGCGTCCTTTGGCTTTTTATGCCTATGGCATTGCACAGTGTGAACCACATCATGGGCAAACCACCATGTCTGCAAGTCTTGAGTGGCTGACACAGTTTGGTTTTGCTGTCGGTGAACGTCACTTTATATGTGACAGCATTCAGGACGTACAAGCTGCATATGAGCAAATGATCATTGATCGACCAAGCCTGAGTGTTGAAATTGATGGCATGGTGATTAAAGTGAATAGTTTGAAACAGCAGCAAACACTGGGCTTTTTAAGTCGTGAACCGCGCTGGGCAACGGCATATAAATTCCCTGCAGTTGCAGCGCTCACGACGGTTGAAAATATTGATTGGCAAGTGGGGCGTACAGGGACTTTAACTCCAGTCGCACGTTTAAATCCTGTTGCAGTCGGTGGCGTAACGGTTTCCAATGTCACTCTACATAATATTGGTGAAATTCACCGTTTAGATGTCCGTGTGGGTGATACAGTCAGTGTCTACCGTAGTGGCGATGTGATTCCAAAAGTGGAAAAAGTATGGCCTGAATTCCGTCCTGTAGATACGGTAGAAGTTCAGTTACCTGCATATTGCCCAGTCTGCTCATCTCCAGTGGTGATGCCCGAAGGTGAAGCCTTGGCACGTTGTTCAGGTGGTTTGTACTGTGCTGCACAGCGTATTGAGGCGATTCGTCACTTTGTATCGCGTAAAGCTATGGACATTGAGGGCTTAGGCGACCGTTGGGCGGAATCACTTTTACATTTGGATCTGCTCAAAGATGTTGCTGATATTTATAGCTTGCATGCGCATCGTGAAAAATTACTGACTATTGAAAAAATGGGCGAGAAGTCGGTTCAAAACCTCATCGATTCTATTGAAAATAGTAAGAAAACGACACTAGGCGCATTTATTTATGCACTTGGCATTCGAGGCGTGGGTGAAACCACGGCACGCATGCTCGCCAATACCTTCCAAACCTTTGATGCGATTCGTCATGCAGATCTCAAATCCTTGAAAAAAACGCCAGACGTTGGTGATATTACCGCTGAATGGATTGTCGACTTTTTCCAAGCGCCGCATAACCTCGAAGTGGTTGATCGTTTGTTGGCAGCTGGGATTCATTGGGATGCACCTGTTGCACCAAGTCGTCAGCCGCTGAATGGCGAGAGTTGGGTGATTACTGGAACATTGAGTACCATGGGGCGTGATGAAGCGACGCAAATGCTTCAAGCCTTAGGCGCACGTGTCAGTGGTAGTGTTTCGGGTAAAACCAAATGTGTAGTTGCAGGTGAAAAGGCAGGTTCTAAATTAGAAAAGGCTGAAAAGCTGGGTGTACCTGTGATGAGCGAAGACGAGTTTATTGCCTTTGTACAACAGCATAATGCTTCTTAAGTATTGAAAATCAAACCTGAAAACGTAGTTACTTTTGAACAAACGCCTGATGCATTGCATTGGGCATTTTTATTTTGCTGCTTAACATGATTGCGTCAGCCTATCAGTTGTTGATGATAGATCAGACATCATTCCTCAACATCACTCACGAAATATTTTGTTAAAGCGTGAATGTATTGAGATACAATTTTAGCCATAAAAAAAGCAGCTTAGGAGCTGCTTTTTTTATTCAGTGATCACATTATTCTTGATCAACTTTCATCGGTTTTACATCCATTTCTTGATATGAAACAAACTTAGTTTTGTGTTTCCACTTATAACCGAACCAAATGGCAAGGAATAAGAAAATACCAATATAGGTAGAAACAACGGCTAACCACTCACCATCTAAAACGGCTTGATAGTTCTGACCAAGGACCACGATGGCACACAAAACAAAGGCAAACCACGGTGCAAATGGGAAGAATTTTGCACGGTAAGCAAGATCTTCTAATTTATTGCCTTGAGCCAAGTAGCCTTTACGGAAGCGATAATGTGAAACTGCAATACCGAGCCACACAATAAAGCCACACATACCTGACATGTTCAGTAACCAGTTAAAGACCGCTTGTTCACCGATAAATGTGGTTAAGAAGCACAGTGCCGCAATCGCTGTAGTTGCATAAAGCGCATTCATTGGTACGCCACGTGCATCTAAGCGACCAAAGACTTTCGGCGCACTGCCTTTACGTGCCATATCAAAGAGCATACGAGTAGAGGAGTACATACCAGAGTTACCCGCTGATAAAATCGCAGTCAAGATCACCGCATTCATCACCGATGCAGCAAAAGCAAAACCTGCTTTTTCATACAGTAAGGTAAATGGTGATAGTGCAATATTTTCAGTAGATGCTGCTTGTAATAAACGTGGGTCATCATAGGCAATGAGAGTGCCGATAATGAAAATACACACAATATAAAACAACAAGATACGCCAGAAAATTTGCTTGATGGCAATAGGAATGGTCTTTTCAGGATCTTTCGATTCACCTGCAGCCACACCAACCATTTCAGTCCCTTGGAAAGAGAAACCGGCAATCATGGCCACACCTATCAAGGCAGATAAACCGCCGACAAATGGGGCTTCACCCTTGGTCCAGTTGGCAAATGTTTCTACGCCCGGTGTCAGCATGATTTTGCCAATCATAAACAAACCGATAATGATAAAGGCAACAATTGCGAGCACTTTAACTAGGGAAAAGAAGAATTCTGATTCACCAAAGCCTTTTACGGTCAGCGCATTAATGGCAAAGACGATTGCGAGGAAAATCGCACTCCAGTAGAAGCCCGGAATATCTGGAAACCAGAATTTCATAATGAATTGGACTGCAACCAATTCAAATGCCACGGTAATTGCCCAGTTATACCAATAGTTCCAACCCAAAGCGAAGCCGAAACCACCCTCGACATATTTGGTGCCGTAGGTAAAGAATGCACCCGAAGTTGGGTTATGTGTTGCAAGCTCACCTAGACTGGTCATCAAGAAGTAAATCATGATACCAATTAAGCAGTATGCAAGCAGGGCGCCACCTGGGCCTGCATTGGCAATGGTTGCACCTGAGGCAAGGAATAAACCTGTACCAATTGATCCACCAATTGCAATCATGTTGAGATGGCGAGCACCCAACTTACGCTGAAGCTGAGCTGGTTTTTGAGTTTCGCTCATCATTGTTCCTTAAGATTTTTTTGCGTGCTCGCAAACAAGACTTTAAATCCTTGTTGGTCGGCTTTGATTGTACATTGACCGTAATGTTGCTCAATTAAAGTCGGATAATTGAGGAATCGGTTGGCAACAATCCAAAGCTCACCCCCAGACTTCAAATGTCTGCGCGAAGTTTTGCATAGATTTTCACTGGCATTGTAGTCGGTTTGAATCCCTTGATGGAAGGGTGGATTGCTGACTATGGCATGTAAAAATAATGGAGCATCCTCGATTCCTGTGACCGCTTTAATCTCAAGTTGTTCAGGTTCAAGCAAATTTTGTTCAAATGTCATTTGTGTAGACGCCAGTGCAAAGGCATCTACATCCATGGCAAAGATACGATTTTTAGGATTTAGTTTGGCTAAATAAGCACTGATAACACCCGCACCACAGCCAAAATCTGCAATTTTGCCCGAAGTCACCTGTGATAAATAAGGCAATAAGGTAGCCGTACCCACATCTAAACGGTTCTGGCTAAATACACCCGGCAGTGCGCAAATCGTAAGCTCACCATTTGGAGTCTCAACTGGATATTTTTGCACCCAATCTTGTAGTGGCTTGAGTGTTACAGTTTTTTCTAAGAGGGTTTGCCACATTTGACAGTGACGCGCGCTATCAATTTTTAGGGTTTTACCAAAGGGCTGTAATTGTTTTGCAGCGCGTTCAACACCGCCTTTTTTCTCACCCACGAGGAAAATAGACGCACCTTGAGCAAGGTGACTTGCGACATTGTGTAATAAATAATTTAGCAGCTCTTTTGATTTCGGAACAAAAATAACTGCTTGATCAAACTGACCTTCAGGATAATCGACACCAAAATGGACGTTTGACTGTTGATTTTGAAAGTACTGAAAATCATTAAAATTCCAGCACCAAATCGATGGCTTAATATTGTCATTCAATTGACTGAGTAAGTCATCTGTCGGTGCATTTACGAAAAGCACGCGATCTTGTAATAAATCGATCTGTCTTATAACGACTTCACTTGTGAGATCCATAGATTTCTCCATCATAAAAAACACTGCCTAGGGCGGAACCTAGGCAGTGTTCTTTGACAAATGAACTTACTTCTTCACTTCAGGAAGAACAATATTCAAAATAAGGGCAGCGATACCACCAGTGGCAACGCCTGAACTGAAGATATTACGGAACAATTCAGGAAGATGTTCAAGGATTTGTGGTACTTGTGCAACACCTAGACCCAATGCCAATGAAATCGCAATGATTAATAGTGCGCGGCGGTCTAAATGAATGCCTGACAAGATATTAATACCTGATGCAGCCACAGCACCGAACATTACCATTACAGCCCCACCAAGTACAGCTTGAGGAACCGCTTGAATGACACCTGCTACAGCAGGAAGTAAGCCTAAAATAACTAAGAGGGCAGCAATCCAAATCCCTACATAGCGGCTTGCAACACCTGTTAACTGAATAACACCGTTGTTTTGCGCAAATACAGAACTAGGGAACGTGTTAAAGATACCGGCAAGGAATGAGTTTGCACCATTCACCAATACACCACCTTTAATACGCTTCATCCATTCAGGGCCATCTACAGCTTGATTTGAAAGTTTAGAAGTCGCGGTAATATCGCCAATCGCTTCTAAAGATGTCACAAGGTAGATAAATGCCATTGGAATAAACAAGCTCCACGAGAAGCTTAAGCCAAAGTGCATCGGTGTTGGAATTTGAACCAGTGGCGCATCTTTTAAACCATCAAAGTTTAAATGACCCATAAAGCCTGCAAGGATGTAACCCACGACTAAGGCAATTAGGATGGCAGAACTTTTTACCCATGTAATACGCACACGGTTCAATAAAATGATCAGTGCCAAAACGGTACATGACATGATGAGGTTGTCTGCATTGGCAAATGTTTTATCGCCCATGGCTTGATAACCACCACCCATGCTGATCAGGCCTTCTTTAATTAAAGTCAGACCAATCAATAGCACCACAATACCTGTTACCAATGGGGTAATCAGTTTTTTCACCCACGGTAAGATTCGTGATACACCCATTTCAATGAATGAACCCGCGATCACCACACCAAAGATAGATGCCATAACTGCTTCTACAGGTGTACCTGCCGCAACCATTGCAGAACCAATACCGATAATAGGACCAATAAAGTTAAAGCTGGTTCCTTGTACAATCAGGAGACCTGCACCAAATGGACCGACTTTTTTACATTGTAAAAAGGTTGCGATACCAGAGATCACCAATGACATCGACAGAATCATATTGGTGTCTTCTTTTGACACACCAAGTGCCAAACAGATCAGCAGACCCGGCGTCACAATTGGGACAATAATGGCCAATAAATGTTGGAACGCAGCGAGAAAAGCAATAAAAGGTTTTGGTCGATCATTCAATCCATAGACTAAATCGAGTTGATCTTTTGCTTCGGGAGATTGGTTTAAATCAGACATGCGGCACTGAAAATTAAGGCTAGGTGGCGCTATTCTAATCTGTTTACACAGCTTTACAAAACCAAAAGCGTGCCAGTCGTCAAAAAAAATGCGATTGTCAATAAACTGTCACTACTAAAATCTATATTTTTTCTGTATAATTTGCCCTCAAACTTTAGGCGTATCGAATTCACATGTCAGATATTAAAACTCTCCGTAACATTGCCATCATCGCGCACGTCGACCATGGTAAAACTACTCTTGTAGACAAACTTTTACAGCAATCAGGTGCTCTTGGCGATCGCGCAGGCGAGATCGAACGTGTAATGGATTCTGGCGCTATTGAAAGTGAACGTGGTATTACCATTCTTGCAAAAAACACTGCAATCAAATGGTTAGACAAGCGTACTAACACTGAATACCGTATCAATATCGTGGATACCCCGGGACACGCCGACTTCGGTGGTGAAGTAGAACGTGTAATGTCAATGGTTGACTGCGTACTTCTTCTTGTTGACTCTCAAGAAGGCCCAATGCCACAAACTCGTTTCGTAACGCAAAAAGCGTTTGCACGTGGTTTGAAACCAATCGTAATTATTAACAAAGTCGACAAGCCAAACGCTCGTCCAGACTGGGTAATTGACCAAGTATTCGATTTGTTCGACAACCTTGGTGGTTCTGACGAACAGTTAGACTTCCCAGTCGTATATGCTTCAGGTCTTCGTGGTGTGGCTGGTCCATCTCCAGAAGAACTTGCTGAAGACATGACTCCATTGTTCGAAACAATTGTAGACATCGTTGAACCACCAGCGGTTGACGTTGACGGTCCATTCCAAATGCAAGTGTCTTCACTTGACTATAACAGCTTCGTAGGTGTTATCGGTGTTGGTCGTATTCAACGTGGTTCAGTGAAATTAAACACTCCTGTAACTGTAATCGACAAAGACGGTAAAACACGTAACGGTCGTATCTTAAAAATCATGGGTTACCATGGTTTAGAGCGTATCGATGTTGAATCAGCTTCTGCTGGTGACATTGTTTGTGTAACGGGTATTGATGAACTTCATATCTCTGACACAATCTGTGATCCAAAAGCAGTTGAAGCTTTACCTGCACTTTCTGTAGACGAACCTACAGTATCGATGACTTTCCAAGTAAACAACTCACCGTTTGCTGGTAAAGAAGGTAAATTCGTAACTTCACGTAATATCCGTGAACGTCTAGATCGCGAATTGATTCACAACGTAGCATTACGTGTTGAAGATACTGACAGTCCTGACCGTTTCAAAGTATCTGGTCGTGGTGAGCTTCACCTTTCAGTTCTTATTGAAAACATGCGTCGTGAAGGCTTCGAAATGGGCGTATCACGTCCACAAGTAATCATCAAAGAAATTGATGGTGAAAAACAAGAGCCATACGAAAACGTAACGTTTGACGTTGAAGAGCAGCACCAAGGCGCTGTAATGGAACAAATGGGTCACCGTAAAGGTGAAATGACCAATATGGAAGTTGACGGTAAAGGCCGTATCCGTATTGAAGCAACAGTTCCTTCACGTGGTTTGATTGGTTTCCGTTCTGAATTCTTAACTATGACTTCAGGTACAGGTATCATGACTTCAAGCTTCTCGCACTACGGTCCAATGAAACAAGGTACTGTTGCGAAACGTCAAAACGGTGTGTTGATTTCTATGGTTCAAGGTACTTGCTTGGGCTATGCACTATTCAGCTTACAAGACCGTGGCCGTCTATTCGCTAAACCTCAGTTAGAAGTTTATGAAGGTATGATCGTTGGTATTAACTCACGTTCAGACGACATGACTGTTAACCCAACTAAAGCGAAACAGCTAACTAACGTACGTGCTTCTGGTACTGATGATGCGTTGACTCTTGTTCCGCACATTGAATTTACGCTTGAACAAGCGCTTGAATTTATTGAAGACGACGAATTAGTTGAAGTAACGCCTAAGTCAATCCGTATCCGTAAACGCTGGTTGACTGAAAACGAACGTAAACGTAACCGTAACGTTTAATTTTACAGTTTCAAAAAAACCGCTGACTTAGGTTAGCGGTTTTTTTATGCATGGGCGTTTTGAATAAAAATGCAAAAATTGAATGACTTTATTCATTTAATTCGACATGCATAATTTTGATAAATCCTTTTTAATAGAATGTATTACCAAAATCAAAAATGTTTTGTGTGAATTTTTATACATGGCATTTAGAATCTAATAAAAACCAAGTAAATTAGGTGGAAATAGTTATACAGATATAATGTATACTTCGTCACAAAATTAAAGCTGAAAAAATTTCTGGAGATCACATGAGTATTATTCAAGAATTTAGAGAATTTGCCGTAAAAGGCAACGTGATGGACTTGGCTGTAGGTGTCATCATTGGTGGTGCTTTCGGTAAAATCATCGATTCAATGGTAAAAGACATTATCATGCCTTTTATTTCTTGGATCCTTGGTGGTGACGTTGATTATTCAAATTGGTTCTTAGTATTGGGCGATAATCCAAATAACCTCACCACGCTCAAAGCTGCACAAGATGCAGGCCTTAATGTGTTGGCTTACGGTAACTTCTTAACTATCTTAATCAACTTCTTGCTTTTGGCATGGGTCGTATTCTGGTTAGTGAAATTGATGAACAAATTGCGCCGTCAAAAAGTTGAAGAGCCAGCTCCAGAGGCGACTCCAGAAGATATCGAATTACTTCGTGAAATTCGTGATGAATTAAAACGTAAAGGTTAATCCTTTAGCAGTGAAAACGGCGCTTAAAGCGCCGTTTTTTATTGTGAATTTTGTTGAGGCGTCATTTTCATAAACTTAGGTTCTGATGTCGAAAAAACAATGCCATTTCGAATGCCTGTAAATACTTCATTTGCTTCTTCAGGTGATTCGGGTGCGCAGGCTTGTTGACCTAATATAAATAAGACTAAAGGGTGATTTTTGGATAATTTGCTAATTTGCTGTATCGCATCATACCATTTTGATTCATCGTTACGATTCCCATCTAAATCTAGTGCCAACTGGACTTCACTATGAGGGTTCATATCTTGATCATCATATAATGCTTGGATAAGTGCATGCTTTCGTTCACCTCGAATGATTGTAAAATCTGTTGTATCGACAGTGCCAAGACGAAAATAGTTGTAATAGCCCAATGGAATGTCCTTTGTTTATTATTAAGTAGAATTGATTTAGTGCAATGTTATCTGGTTGCTATGATTTATATTATATGATTGAAAACCGCCAGCCAATGTTCTGAACGATTGAAAAAAATACTGGGATTATGTGCTTTAAGATGAAAAGCACATATTCGCGATATACTCGTTATAGCATGTTCAATGTGGGTGCTATGTTACATCCGAAACTTAATTTCTAATAAATGCCAGCCAAATTGGCTTTTGATCGGACCATGCAGTTCACGTTCAGGTAGGGTAAATACCGCTTTATCAATTGGGCCAACCAACTGGCCTTTTTTAATGTCGCCAAGCTCGCCGCCTTTTTTACCCGAAGGGCATGTCGAATGCTGCTTCGCAATTTTGGCAAAGTCCGCACCGCCTTTGATTTTCTTTTTCAGTTGCTCACATAGTTCTTTATCTTTGACTAATATGTGGCGAACAATCGCAGACTTCATGCTTTATTTCCTTTCACGGTTTTCTTAGTCAGCATTTTAACCTTTTTTAAAGGCTGACACTCTGGGCAAAACACCGATGCACGTTGCCCTAGTTTGATATTTTGCAAGATGGTTTCACAGTTGATGCACATTTCACCGGCACGTCCGTAGGCGAGCAGAGTTTGTTGGAAATAACCATTTTCGCCCATCGCATTGGTGTAATCACGTAACGTCGAACCGCCTAAATCAATTGCCTGTTTTAAAATACGTTTGATTTCGATGACCATTTTTTCAACTTGTTCAAAACTCAAACTTGATGCAGGCTGCGCAGGGTGTATGCCTAAGTTAAATAAGCTTTCCGTTGCATAGATATTGCCGACACCAACCACAATATGATTGTCCATGATCGATACTTTGATACTGGTCTGCTTATTTTTAAATTTTTGGAATAAGTATTCAGCATTAAAGTCATCACTCAGCGGTTCAGGGCCAAGCGTGTCAATCAGTTTGCTTTGAGACGATGCATCTAACCATAAAATACAGCCAAAACGTCGTGGATCGTGATAGCGTAATTGCATATCTTCAAAATGAATCACCAGATGATCATGCTTTCGTAATGCTTCATCACCTTCACAAATCCGAAAACTGCCAGACATGCCCAAATGCCACAGCATGCAGTCATGTTCAAATTCAGCCAAAATATATTTTGATCGACGGCTGAGCTGAAGCAGCTTTTGACCGACGAGTTTTTGAATGTCGTCAGGAATAGGCCAACGCAGGCTCGACTGAAAAACCTCAACTTTGAGAACCTTTTCATTCAATAATGGCAATAAACTGGTTTTAGTGGTTTCTACTTCTGGTAATTCAGGCATAAAGGTCGAAGCAATGGATCATTCAAGTTATGCATACTATTGGGTCTAGCCCTACATAATGCAAGTTTCATCGCGGCCTAAGGGAGTGTATGAATAGGTTATTGATTATTAATTGTGAGAATAATAAACCAACAAGTCACAATAATGAGTTTGAAAAAGCGATCAGAAGTTAAACAATTGAATTAATAGATATATAAGATATTGAAAAATAATTACTAAAAATATTGCATAACAATAGATTTATTTAAAGTCACTTATTGATAAATTAAAGTTTGGTGAATGATAAAAATAATGCTGAGATAGAACGTGAAAAATTATGTAATTTTTGTGACATTAGATTTCAAGCCTTGTGGCTTGTCTAGAGACTCTCTCCAGATTTAGGTTTTACCATGAAAAAATACAGTCTAGCTCTTCTACCTGCATTTGTTGCAGCAGCCATGACACATGTTCACGCCACAGAAGCATTCGACACTAAAGGTCAGTACATGCTCGGGGATTGGGATGGTAAACGTACCGAACTTGCACAACAAGGTGTGAAGTTTGAGGCCAATATTGCTGCTGATGCTGCCTATCTTGCCGATGGCGGTCGTAATCCGGGACATTCAGCAACGGTAGCCAGCCAATTGTGGTTAGGTACACAGCTTGATATGGAAAAACTCGCAGGTTGGGATGGCGTGACTGTGCGTGCTGTAATGACTGCTCGTCAAGGTCAAAGTACCTCAGTTCGTGATTTGCAAGGGGATGTTCCTCAATTGGCAAATGCACAAGCCAATTTTGGCCGTGGTAACCAAGACAGCCGCTTAACCGAGCTTTCGATTGAAAAGAATTTCAAAGAACAAGGCATTAGTGTAAAAGCAGGTCGTTTAGGTCTAGGTATGGACTTTAACGTGATGGCATGTGACTTTGCCAGCACCGCATTTTGTGCAGCGCAAATGGGTAAATGGCAAGGTTCTATGTGGATGAATACTCCAGTTTCACAATGGGGTGGACGTGTGAAATACCAAGCAACGCCAGAACTTGCGGCACAAGTCGGTGTTTATGAATTTAACCCTGACAATGGTAATGCCAAAGCAGAAGGTCAAGGTTGGAGTCTAGATACAGATCATGCTGATGGCGTAACTATTCCAGTAGAATTGGTTTGGACACCAAAATCATTTGTAAATGGCTTACCGGGGAGCTACCGCTTTGGTGCGATGTACAACACCGCAGATAATGTCAAAAATCAAAAAGACATTATTTCGGGTGAAGCAGAAGATCGTACCTTTGGTGGTTGGGTTGCGATTGAGCAACAGTTAACGTCTACAGGTGAAGGCAAACGTGGTTTGCATAGCTTTGCCAATTTTACTTGGCATGATCGTGTCACCACAAAAGTTGATAACTCACAGCAGTTGGGTTTGAAATACATTGGATTGGCCGATCGTTTGCCTAACGATATGGTTGGCTTGGGCGTGAACCGTGTGCATGTCAATGATCGACTTTCTGCTGAGAAATTTGATGCAAGTGCAGAATATAATGTCGAGTTGAACTATAGCCATAACCCGACAAAATGGTTGATGATTCGTCCAAGTTTACAATATGTGATTAACCCAGGCTCAACAAATCGGGTTGATGATGCTTTCCTAATTGGTTTAAGCTCTAAGGTAATATTCTAATGTTAAAATAGGTGCTCTATGCAAAGTAAATTTAACGTCACATCATTTAAGACACATTTACTTTGCCTGACGGCATGTATTAGCCAACAGTTGTATGCAGAAACAGGTTCTACGGAACCTGTTTTACTTCCTGAGATTACCATTGAAGCACCACGAACCAATACCACATGGTTAAAAACACCGGCATCGGTATACCGTGTACAGCAGGCTGAAAATAACAACAATACGGGTGTGAATCTGTCTGAAACCTTAAAAGGTGTGCCCGGACTACAACTGAATAACCGTGAAAACTATGCACAAGACTTGCAACTGTCTATGCGAGGCTTTGGCGCACGTTCAACATTTGGTGTGCGTGGTATCCGTTTATATGTTGATGGAATCCCTGCGACCATGCCGGATGGTCAGGGACAGACGTCAAATATCGATATGAGTAGCTTAAATCATATCGAGGTACTGGGCGGGCCATTTTCCTCTTTATACGGTAACTCATCTGGTGGGGCGATCTTAACAACGACCAAGCAAGGCACAGGAAAAGACTCGATCGAACTTGGTTATTCGGGCGGAAGTCATCATAAAAGTCGTGCTGATATTGTACTGCAAGGTGGCTCAGAACGGGCCAATGAGCCTAGCTATGTCGTGAGTTCTTCTTATTTTGAAACCGATGGCTACCGTGATCATAGTGCTGCAAATAAGGTACTCAGCAATGCAAAACTGACGTGGGATTTGGATGATGGTTCCAAGGTCAATTGGATTGTGAATCATGTGGATATTAATGCCGATGATCCACAAGGGTTGAGTCAACAAGAATGGAAAGAAAATCCTAAGCAAGTTCAAGCAAATGTTTTGAAATATGATGTACGTAAAGAGATTCAACAAACACAAACAGGTTTAACTTGGACTAAACCAATCAATGATCGTCATGAAATTTATGTAATGGGTTATATAGGACATCGTGAAGTCACTCAGTATCAAGGTATTCCAAATACTGTGCAAAGAAATCCCGAGCATGCAGGTGGGGTGATTGATTTTGATAGGGATTATTATGGAGCAGATTTCCGTTGGACAGGTAAGGATTTATTGCCAAATACACGTTTTAGCTTAGGCTTGGCTGTTGATCAAATGGATGAAGAACGACGTGGTTATGAAAATTTCAAAAGAACTTCTGTTAATACTTCTGCAACAGATTATGATTTTGGTCATAAGGGAAATTTACGCCGAGAAGAAAATAATACCCTTTGGAATATAGATCCTTATTTACAAGCTTCATGGCAATTTTTACCTACAGTTCGATTAGACACTGGCTTGCGTTATAGCAATGTTCGTTATGAATCTAAAGATCGCTATTTAGCTAATGGTGATGATAGTGGTAAAAATAAGTATGATAAATTTTTACCATCAGCGGCATTATCTTGGGAAATTACTCCTGATTTGACGAGTTATATCAGTTTTGCGAAAGGTTTTGAAACACCGACCTTTACAGAAAGTGCCTACCGTTTAGATCCAGTTGAACCGAGTCAAATCATCGGCGGAATAAATAATGATTTAGATCCATCTTCAAGTGATAACTATGAGTTAGGCTTTAAGGCGCAAAATGATTATGGTTTATTCACTTTGGCAGGTTTTTATACAAAAACGCATGATGATATTGTTTCATACCTGAGTGATGCAGGTCGCACAGTTTATAAAAATGCCGATCAAACATTGAGAAAAGGTATTGAGTTTTCTTGGCAACATAAACTTTGGAACGATTTAACAGCACAAGCGAGCTATAGCTATATTGATGCAAAATTTGATTCTCCCTATTCAAATTCTGATGGTTTAGCAATTGAAAAGGGGAATTACATCCCAGGTATTGCAAAGAACCAAGCTTATGCTGCGCTAGGATGGCAACCTGAAGCTGGTTTTAATGCGGGTGTTGAAGTGCGTTATATGGACAAGATTTATGCCAATGATGCTAATTCAGAAACAGCTCCAAGCTATAGCGTGACGTCTGTTAATGTTGGCTATTTGTGGAAAAACAATGATTGGAAAGTACGTAGCTATGCACGAATAGATAATCTTTTTGATGAAGACTATGTGGGTTCAGTTATCGTCAATACATCAGGATCACAAGGCGTCTATCGTTATTATGAGCCTGCTGATGGTTTGAATTGGAGTGCAGGATTAAGTGTGACCAAAGCCTTCTAAAAGGAGAGTAATGTGGCGTTGTTATTTCAACCAATTCAGTTTGGAACATTGGGGCTGACTAATCGAATCGTGATTGCACCTATGTGTCAATATTCTGCCAATGAGCAAGGGGAGTTAAGCTATTGGCATGAACAACAATGGGCGAATTATGCCTTGTCAGGTGCCGGACTTTGTATCGTCGAGGCAACAGCTGTACAGGCAGAGGGGCGCATTAGCTATGCAGACCTCGGCCTTTGGAATGATATGCAACGCGCACAGATGAAGGCACTATTGGCTAAGGTGAAATCACTTTCACCTATGCCATTTGCTATCCAACTGGCACATGCGGGTCGTAAGGCATCGACAGATAAACCGTGGGCAGGACGTGGACAATTACCTCCAAATCATCCTCAAGGATGGCAAACCGTGTCAGCCAGTAATTTGCCCTTTAATCCCACAGATCATGCACCCCATGCTTTAAGTCGAGATGAAATCCAGCAGATCATTCAAGACTTTGCCGATTCAGCAAAACGAGCGGTAGATGCAGGCTTTGACTTAATTGAGCTACATGCCGCACATGGTTATTTGCTGCATCAATTTATGTCGCCATTGTCGAATCAGCGTAGCGATGAATATGGTGGCAGTCTGGAAAATCGCATTCGGCTGACGCTTGAAGTGTTCCAAGCCATGAAAAATGCCGTTCCTGAAGATTATCCAATTGGGGTACGTATTTCTGCAACTGATTGGATGGAATATACTGAAGCACCGAGTTGGGATCTAGACTCGGCTGTTGGTTTGTCAAAAGCGCTTGCACAACTAGGCACAGCCTATATTCATGTTTCTAGTGGCGGCTTAGATGTTGCGCAAAAAATTCAATTACAAGCCAGTTATCAAGTGCCTTTTGCTGAAGCCATTAAGCAAGCCGTTCAGGTTCCCGTAATTGCTGTGGGTTTAATTACCGAAGCAATGCAAGCCGAAGGCATCTTACAATATGGCATGGCAGATGCGATTGGTCTTGCTCGTGCAATTCAATATGACCCGCGTTGGCCATGGCATGCCGCTGCTGAACTCGGTGAAAACCTAAAAATTTCTCCGCAGTATTTACGCTGTCAGCCACATGCACAAAGAAGTCAATTTACGGCTTTCTAATTTTCAAAATTTATAGCGGTCCTATCTACACTCTCAGGTTGAGGGTGTGGATAGAAGAGTCTATTACACAGGGTATTTCGTATGGTCTTTGAGGTGATTGGTCCAATCTTTTTTCTTTTGGCCTTGGGATATCTGTCTGTAAAATGTAGTTTATTGAGCAAAGAACAAGTTGGAACCATTGGTGCATTTGTGATTAAGATTGCACTGCCGGCTTTGTTTTTTCAGTCATTAGCTTCTAAAGATTTGCATCAAATTTGGTATCCCGGCTATTTCTTTGTTTATACCGGAGTCACTTTTTTACTGTATGGCATGGCCTATTGGCTATTGTCGACACATTTTAAAAATAATATGTCGCAAACAGCGGTACTGTCATTAGGCGCTGGCATGTCAAATACAGGCTTAATTGGCACTGCAGTCCTAAGCTTATTGGTCGGTCAAAATGCGATGACCTATACCTCATTAATCGTCATCATTGAAAGTGTGCTGCTGATTCCAACGGTGCTGGTCCTTGCACAATTAGGAAGTTCACAGCAAAAAGCCAATATTGGCGATATCATCAAAAATACCTTAATGACCCTGTTAAAAAATCCACTCTTTGCAGGGGTAATGCTAGGGATTGGGTTTGCAATTTTCCAAATTCGTTTGCCTCATCAAATCAATGATGTACTAGCGATGTTAGGTCAAACGGCTTCACCACTGGCACTGTTTGCAATTGGTGGAGGGATTGTCGGTATGAGCTTAAAGTATGTGAATGCTCAGAGCTTCTATTTGGTGATTTCAAGCAACTTGGTGATGCCTTTACTGACTTATTTAGGCTTACGTTATTTGACCGATGTCAGCCAAGAGATGTTATATGCAGGGACGATTATTGCCGCATTGCCGATGCCGACGATTTTTGCCATGCTTGGGCAAGTTTATGGCTTAAATGAAAAGACCTTAACGCCTTTGTTGATGAGTACCATCTTGGGATTTGTCGTAACAGGCGTATTAATCAGTTTGTGGTGGGCGTGATTTTGATCAGCTCAAGATTTGCTTAAACCCATGAAAAAAGCCCTGCATGTGCAGGGCTTTTTTTAATGCTCAATTAACTCTTTTTCGCATTGGCTTTTGGCGCTTTGGCTTGTTCAGCAATCATTTTATCCACGGTTGCCAAAGATTCTTTAGCTTGCGGAATATTTTCTTTGGCTAATGCGCTAAATATTTTTTTAGCTTCAGGCAAATTTTGCGGGATGATATTGCCATTTACAAACATATTGCCCACTGCCATCAATGCAGGGACATAACCTTTTTTCGCTAACTCTTGAATGCTATTTAGACCTTGTTGAATAGGCTTTTCATTTTTAGCTTTAAAGCCAGCACTGATGTCATAAAGTGCTTTGGCATGAATCGCAGGGTAGTTGCCTTTTTTAATCAGCGGATCAAGTTTACTGAGCGCCAATTTATCTGACTCAGGTTTATTTTCTGCAAAAAGTAAAATGGCATAGTCGATGGAGGCATCATCAAAACCAGCCGAAGATGCGCGTTCTAAATATTGTTTGGCCTTATTGGTGTCTTGTTTTAAGCCCAGTGTGCCCGTTGCATAATTTTTACCTAAAACATAGTTAGCAACTGGGTAACCTTTGGCTGCAGCCTGTTCATAGAGTTGGATGGCTTTTTTCTCATCCTTCGCTACGCCTTGACCTGTTTGAGTAAGATAGCCCAAATTATAAATGGCCTGAGCATTACCTTTTGCTGCAAGCTTGCTCAGTGTTTGGTAGGCGCCATTCATATCTTTGGCCTTGACCATGGCTTCCACTTTAGCAAATTCAGGATCGACGGCATCTGTTTTAGTTTCAGCAAAAGCGAATTGAGTGCTCATTGCCAAAATGCTTGCAAGTAGGATTTTTTTCATCTTAAAACCTTTTGTAAATCATGCACATAATTCCGTTTATGTGTTTTGGTGGTTATTTTTGTCGGTTTTTACATCATAGGTAGATTTACGTAAATGTAAAGTGAGGAATTGTGATTTAAAGCGTTTTTATAAAATAATGTTGATTGCCGTTAGCACTTTAAATGCCATGACTTTATTGCATCAAAAGCCTTTGCAAAAAAGCAGGACTCTGATTTAATCGCGCATTGTTATTTTCTCTGAGGCAGCGCGATGTTTATTAAAGGCATTAAACGCAATTACGATAAAATTAATGCAGATGAATCGATTGCAGATGAAGATAAAATTGATGCGCTTTTGATGAAACTGGGTGCAGAGTTTTTAGTCAGTAAAGAGGATCGTGTTTATATTTTCAAAAAAGGCGATTTGGAAGCTAAATTTGATGCTAAACATGCGCGCGCCTATCATTTTAAAGAATATGTATGCAAAGATATGAATAAGTTATTTCATGGATTTTGATTAAAATCATAATTTAAAAACGAAGAAGTGAGGGGGAATAAATTCCTCCTTATTTTTGTTTGTTGTGTACTGCAACAGCGTATGTGATTTAAAAAAACTTTAATTTTCAAAAGTATAATATTTTATAAAAATAAAAATTGAATAAAATAGATACAAGGTATCTATGATGAATATAGATATACATGATTCATTGAGATGTATTTAAATATGATAAAAATAAGCGCCATCTTGATCCTTGGTTTCGTCTGTTCAATGACCAGTTGGGCTCAACAACCCAAACTTGTACCGCATCCAATCCATTTAAAAAATGGCAAGCAGTTTTCATTAAATTTGCCTGCAAATTTCGAGATCATTCCTGCTGCTGAAGGTCTCAAACGGGTACGCTTTTTTTCGCAAGCGCCTGATCGCAGAATGTTTGTCACGGATATGTATGATCTAATAGATAATAAAAAAGGTACTGTGTATATATTGGATGATTGGAATGCTGACACAGGTAAATTTGGCAAAATCATTCCTTATTTGACTGGTTTGAGAAATCCAAATTCAGTTCAGTTTTATACCGATGCTCAAGGACAGGATTGGCTCTATTTGGCGGAAACGCATCGACTGACACGGCAAAAATTCAACAAAGTAGAAACTCAGCCTTCGAGTAAGGCTGAAGTTTTAGCGACATTTCCAGATTATGGTTTGAGTTATAAATACGGCGGTTGGCACCTGACACGGACGATTGCTATTGGTGGAAATGGAAAAGTTTATGTATCTGTCGGTTCGAGTTGTAATGCCTGTGTAGAGAAAGAAAAAGTACGGGCTTCAGTCATCGAGATGAATCCTGATGGTTCAGAGCAAAAGTTTTATGCGACAGGTTTGCGTAATGCAGTTGGATTAAAATGGATCGGTAGATTTCTATTTTGCGACCAATCAAGGTTCTGATCATTTGGGACGTAAAAAGCCAAATGAAACTTTTTATGCGCTAAAACAGGATGTCGATTATGGTTGGCTCGCATGTTATTCATGGCTGGGCAATGTCTTGGCGGACCCTAAATTTAAACGTGCATCTGGCTGTAAAAATGTTCCATCGCCCTATGCTTATTTCCCTTCGCATTCATCTGCATTGGGTTTTGATTATTTTGATGACCCCCATACTGATACCGCCATTAAAAATGCATTTTTAGTAGCCTTGCATGGCTCTACCGATGAGGCGATTGGTCATGGCTATCAAATTGCAATTATGCGTAAAGGACAAAAACTTGAAACCTTTATGGATGGTTTTTTATTCGGTAAAACGGTAATTGGGCGGCCTGCAGATATTTATAAGATCGATAAAAAATCTTTTTATTTTTCGGATGATCGGGCAGGGGTGATTTATTATGTGAGGGAAAAAATTAGTGATTAAAAAGCCAAAGTCTTTAGGCTTTGGCTTTGAGTGCTTAGGGATGGTCAGACCAGATGTCAGAATTCTAGTTTATATACGGTCAAAAATGGCTAATCATAGCGTTTCAGTTCTAAGTCTTCATTCTTGAAATGGGCAATCGAAATATGATTATTTGCTGCAATATTCTTAAAGCGTAACCATAGAAAAAATTCAATAAGATTGATTCCAATTCCCCAAAAAGATGTATTTAAGAGGGTGAGTTGGGTGTCGTAGGCAACATGAAACTCGAAGCCTGTGCTACTGAAGCCAAAAGAGCTTTGCATAAAGAGAAAAAAGCCAGTTGTTACTTTTGGATAGTAAATGACTAAGGGTGTGATAATAATCGGGACAAGGCTTAAGCTGATCCAAAACAGTATTTTCAAGCCTAGAACATCTCTTTTCCAATATTTGATAGCGCCCATTAGCATGAAAAAGAGTTGGGCATACAGTACAAGAATAATAATCAAAACAAGTAGAGATAGCTGAATTGAAAGCAATTGATTGCCGAGTATGACCATGCCTAGAAGGGCAAAAATTCCGTAATAAAGGGCAATGATCTTGTGCTTTGGGTCTTGAAATTGTGTCTGATGCATCGTTATATAGTTTATTGTTAAAATTCGGAGTGCATTTTAGTTTAAAAATAGTCAAATTAACATGATGAATTTTAAAATTTAAAACTTAGATTTATTGTAAAAGAAGATAGCTAAATGTAGCTATCTTCTGAATTTATCTAAGCTGACTGCGGACGTGCCACATCACCATTCAATGCTTCAGGCAAGGCTAAAACTGTCACATCTAACTCTTCTAAAGCTTCTGGACGAGCAACCACTAAAGCCACATAACCATTATCTACAGCCGCGCTATTGACGACTTGTACGCCTTTATTCAGCTGTTCGCCTTGTGCAGGAGCAGCGCCTGTACCTGAAATCGCATGCAGCCAAGCTTTCGGTTTGGCTTTAAACCATAAACGTGCAATCACTTCCTGACCCAAATAACAGCCTTTGTCATAGTGGACGCCTTCACGCTGATGTAGACGTAACTCTTGCGGTTGGAACACATGTTCAATCGCTTGGTCAATATAGGCCTGACCCGCTTGAATGGCTTGAACTTCCCATGCTGCAATATCCGTCGGCGCTGAAGCAAAAGTCGTGTCATCACCGACTAAACTTGGAAAAACTGTACCAGTTTCTTCAAGTTTCATCTTAGAAAATGCACCATATTTTTTAATATGTTTGGCAAATTCTTCGGCTTGATCTTGTGTCGTCACAATCACAAAACTTTCAGCGCTGTGTTTGGTAAGCCATAAACCAAAATGAATACGGCCTTTGAGGTCGCAGATTGCGGTATAACGTGTTGCATTTTCTTCAAGGCGTTCAACATGCAAAGTCACTTGCCCTTGTAGAAATTTTTGTGCATCGACACCGTTGAGAGAAAAAGATGTGAATGCCATAGACGTTGTCATGACCAGCCTCAGTATAAATTTTAGATATCATTAATCATGTTATTTTGCAGCAAGCCGCAGTGTTAGGCAAACAAAAAGCCCATATTGATATGGGCTTTTGTACAGCAGAGATCTGTCTTAGTGATTGTGTGTCGGCATATCGCTTGCAGTCATATCCATAGTGGAATGATGCGAAGGCGGTTCACTATTACAATCATATTGATCGCCACAAATACGCACGGTTTCCATCATGCCTTGATCTTCATGGTCTAAAATATGGCAGTGCAGCACAAAGTCGCCTTCAAATTTTTCGTATTTACTGCGTACAAAGATTTTATAGCCCTGTTTGACGAAGAGCGTATCTTTCCAAACGCCTTTCATTCCATGATATTGCGAGTCAATATTTCCTGCACCATCTTTATCTGAGCTGCCGATCGCACTGACATCGACACCATTTTCATTCAATATTTTCACCACTTGGAATGGATTGACATGAATATGGAAGGGATGACTGGCAACATTACTGCTTAACTCCCACTCTTGAGTTTGCCCGATTGGAAGCTTGCGGACATAGCTATGGTGGGTATGGTCTTCATCATGGTAGGCATCGCCAAAGCTGATCAAGGTACCTTCTTCGGCATGACGAATACCAAATTTAAAGCTGCCATCTGTATTGAACAGAATGTCAAAGTTGGTGATTTGCTTCGCCATCGTTTTGAGCATTTCATCGACTTCAGCAGTCATTAAACTCGCATGAGAGATAAAGGCTGATAAATCACCCTGTTCGAGCTGTGCAATCACTTCTGGTGCCAGTTTTAGTTGGGTGGCCTGACTTTTTAAGAAGTTAAACGGTGTTTGCTGCGGTAGTTGAGTTGCTTGCACATTGACCCAACCGAGGAGTTGTGTATTGAGTTTTTCTTCTGGTGCGCGACGAAGTAACGGACTTGATTCAGGCGCATTAATTTCATCTTCTAGATTCAGCTTGGCATCGTATACACAGTATTTATTGGTGGTCGGGAAGGAGAGCATGGCATCAAAGCGATAACCCGGCTGAAAAATTTCAATCCCGTGCTTTTGGATTTTCCCCATGGTCAAGCCGTCTTGTGCAAGGGTATACAACGGTAATGTTTTCAGCGTTTTAAACTCTGAAGACATCGACTTGCTTTGATACTTTTGACATTCGCTCAGGGTTTGCTTTGCGGTAAAGAGCGTAGAATCTGGCAGTTCTTTGATGGTCAAAGCAATGGTGTCACGGATACCGCCGTGAATCATGCGCCAGCGGTGGTATTGGTTCTGATCCACCTTAATTTCACCAAACATTTTGCCATTGATACTGGTAAAACGATTTTCATCCGCCCATGAGGTGGGTATATCGAGTTTTGAATAATCTTCTAAGCTATAGATGCAGGGTGTACCATTCACTTGGCTTAAATTGCTGTCGCAATCTTCATTGTATTGAATCTGCTGGAATAGCATGATTTTTTCATGGTCATACTGCTGGGTTTTTTGATTTTTCCATAAGATGTCCAAATCTCCAGTCTGCTGAATTTGCCCCTGACGAATGACAGGTTTCCGCTCTCCCTCAATAATCAAAGGGCCAGCCATGCCACTTGAGACCTGAATCGCGGTTGAACCATGCACATGCGAGTGATACCAAAATGTTCCCGCAGGATGATTCGGTTCGATCTTAAATTCGTAATGAAAATCTTGCTGAGGTTTTAAGCTCAAAAATACGTTGTCACTATTTCCTTGCGGGCTAACCCAAAGACCATGTGTATGTAAATTTGTAGTGTTAAAACAGTTCCCTTGGTTAATATTGGTCACTGGACTTGGACAGGTCTCCGTCGATTCAACAGGAAGATGATTGACCAGATGAATTTTTAAATTGTCACCTTGTTTCGCACGAATTTGTGGGCCAACCAACACATCCGAAACACTGCCATCGCTATTTTTCGAGTTCCAGAGTTCAGGTTTAGTCAGATAGCCTCTGACCTGTAATAGGTCATTTTCACCCGTTTCAGGGTCGTATAAGGCTTGGCGTTTATAGGCAATTAGCAGTTCATGCTCACCTTGTGCATTGGCTTTCAAACGTGGTGGATTCGAGACGACTGTCGGTGAGTCTACTTCCTCTTCTTGAGTCGTCGAATCTATTGTTGATTGGTCGTTGTCGCCACAGGCAATGAAGCTGAGACAGCTTAAGAGGCAGCCAGCCCCAATGATGGTTTTAAATTTTGTCATGATCTTTCCCCAAAGCATAATGACGGTAGAACAGTAGTCGCTGATTTATTTAGCTAAGGTTTTGTAAATATTGTGATTATTTTGGCGAGTACAGCGAATTACTGTGCTTGTATGTCGTGCTTTTATTATCTGAGAGAGGGGTGATTCGACGCTATCCCTGCAAATAGGGATAAATTGAGAATTAAGATGAAATAAATAATAAAACAGTGTTTTGATTCACATTATGGCTTTAAGGCGCAATGAGCTAATGAAGTAATTTAATGCCTTGATTATTAAATACTAAAATTGATAAGACTGATTTTTAATCAATTTGGTTGATATTTAGATTAAATATTATGCAGTGCAATTTTCCTTAGACTAAAGAATGAGGCGGATTTGCAGCTATTTTTCAAAAAAATTCACATTTAGAGCGAATATTCCAAAGTTAGTGTAACTAAATATTTCAAAAACCCCTGTTTTTATATTTAACTCTATGAAATATATCAGATTTGGGAAATGGGTTTTCGGCAGTGTAGTATGCCTATCGAACAAAGATGAATAGTCTATGAAAAAGACAACGCAAAAAAATGAAAGACCGAGGGCAGGAACGCTATGAACAACAACTACCGTAAACCGCTGCAAGGCACCCAGCTAGAATACTTCGATGTACGCCAAGCCGTAGAAGATATTCAGCCAGGCGCATACGCAAAACTCCCATATACATCTAAAGTCCTTGCAGAGCAGTTGGTTCGTAAATGCGACCCTGCAATCTTAGAACAGTCGTTAAAAGAACTGATTAACCGTAAACAAGACCACGATTTCCCTTGGTACCCTGCACGTGTGGTGTGCCATGACATCTTAGGCCAAACCGCATTGGTTGACCTTGCAGGCTTGCGTGATGCGATTGCTGACCAAGGTGGCGACCCGTCAAAAGTCAATCCTGTTGTTCCAACGCAGCTGATTGTTGACCATTCTCTAGCTGTAGAGTTTGGCGGTTTTGACCCTGACGCATTTGAGAAAAACCGCGCGATTGAAGACCGCCGTAACGAAGACCGTTTCCATTTCATTGAATGGACCAAAACAGCATTTGAAAATGTCGATGTGATCCCTGCGGGCAACGGCATCATGCATCAAATCAACTTGGAGAAAATGTCTCCAGTGATTCAAAACCGTGATGGTTTAGCATTCCCTGATACTTGCGTGGGTACAGACTCACATACGCCGCATACTGATGCATTGGGTGTGATTTCTGTCGGTGTCGGAGGACTCGAAGCTGAAAACGTGATGCTGGGACGTGCGTCTTGGATGCGTCTGCCAGACATCATTGGTGTAGAGCTTGTCGGTCAGCGTAAAGCAGGCATCACCGCAACTGATATCGTGTTAGCGCTTACAGAATTCTTGCGTAAAGAACGTGTCGTCGGTGCTTATTTAGAGTTCTTCGGTGAAGGTGCAGACAGTATGTCTGTAGGCGACCGTGCAACGATCTCGAATATGACCCCTGAATATGGCGCAACGGCTGCGATGTTCTACATTGACCAAAACACCATTGATTACCTGACATTGACAGGCCGTGAAGCGGATCAAGTGAAATTGGTTGAAACCTATGCCAAAGAAATTGGTCTTTGGGCGTCGGATATGACAGCGGCAGAATACCCGCGTGTACTACGTTTTGATTTATCAAAAGTCACTCGTAATATTGCAGGTCCATCGAATCCACATGCACGTGTATCAACCGCTGATTTAAAAGCGAAAGGCATTGCAGGTAACTTAGAAGCAGCACGTGCGCAAGAAGCTGAAGGTTTAATGCCTGATGGCGCAATCATCATTGCAGCAATCACCTCATGTACAAACACTTCTAACCCACGTAATACCGTGGCAGCAGGCTTACTTGCACGTAAAGCTAATGAGTTAGGACTTGTGCGTAAACCTTGGGTGAAATCATCTTTTGCACCGGGTTCTAAGGCTGCGGCTTTATACCTCGAAGAAGCTGGTGTACTCGGTGATTTAGAAAAGCTCGGCTTTGGTATCGTGGCGTATGCATGTACCACGTGTAATGGTATGTCAGGTGCTTTAGATCCAAAAATCCAACAAGAAATTATTGATCGTGATTTGTACGCAACTGCGGTACTTTCAGGTAACCGTAACTTTGACGGCCGTATCCATCCTTATGCAAAACAAGCGTTCTTGGCATCGCCTCCGCTCGTAGTTGCATATGCCATTGCAGGGACGATTCGTTTTGATATCGAAACCGATTCATTGGGTAATGACAAAGATGGAAATCCAATTTACCTGAAAGACATTTGGCCGTCTGATGCTGAAATTGATGCGTTGGTAAAAGAAGCGGTGAAGCCTGAACAGTTTAAGAAAGTGTATATCCCAATGTTTGACTTGGGTGAGCGTGAAAAAGCGGCAAGCCCACTATACGACTGGCGTCCGCAAAGTACTTATATCCGCCGTCCGCCGTATTGGGAAGGGGCTTTGGCTGCACCGCGTACACTTGCAAATATGCGTCCGCTTGCGATCTTGCCTGACAACATCACCACAGACCATTTATCGCCATCGAATGCGATCATGATGGATTCGGCTGCGGGTGAATATCTGCATAAAATGGGCGTGCCTGAAGAAGACTTTAACTCTTATGCAACCCACCGCGGTGACCATTTGACGGCACAGCGTGCGACATTTGCCAACCCGAAATTGTTCAATGAAATGGTGGTTCGCTCTGACGGTACGATCAAGCAAGGTTCAAAAGCGCGTGTAGAGCCGGAAGGCGAAGTGATGCGTATGTGGGAAGCGATTGAAACCTACATGAACCGAAAGCAACCGTTAATCATCATTGCAGGTAAAGACTATGGTCAGGGTTCGAGCCGTGACTGGGCAGCTAAAGGTGTGCGCCTTGCAGGTGTAGAAGTGATTGTAGCGGAAGGTTTTGAGCGTATTCACCGTACTAACTTGGTGGGTATGGGCGTGTTACCGCTTGAGTTTAAAGCAGGGACAGACCGTAAAACTTTGAAGCTGGATGGTACTGAGCTTTATAGCGTGATTGGTAATATTGCACCGCGTTCTGACCTGACTTTGGTGGTTGAGCGTTCAACTGCTGATGGTAAAAATGAAATCATTAAAGTGCCTGTGACTTGCCGTTTGGATACTGAAGAAGAAGTGCATGTGTATGAAGCGGGTGGTGTGTTGCAGCGTTTTGCACAGGACTTTTTGGAAGGGAATGTGGCGTAAGATTTTAATCTGAAAGTTATTGATATTGTTGTAAAAAGACCCTACATTTATGTGGGGTTTTTTATGGAATATAAAGTGCAATCAATTATTAAAATTACATTATATTTTTTCTTGGGAATTACGGTTTTTACTGCTTTATTAGCTATAGGTGGCATTATATATACTTGGACAACAATTTATTCGGATGAAAATCAAGTTGTACAGTTTTTTAATTTACCGTACCTAAAAGAATTAGTAACACTTTGTTTAATTGAAATAATAGGAATTAGCATACTATTTGTAAAAAAAGGTTTTAAGTATATTCCACAGATTAAAAATAATTCTAAGATCGATGAAACTTTAGCCTTTATGCAAGAGTTTATAGGAATGGGGACAAGTGCAACGATAGTTAGTAATAGGGTTTCATGGCTTATTAAAAATGATGATTTATTAAAAATATTAAATCAAAAAATAGAAGACGGAATTAAGCTTGAAATTATTACACCTAGTGAAGTGAGTCCTCAGATTAAGTCGAGTTTAGCTGGTGCAATATTTATCATTACTAATGAAAACTTGCCACCGGAAGCACGATTTACTCTTATAAATGGTGATAGAACTGGATGCGAAAAACTTGCTATTGCTAAAGGTGTTCATCCCGAACATGAAATTACTATTTTTGATCATAATTCAGGACCACAAATTATAGCTATGGCAAAGGATATTATTTGTAAATCTAAAGAGCTAGCAAGAAAATGAGTTGGTGTGATTTAAGTGAAATCAGGAAATTCCAAATTGAAAGTAATAAAGACCTAACTTTTTCAAAAGTGTTTGTGCCTAAATACTTAGAAAAACTATCCAACTTCAATGAAAAAAAAATTATTGAGATTGGCTGTGGTACAGGACATTTGGCAAAAGAATTAACAAACTTAATAAAGTTTGAACATTATATTGCTTTAGAGCCGTCTTTAGGGATGTATGAAAAAGCTAAAGATACTTTAAAAAACTGTAAATATTTAGAGTTAAATAACTTTTATATAAGCGATTTAAAGAGTTCGATTGAGGTTGATATTATTCTAGCTCATTTAGTTTTTCATGTAGTGGAAGACATTGATAGTTTGTTGAAGGAAAGTTTTAAAAGGTTAAAACCTAACGCCACACTTGTAATTTCATTGCCTCATCCATTTTTTTATAATGATTATAAAAAGATTTTTAGCAAAAATGAGTATTCTTATCATGAAGAAATTAAAAAAAATACTCTTTTTAAAATTTCTCAAGATAATACAAACGAGGTTGAAGTTCCGTATATTCATAGACCAATTAGCTACTATATTAATAAATTTTCTAAGGCTGGTTTCAAAATATCTGAGCTTGAAGAGGTTTTTCCAGAAGAATCAATTCAACTTTTATACCCAGAGTTATGGCAGTCACCTAGATATTGTATTTTTTACTTAGAAAAAATATTGGTTGATTGAAAAATACTCAATAAATACCTATCATAAGGTATATATCAAAACTGATGGAGTCGCTTTATGACTACAGCAAAAGTTTTTATGACAGGTCGCAGCCAAGCTATTCGCTTACCCAAAGAATTTCGCTTTGAAGGCAAAGAAGTAGAAATCTTCCGCCGTGGTGATGAGGTTATACTGCGAGAAAAACCAGTTACAGCAGACCAACTATTTAAAGTTTTGGCGCAAATGCCAGACGACTTTTATGCAGAAACAAGAGTGGATGAACTACCTCAAGAACGAGAAGAGTTCTAATGCCAACACAATATTTATTAGATACCAATATCTGTATTTATATCACCAAGCATCAACCCGAAATTGTCCGTCAGCATTTTGAAAAACATTTACCTGACGGCAATATTTTTATTTCAGTGATTACTTTAGGTGAACTTCGCTTTGGTGCGGAAAAAAGCCAATGGAAAGACAAAGCTTTCAAAGTGATTGATGAATTAACTTCAATCATTCCTGTTATAGAGTTAGATGAACACACCGCCGTACACTATGCTCAAATTCGAAAACAGTTAGCGCTTCAGGGGGAAATAATTGGCAATAACGATTTATGGCTAGCTGCTCATGCACGATCAAATAATTGGGTCATGGTCACAAACAATGAAAAAGAATTTCTGCGTGTAGACGAACTGCAAGTAGAAAACTGGCTCAGCAAATCGCTGTAAACCCACCAAAATTTCCACACGAAATTATGCTTTGCCTAAATGCCATTATCAATTGTCGAAATGACCAATAGACATTCATCACAAGAGGGTTATACTGAATCTACCATTTCTAAAAACACATGGAGAACAAAAATGGTTACTGCTGGTCAAAAACCCGGAACAGGCTTCTATTTTTGTGTTCAATGCGGACACCGCGTTTACTTAGAAATTGGTACTGATCGTTTACCACCGTGTACCAAATGCCAAGGCAATCAATTTAACAATAAGAATGCCTAAGCTGCAAAACACTAACAGTTATCCGCTGTTTAGAAAGAAAAGCCCTATCACTCGATAGGGCTTTTTGCTAACGTATAACACAGCATATATAAAAACAAATTGTACGTTTGACCATTCGGAGAAGCCCATGGAAACAATATTAGGACTGTGTATTGGTATTGGCTTAAGTGCTGCCTGTGGCTTCCGTGTCTTTGTACCGTTATTGGTGATGAGTGTTGCTTCCATTTTAGGACTATTCGAACCGATGAAAGGATTCGAATGGTTGTCTATGCCTGCAGTTTGTATTGGCTTAGCAATTGCGACGGTTTGTGAAATCGCTGCGTACTATATTCCTTGGGTAGACAATGCCCTCGACACCATTTCAACACCTGCAGCCATGATTGCAGGGACCATTGCTACAATGGCAGTAAGCTCAGGTGAAATGTCACAGTTTGCCAGTTGGGCTGCTGCAATTATCGTGGGTGGTGGTACAGCAACAGCAGTGCAAATGAGTACCGTCGCTGCGCGTGGCGTATCTACCGCAACCACAGGTGGCGTTGCAAATCCGATCTTATCTACAGGGGAATGGATTGGCGCGGCGGTCTTGTCAGTATTGGCCTTTTTAGTCCCATTTTTTGTGGTGATCTTAGTGATTGCAATCGTGATCTGGTTGGTTCGCCGCATACGCCAAAAACGAGCTGTACAGGTCGATACCCCTTTATAAACCAGTCAATATTCCAATCTAAAATGAATCCATCTTTTAGAGTGAGTGATCTGCGTTATGTTTAATAAATATAGAAATAAAAATCCGAAACTGAGTTTTTCAGCGTTTGATAAAGATTATTAAAATTATAAGAAGTGATACAAAAAAATGAACAATCAGAGGAATTTAAAAGGTTTGGGCGGGTGGCTTATTGTGTTGGGGATAAAAATTGTCCTATCACTACTATTGCTTTCATTTGATATTTATAGCCTATATCAACTTTTTCAAAATGAGGCGTTAAGTCAAATAAGTGATCAAAAATCGGAACTTTATTATCCAACTCTGATGTATTTACTCTATATAGAAAGCATCTTAAATATTGTATTTTTCTTACTTTCAGTTTGTGCTGTCTACTTATTTTTTAGTAAGCATCTTTACTTTCCAACATTCTATATTGCGTTTATGGCAAGTTTTTTATTGGTACAGTTATGTGATAGTGCCATTTTGAGTGTGCTATTCACTGATAAAAATGCATTTGATACAGAGACCATCATGCAGTTAGCGACGAGTACTATGGGTTGTCTGATTTGGACGCCGTATTTGTTGATGTCAGTTCGAGTGAAAAATACCTTTACTCAACATTCCAAGCACTCGGCTTAAGCGAAAAAAATACTATCGAGCAATTTCACTATCTGTCCTAAAAGAGCACATCATTCTGCGTTTAAGTTATCCACGAGACGGCTAAAAAAATCTTTAAATACCGATTGATTTTTGAACAATAAAGGCATAATTTTAGTATGTGATTATAAATTACATAATTTTTATATGGATTTATTAATCTTTGAATTTTATAAAAAATAATGAGGGGGAATGGTAGATGATTAAATTTATAGTCGATGAAAATGCCTTAATGAATGGCTCACATTTAATTCACAATGGTACGCAAGGATGCGTAGACATGCCGCAGTTTGACCAGCAAATATTGATTGGTTATTTTGCCAATTTCGAACTCGCTTATAAGCGTGCACGAATGAGCTGGCCAACAGAAAAAGTTGTTGGTTGCGATAAATGCTGTAGTCAAAGCTAGAAATTCAACATGCATTAACTTTGAAATAATGCTGTATATCCAAGAAAAATGGCGCAGAAATTGCTAACTAAAACAGGTAATCGCGTTATTTATAGGATATGCAGCATGAACACAGGAACCATCCGTTCTACAAAATATCCAGCAGAGGCGCATGCCTATGCAGCATGGCCTTTGATCCTGATTATCATTGGTGGTGCGATTGGACTGGTATATGCCGTGATTGCATATCTGATCAATCTCAAAATATATGCATCAGACCTCAGCCGAATGAATAAAATTTTGGCCAATTTACTCTGTGGTATGACGGCATATAGTGGTTGGTGGTTTAGCGCACAGTGGGTACAAAGCTATTTAGCTCAATGACCAATAATGCGTTGAATAGATCATCCATTAAATAGCTGATGTTACACACTTAAAAGTAGTTTTGCATTTTTAAAATGATTTTTAATTCTATTCGACGGCATCTTATATTTAGGGATTGAATAAAGGGATTAGCCTTCGGCTGGAGGTACTCTTACGAAACATTGTTTCTCATTCGGCAAAATGAGAAGCGAAGCTTCGCAAGGAAACCATCTTGCGGAGCAATACTCCTCACCGCAAAACTCGCTCATTACCGTCAAATTATTCACAGTATCGCAAAAACATTTTTGATTAAAAGTAGCTCTGTCTCAAACACTTGCGTATGACGTTAGCACGTATCGTTCATTTATTTGAAGCAAATTGCGCTTCTGATGTTACTGCGTAACATCAGTTCAATAAGTAGAACAAAGATAGATCTAGATCATTAGTTACTCACTGAGCGGTGTTTTGTGAGTCATAATCAATGTAGATAATTCAAATGAAGGGATGAATGTTCAGCGGCGATATATTTTTAAATTTGACGCTGTGTTTGGACGTTTTGTCTGTTGTAAAAGAAAATTTTCTTATAATTGGGCAAATCTGCAGATAAAAAACGCTGAAATGAGCTGAAAAGATAAAATATCCTGCTAAACCTAAAATGGCTGAAAAAATTTGCTGAATTTGCAGAAAATTAGAAAAACTTAGGAAATTAATCCCGATCCTCTTTGGTTAAAGTATATCTCAAGGGTGTGATAGAGATTGAAAAGAGTAGCATGCTGTCAGTGGTGCAAAACACGTGTACAGTACTCACCCAAAAGGTCTCGATTCAGCTTAGGACGCTATAAACCAGAAGTTTATAGGCTATAAGATCATGACTTACAAAGTGATGATAGTTGAAGTAAACAATATTGTTTTCTCTTATACCACCCCAAAAATTTAAGCCAAAATAAAAAAGAATAATGAATCATTACTCCTTTAATCCGCATAAAACAAACCACACCAGTTTAATCACCATAAGCTTAAAGATCATCAGGCATCTCCCGTAAAAATAGTCCTAAGCCAAGTGTTAAATCTGAAGGAATTTCATTTTCATCACATTTTCATCGCATTGAATAGCCTCTGTACTTTTTGCTACTTTTTTCAAGCACACCTCAATTTTCAAATCTCGCTGCGGTATGCATTATTGACTCTTAATCCAGTTGGAGAACTCATCTCAATACAAGTTCTCATTGGTTAAAAGTCCTGTCTAGAATTCAAATGATCCCGATGGTTTGAGTGATAAACTATGGCGAAAATTCTCGGGAAAAGTCATTTATCAGATGGAAAAAATGCTAAAACATGATACAAGAAGAAAATATTTTCAATATATCTTTAAATGTGAAAAATATTTTTAAAATAAGTCAAAAATAGTAATTTTCAGGGAAACAATCCCTCATCGATACCACTACTATATATCTCAAGGGTGTGATAGAGATTGAAAAGAGTAGCATGCTGTCAGTGGTGCAAAACACGTGTACAGTACTCACCCAAAAGGTCTCGATTCAGCTTAGGACGCTATAAACCAGAAGTTTATAGGCTATAAGATCATGACTTACAAAGTGATGATAGTTGAAGTAAACAATACTGTTTTCTCTTACACCCTAAAAAATTTTTAAGAATTAAATCGAATAATAAATCCTTCCATCTTTTTCAAAATTCCAAACTTCGCATTCATTCCAGACAAACTTTGATCATTGCTGATGTAATGAATATCACGCAGAACAACTCAAACTTAATCTAAGCTTCGGATTGTCCTTTTTCACAAAGTTGTTATGCTTAACTATCTAAATTTTAAATAATTTTGATATGGGTTATCTGAATCAATTGATACAGGATTGTCTGCAGGCACAGCAGACTAAAGCTGAGCGTATATTTGAGTTTTCAAGTTTTGATGATCTTGCTCTACACGCACATTATATTTATGTGATAGAGCAGGTTGGTGGCGATATACAGCAGACATATCAGGACTATGCTGCATTTAAGGCATTGAAAACCCATGCCTGTGCCAAGTTAAATCAACCCAATCACATTCTGTATGTTGGATCATCACGGACAGGTATAAAGAACCGTTTAAAACAACATCTAGGTCTTGGGCCTAAACAAACTTATGCCTTGCATTTGTCACAGTGGTTTCAGGGCAAATATCGCATCACACTACATCAGTATCCTTTAACCACAAGTGCAAGCATCTTACAGTTACTGGAGGATGATTTGTCTCATTCATTAGCACCAGCCTTTGGTAAATTGGGGAGCAATAATCGTTAGGGTTAGACCTGATCGGTTAAAGTCGATTGACAGCGAATTAGTCAGTTGTTATTTTGCCGACATTCTCTCAGTACACAGTCTATCCATGCCTTTAGATCCCAACTTTGTCTATGCGCCGCCTCAAGGTCCTCTACGTATTTTGTATGAAGATGCAGACTTGGTTGTCATCGAAAAACCGGCGGAATTGCTGTCGGTTCCGGGACGTTTGCCTGAGCATCATGACAGTGCCTATCTTCGTGTTTTGGAGCAGTATCCTGCTGCAAAAATTACCCATCGTTTAGACATGGCAACATCAGGCATTTTGATGTTTGCGAAACACCGCGATGCAGAAGTGGCGGTGAGTAAAATGTTCCAAGCGCGAACGGTTCAAAAGCAATATGTGGCTTTGGTTCAGGGCAAACTTGAAGGTGAGGGCAGTGTTGAAGTGCCCCTCATTACGGACTGGGAAAATCGCCCACGACAGATGGTGCATTTTGAATTGGGAAAACCCTCAAAAACCTTGTATCAAGCCATTAGCTATGACGCAAGCAAAGACATTAGCCGAGTATTATTAACGCCAGTGACAGGGCGTTCTCATCAGCTACGTGTACACATGATGCATATTGGGCACCCCATTACAGGGGATCAACTGTATCACCCGAATGCAAAGCAAAGCTCACTCGGACGGATGGCGTTACATGCTTGCGATCTGGCATTTACCCAGCCCTTAACCCAACAAGCTGTTCATATTCATTGTGCAGCAGAATTTTAAAGCATATTCATGTGAATGCTCACTGTTCATAAAATCTGCTGTATTGAATTGAAATTTTTAGGCAGCTTAGCAAGCTAAGAATAATTACAGCCTTAAATAGATTTTTCTGCTTTAAAAATGAATAATGATGTACAACATATCCCCAATTCTGGGGATATATAAATAATTTAAATATCTCTATAAAGTGTGTGAAATATTTACAAAGATTAATATTAAGTTTCTTTGTATCTTTTAGTAAATAAATACCATTTCTAAAGTTTTATTATATTTTCTAAAGAATATTGATTGATTATTTTTTAATATGAAAATTTTTTATTAAATTGATTTAAAACAGTATTTTAGTTGAATTGTGTGCAAGTGTGTATTTGGTCAGATAAATACGGTTTTTTGCATTTGTTCTGCTAATATGAAATGAATTATAGATTTTAACTTTTGTAACTTAGGTTTGTTTTGGGGGATAAACTTAAATTATTGAAGCTTATTTTGAGGATTAGCAAATGATCAATATTGCTTTAATCGTCCTTATCATCCTATTAATTGTGGCTCTCCTTTTTGTTTATAACCGCAAATTGAAAAATGATAAAACCCTACGTTCACTGCAGGAAAACTTCGACCGTACGCGGCTAAAACTGGCTGAAACAGAGTCTCAGCAAGATGAATTGAATTATGAAATCAGCCAATTACGTATTCAAAATAGTGGGCTAAAAATCCAAGTCGATAAAGTAGCGAAATATCAACATATTGTGGATATTGAACAATATGTTGAGTATCGAACTTTACAGGCTGATGGTTTGGTGGAAGTCACCAAAGCCAATGCCGATATCATGTTGAATGATATTCGCGCACAGATTGAACAAGTACGTCAGTATTTGAGCAAATATCAAGAAAGAGCTAAATCACAAATACAGGAACAAGCCCGTGCCGAGTTAAAGGGTTTGTATAGCCAAGCGCTGGATCAGCAGCATTTGGAAAACATTAACCGTGCTTTGGACAACAAAATACGGGGCTATCAGTCAGCATTCTTTTTACCTTTACAGAGTATTTTAGATCAGCTGATGGATGGCATGAATGAATCTGCGGCAAAGCAAAATTTGACTGCGGTACGTTGCAAAATGATTGATGCAATGGAGCAGCAATCGACTGCAAAATGTAATTATGTTGATGAAGAACGTCGTTTGGCTGCGATGCAATTATTTACATTGGTGTTTAATAGTCGTGCTGATTTGTATTTAGCCCAATTAAATACCAAAAACTTAGGTGAGTTATTGCAGGCTTTGGCGGATGATTTCACCTTGCTCAATGCGCATGGTGTACATTTTAGTCAGGCACGGGTACTCGACAGTTATCTACAATTACGCTTAGAAGAATTGAAAATGGCAGCTTTGGTTTTACATCTCAAAGAAACTCAGGCCCACATGGATGTTGTGGTTTAATTTGAATTGTTATAAGAAAGATCACTTCGGCGTTCTATTTCTGATTAAAGAGATTTAGCTAATTCAAATTGCAACAATTATCCGTTAATCTAAGTCAACAGAATAAAATTCATAAACGATAAGGGAAAGTACAATGACTCGTGATTTTAAACAATTTCCAGATGATGATAATGGCAATGTGCTGTGGCAGATGCAGCAAGATGGTGATGATTTATCTGTGCCGCACGAAATCGAATATTCAATTGCCTTTTCCAACGAAGCGCAGGCTGAACAGTGTGCATTGTATTTATTGAAAGAAGAGCAAAAAATTTCCTTGTTCCAAGATGAAGAATCAGATCGCGTGGAATGGATTATCACGGTCTATGTTTATATGGAGCCTGATTATGAAGATATCGTTGATTTAGAGCAGTGGTTTATTAAAATTGCGGAACAACATTCGGGCGAATATGACGGCTGGGGTTGTATGGCTTATATCTATGAAGATGATGATCTGGATGAAGATGAAGCACAATTGAGCTAAGTCTCACTATTGCATCTTTAGCAACAAGAACCCAGTGATTCAACTGGGTTTTTTATTATTTAAATTTTATAAAAATTGTGTAAAATTTTGATTTTTAAATATTTTTAATTAAAATAAATATGAGTGCAGCTCACAAAACATAACACTGCATTGCGTTAAAGTGATGGGATCAATCTGTAGGATTCGCTATAGTATTGAACAGCAATGACCTTTCTCGCACGTCTCAAAGCTGTTTCATTTAGAACGTTTCAGTGTGATAAAAATGGACGATAAAGCGAGGGTGAATGCATGTGGATGATTCAGTGAAAACAATGACAAAAGGACATCATCATGAGCAATACTGTTCGATTACATCGTGTTTTTAGTGCGCCTGTAGAGCGCGTTTATCGTGCCTTTGTGGAGCCAGATGCTTTGGTTAAATGGATGGCACCGAATGGATTTACGGCCCATGTTGAGCATTCGGATGTGCGTGTAGGTGGCTCGTACCGCATGTCGTTTCAAAATTTTTCAACGGGAACCACACACGCTTTCCATGGTGATTATCATGAAGTCGTGCCCAATCATTTACTGCACTATACAGATCAATTTGATATGCCAGAGTTGGCCGGTGAAATCGAGGTCACTGTTGAGTTTAAAGCGGTATCAGTAGGAACCGAAGTGACGATTGTACAGGCAGGGTTGCCGAGCGTTATTCCACCTGATGCCTGTTATTTGGGTTGGCAGGAGTCTTTACAGTTACTGGCTTTTTTAGTGAATCCAGCGATTCCGGATGAATAATCTGACGAATGATCGAAAAACTGCAAATAGGCGAAGGAGGGCTTAATGACTGTACAGATTAAACGTATTTATGATGAGATAAGCCCAGATGACGGTAAACGCATATTGGTCGATCGCTTGTGGCCGCGTGGTATCAGTAAAGTGAGCGCAGAGCTAGATTTGTGGCCGAAGGCATTGACGCCATCGACAGATTTACGTCGTTGGTATCATCAAGATGAGGCAATGGCTTCTCGATGGGACGAGTTTAAACAGCGCTATTTACAAGAAATACAGCCACATCAAACCGAGTTAGAACAACTGCGCGCATGGGAAAAAGAGGAGCCTCTGACATTACTCACGGCGGCCAAACATACGGATAAAAATCATGCGCATATCTTAAAAGCGTTAATATTAAATACCTCATTAGAGATCTAAAATTTAAACCTTCAAGTGCTGTAGCGTTGTGAAATTTACGACCTTCACAAGGTGATTAAACCATACGAAATTTATGGTTTTTAAGTTTATGAAATACATAAAAATGTTATATTAAGTTTTTATGGATTTTTGCGTCCATCTTTTTTTGAGGTCTTTTATGTCTTTACCCAATTGTCCCCAATGTAATTCTGAATATACCTACAATGATGGCGATTTACTGATTTGTCCTGAATGTTCACATGAATGGCGTGAAGGCGAAAGTGCTGCAGATGAACAGATAGTGATTAAAGATGCCAATGGCAATGTATTGATCGATGGTGACACGGTTACTGTGGTGAAAGACCTTAAAATTAAAGGCTCATCCTCAGTGGTGAAAGTGGGCACAAAAGTTAAAAATATCCGTCTTTTAGCTGATGCAACAGATGGCCATGACATTGACTGTAAAATTGATGGTATCGGAGCAATGAAACTCAAATCTGAATACGTGAAAAAAGTTTAAGTTTCGTTATTGTTCGCTTTAAAGCAATCTTCAATCATCCTAAGCGAAGTCAACACTTGGCTTAGGATGTCTACTTAAACATGAAATAGATAACTAATCCGCTATAGATTTTATTTTTCAGCCTGCATAATAGACGCATTACGGGTTTGAAAAGTCTTTACTATGCCGCATATTCATTTGGAATATTCCAATAACCTTGAGCTTGAGGCTCGTCCTTTACTTAAAGCGCTAAACACTGCCTTATTTGAATCGGGTCATGTTAGTGCTATCAATGATATTAAAAGCCGCGCTGTCGCTCAGGAAGAGTTTGTTGTGGGTTTGGATGAACATGCTCAACATGCGTATATGCATGCCAAAGTTTCATTATTGACGGGTAGAACGGTCGAAGTGCAAAAGCAAATTTCATTGTTGTTATTGGACGTGTTGAAACAACATGTCACAGCTTCAGCAATAGAAGTGCAACTTTGTGTGGAAATATTAGAAATGAATAAAGCGACGTATTCAAAGCAGATCCTCAGTCCTTAAGGCCTTTTTTCAATGCGTTGAGTAAAGCATATCTATTCACAAATACATCATGATGAAAGAATGATGAAATCCGACTTCGGTCGGTTTTTTTGATTGGAATTATTTATTAAAAATCATTTTCTTAGTGATTAAATTTTAAGCCTTTACTCTGATCAAAAAAGACATTGAAAAATGTGACTGGGTTCATTTATATTTTGTAGATCAGGTTCAATTTCCAATAATAAATCCTGATCGAATAATAGATAAAAAATGAAAATGATGGGGTAACATATGTCGGAATGGTACCAGATCACTCATTCTAATGATCAGCAGTTTCGTTTTCTATTAAAAGCATGGAACGGTGAAATCATTTTAACGAGTGAATTATATAAAGTGTAAGCATCATCACAAAACGGGATTGAGTCTGTACAAAACAACAGTGCAGATGATAGTCGCTTTGAACGACTGAATGTTAATAATGGTAAACCATATTTCAATCTGAAAGCGGCAAACCATCATGTTATTGGGATCAGCCAATTTTATGCCAGTGAGCAATCGCGCGATAAAGGCATTTAGTCAGTTAAAACCCATGGTGCGAATACCCAAATTAGAGAATTAACAGCTTAAATTTGAAACAACCTGATTAAGACAGCCAAAGCGAGATGAACAAACCTGAAGGCTCGTCAAAATCACAAGATCAAAAGCTATATGGTTCTCAGATAAGCGCTGTTAGGTTGGATGCTATTCAATCTAGATCAGGCTTATTTAACGGTACAAGGAAGTACCACAACTTCACTGGCTAGAGTGGTGAACGATGAATAAGCAGAATCATATTTTGTATTATGGGCTCATTGCGATCTTGATCATCGTCGTGGGTTGGATGATTGCGTCTCCGTATTGGGTGCTGTACCAAATACGTCAAGCCTATGAGCACAATCAACCTGAAAAAATTGCTCAATATATCGATTTTGCGGCAGTCAAATCGAGTCTAAAACCACAAGTTAAAGACCTCATTCAACAGAAAACTGGGCTACAGCATTTACCCGAATTCGCTCAGTCGTGGGGTGGGCAGCTCAGCACAGTCCTCAGTGCAACGCTGGTCGACAGTCTGGTCAATCCAAACAGTATCATGCTGCTTTTACAAGGCAAAGCATTAAAAGAGTCGATCCAATTACCAGAAATAACCCAACTAACCAATCCGAGCATGATTAGCTCAGGGATTGAACTATTCACTCATGCTGAAAATAAGGTCGCAGAACAACCTCATACATCAACATCATCCAAAAAGGATGCAACTCCAACTACTGTCGCTTTAAAACAAAGCCAGTCACTTAAACCCAAAGCAAGCTATAGTGCTTGGAATCGATTTGATCTGTATGTGCCGCTCCAAGGCCTTAGCGAAGCAACATATACCGTATTTAGGATGCAACGCCGAGGTTGGAGCTGGAAGATCGTTGAAATTCAACTTCCAAACGCTTTCCAGAACAATGCTTCATAAAAAATAAAAGAAATAGGTGCCAGAGATGCAAGATAAAATCAAAATAGTCGGTGACCAACAGGCCGCTGACGAAATTCTGCAATTTTTAGCCAATTGGGATGAGGTCATCTGCCAATTGAAAATTGAAAATATTGCTGAATCCTGCGCAGCAGATGTGAACTTTTTTGATGCCAGTTGTGAAATGCGCGGCTTAATGGCATATCAAAAAATGTGGGAATTTTATAGAGAGTATTTTCGTGAAGGTTTAAAGGTGTTTAGGCGGGAACTGGTCATCCATGCAGAACCTGATATTGCCTTTCTGCACTGTTATTCCAAAATTGATGATAAGAGTGGGATACCAACGCCAGGGATCTCGTGGTGTCGTAACACCATTGGGATGAAAAAAACGCAGTCTCTATGGAAGATCGTTCATCAACATATTTCTGTTCCAGTGGATATTGTGACTCATCAAAGTAAAGTAATTATCTTTTAATTCATCTCAAAACACAGTATGAAAACAGAGCCATGTCGCTCTGTTTTTTTCTTTGCAAATCATTACATGAAATGCGTATGCAGTTCTAAAACTTCAGCCTAAATTAAAAAATAATGACCATCGTTCAGGATAAGAAAATGGATCATAAAAATAATAAATTAGCGCAAGATTTTGAATCATCACCATCAGGTCAAAAGCAAGGCTTACAAGACCTGAACGCCTCGAAGCAAATGCCTCCCGCAGATTTACATAAAGTGATTCGAATCACGGCAGGATTCATCATCTGCAGTTTGCTGATTGCAGCCTTATATCTTGGTAAAGATATTTTTATTCCATTGGCACTCGCAATCTTATTGGCTTTTTTAGTTGACCCTTTGGTGATGAAACTCCGAGGTTGGGGACTACCACAGATGCCATCGATATTTATTGTGGTCGGTTTGGCTTTGGCGATTTTGTCCGGCGCGGCCTCTTATTTGGGTTATCAACTGGGGCAATTAAGCCAAGAGTTACCGCAATATCACGGTACGATTCAAAAGAAAATGGATTCTATTCGTCAATTTGCACGCGGTCCAAGTGTTTGGGATGGCGCAAAAACCACCATAGATACTGTTGAAAACTCAATAGATGATGTGGTGCCTGAAGAGAAAAATCCTAAAGTTCAGCAAGTTGAAGTAGTGGGGCAACAACAAACCACGGCTGAAGCGGTCATGGCTTGGAGCGAGCGGGTGCTCAATCCTTTGGCAACAGCGGGTATTGTATTTTTGTTTGTGATTCTGATTTTGGTCAATCGGAAAGATTTGCATGACCGTTTCCTTAAGCTGCTGGGCGGCAATTTAAATATCGGAACAGACGCACTCGATGAAGCGGCCAATCGTATCGGTAAATATTTACGTATGCAGCTGATGGTCAATGTGACCTACGGTATTCCGATGGCCTTGGGACTTTGGTTTATTGGGGTGCCGGCAGCAATTATGTGGGGAATGGTGGCGATAGTGATGCGCTTTGTTCCCTATGTCGGCCCAATGATTTCTGCGATTTTCCCCATTGCATTGGCTTTTGCGGTAGATCCCACATGGAATATGGTGCTATGGACAGTGGGTTTAATTTTGCTCTTGGAATTGGTCAGTAATAATATTATTGAGCCTTGGTTATATGGGGAAAGTACCGGACTTTCAACCTTAGCCATTATTATTGCCGCCATGTTTTGGACGGCGGTGTGGGGGCCGATTGGTTTGATTTTATCGACGCCTTTAACCGCATGTTTATTGGTGCTTTCGAGCTATGTACCATCCTTAGGTTTTATTAAAACCCTGATCGGTAGTACGCCTGCATTGGCACCGCATGAGCGCTTCTATCAGAGATTAGTCGCTGATGATGTGCAAGATGCCGTGGATGTCGCACAGACTTTTATTGCTGAAAAGTTACCGAAGGATGCGACGGATGAAATCAAGGCACGTCGGGTTAATGCGTTTTATGCCAAAGTCGCGATTCCAGCCATACGGATTTTTTCGAGAGGCCACAACACCGAGGCCAGTGCTGAACATCGACTACGTTTACATCAGGGATTAAAACTGTTTAATCATAGTTTTCAACGGGCATATCCAGTGGCACAGCAGGATCAGAAAACTGAGGTTTTATGTATCGGCGCACGTTGGGAAATAGATGTTCAAGTATCGGCTATGTTGGCGCATGGCCTAAGCTTAAGCGGTATTCCGGCACAGGCATTTAGCGACGTACTGATACAAAATCAGCATCAAAGTATAGATTATATCCAAGCAGATATTCAGATCGTCTGTATTTCGATTTTCCATACGGCACCCGAAGCTCAAATTCGCCTACTAAGCCATGTTTTTAAGGCACAGTTTCCGGATAAAAAACTGATTTTTGCACTCTGGAGCTGTGATGAAGTAAAGCAATTAGATGCAATCAAAGAAAATTTCACCGTCGATGCCGTGGTCAATAATATGAATGACTTGTTATTAACCATTGAAGCTTTTCAATTGAAGCAGGGTGAATCTTGGTTGGATGAGCCTGATCCTAGTGTTGAAGCGCAGCGCTTAAAAGCATTAGAAGAACTGAATGTTTTGGATGAGCGGAATTTACCGATCTTTGAACAATATATTGAAGAAGCCCGACAAGCCTTCGATGTGAAATATGCACAAATTTCTTGGGTCAAGCAAGACTGGGTCTATACTCCAGGTAGCCCTTTGGCTAAGGCTACCGAGCAACCGATGCAGGTGCGCCAGTCGAAACAAGACTCAATCTGCAGCCATTTGGTATATCAAAATGAACGCTTGATTATTGAAGACTTACAACGTGACCCACGCTTTGCGCATTTACCTGAATTGATGCATAACCGCATTCGCTTTTATGCAGGCGTTGCACTCAGAGACCGTAATGGGGTGGCATTGGGAAGTTTCTGTGTTTTAGATCGGCAGCCGAATCAAATGACCGATGATGATATGAGTCTTTTAAAAGGCCTAGCGGCAGATTTGATGAATACGCTCAGTGATGAAAATGTGAAGCGAAAAAAATGTGAAGAGATACAGCAACTGAATGATTCATCTCTATAAATTTAAATCATGTAGCAGATCCATTTAAATTGGAGTTTCAGTGAAAAGCATTTTAAGATGGTTCTAATATAATTATTTTGAGCCAAAGACATGAACAAAAATAATGTCATCTGGCAACTTCTATTGGGCTACGTTGCTGCATTGGGTTGTAGTGTGAGTTTTGCTCAAATTCAAGGAAATTATTTTTCACATAAGGATTGGGAAATCGCTTGTGATAATACGGGGACATGTCGCGTTGCAGGTTATCAAGCGGAAGGCAATCAACCCGCTGTTTCTGTGTTATTACAACGTGCTGCGGGCGCACAAGCGCAAGTCAGCGCACGAGTGAAACTCGATCCTGAAACCTTAAGTGCGGCAAATCAACCACTTCAACTTTATATTTTAGGTAAAAATCAGGGAACTGTGCAGCTTGATGCCAAAACTGCGGAAGGTCAGTTAAGTGCAGCTCAAACTCAAAAACTGATTCAAGCTTTGCAAGCCAATCAACCGATTGTGTGGAAAGGCAACAACAAAACATGGTTATTGTCCGTGCAGGGTGCTAGTGCGGTTTTGCTCCGTATGGATGATTTTCAAAAGCGCATAGGGACAAATTCTGCATTATTACGTAAAGCCAATAGCAGTTCGGCCAATGTACTCAAACCGAAAAGTATTCCAAAAGTGAATATTCAAAATTACAGTAAGGGCTTACAAACGCGGTATGCCGTCAATGCGCCCACAGCCAAACAATTATTTGGATTGATAAAGAAAAAAACGACAGTAGAAGATTGTCCTCAACTCTTTGATGCAAATTTCTTAGAGGATGATCGAGTCGTGGTGTTTCCAATCAATGGAAAAAATGCCTTGGTCGAAGTGCCATGTTGGCGTGGGGCATATAACAGTGGTAATGGCTATTGGCTGATGGATCGTAACTTAAAGCAAATCAAACAATCCGTGACCTTTTCTGGAAGTGGGTTTAGTGAAGGACAAATTTTCTCCAACCAACGTGGACGAGGCATTGGCGATTGTCAAAGTAAAGGGGAATGGTCGTGGAACGGTCAGCGCTTTATCCAAACTTATATGGCAAAAACCACACAGTGCAAAGGATTTGCTGGAGGTGCATGGGAAATTCCAACCTTAGTATATTGGGTTCAACTCGACTCTTAATTACAAAAAGCCCTGATATACAGGGCTTTTAAATCATATAAAGTAGTTTTTATCGGCTTAACATGAATAACCAACAATACTAAAAACGTTTTGGAATTTTTTGTCCGCCCACAACCGGTGATTCAGCGATTTTCAACACACCAAATAGCCATGTTTCGGCATGATGAACAGCCGCTTTGAGCTCATCACCTAAGGCTAAACGCCCAGCTATAAAACTCGCCAATGAGCAGCCTGAGCCGTGATATTCCCCATCTAGTCGTGGACAACGGGTTTCAGAAACTAATTCACCCTGAATGTACAACGAGTTTTGGATATAGTCTGGCGTATTTTCATGGCCACCTTTTACTAATACCGCTTGAGCGCCCATCGCAAAAAGTTTTGCTGTAGCTTTAGATATGTCGTCTTCACCTGTGAGTGCGCGTAATTCTACGGTATTAGGTGTAAGCACAGTGGCAAGCGGAATCAATTCCGCAAAGGCTTTGACCAAAGTTGCTTGATCGCCCAAAGAACCACCACTATTGGCAACTAAAACGGGGTCGAGAACATAATGATATTCGGGATGTTCACGTAAAAACTCAGCGAGAGCCGCGATATTTTCTGTCGTTCCTAGCATTCCTGATTTTACACAGCGAATAGGGAGGTCACCGACGACAGCATGTGCTTGAGCCAACAATAACTCACGAGAGGTTGCTTCAAACGAATACACTTGTTGTGAGTTTTGAACGGTTAATGCTGTACACGCAATGGCAGCATGTGCACCACTTTGACCAATGGCTTCAATGTCCGCTTGCAGTCCTGCACCACCTGAAGGGTCAAGACCTGAAAAGCACAGTACAGTAGGGCGCACAATGATGTCCTTATTACACAAAATTTACGATAGTATAGGCAACTTTGAGCGAACACTCGATAGTATTTTTGCAGAAGTGAATGGATAAGGTAAAAGCTGTGATTAAGAATATATTGATCGATCTCGATGGAACATTAACAGATCCAAAAGTTGGCATTACCACTTCAGCACGCTATGGACTGGCGAAAATTGGACATCCCATTTCGGATGAGACCAATATCGATTGGATCATTGGACCACCTTTGAAAGCCTCTTTGGCCAAAATCCTCAATGTCGATGTGCATAATGTACTTGCAGATCAGGCTTTACTTGGTTATCGCGAGCGCTTTGCAGTGACCGGCTTATTTGAAAATAAAGTGTATCCTGCGGTTGCCGACACTCTAGCAACTTTACAACAGCAAGGTTTTCGCTTGTATGTTGCTACAGCAAAGCCGACGGTCTATGCCCGCCAAATTTTAGAACATTTTGATTTGGCACAATATTTTACTGTGATCTATGGCAGTGAACTGAACGGTGAGCGCACCAACAAAGGCGATTTAATTGAATACATTTTGCAGCAAGAACAGTTGGATGCGAAGGAATGTGTGATGGTGGGAGACCGTGAATACGATATTTTAGGTGCACGCCGTAATGCAGTGCCGAGTATTGCTGTGAGCTATGGTTATGGTAGTGCAGAAGAAATTCAAACGGCTGCACCGGCTCTGGTGATTGATCGTTTTAACGATTTGATTTCGAGTATTGAGCAATTGCAGCAGCAGAAAGTGTCGTAGTTGCACCGAACCTAATGAATGATGCTGATTATTTAAAGATAATCAGCAAAATGAGCAAGATCAGCCCACAGAAAAACCATTTGAGCAAAGGTGACTCATCATTTTTGATGGTTTCTGCTTCGAGTGCCATACCATGTTTGTCGTAAACAAATACAAAATGTGCATTTGCGCTTAGTGCCATTTCTTGAATGGCTCGTAGCTCGAGTGCGCTGACTTCTTCACTTAAGCGTTCTTTTAACTGAATAAAAATAACCGGCTGTCCAAACTCATACCACTTGAAGTGGATCTGTTGTATGAGTTGGTTGAAGCACTGTTCTGCAACATGATAGTTTCGGACAAAACTTCCGCGTTCTATAAACGCCAGAGGGCAGTTTTGTTCAGCTACAATTTGATGATCACGCGTTAAAATTTGCATTTGATCATAATGGATCTGTACCCAAACAGCGTCAGGAAAAGACGCTAATTTTTCTTTTAACATCACTTTTCGGTTTCATTATTTTTTTAATTACTAGCAGTATGTCATTAAAATTTAGAGAAAAATATAGCTGAGATATAAAAAACACATTGATCTATCGAGTTTTTATCTTAAAACGTCTTTCGCAGTTTTGTCACTTTGAATTTTTACTTCCATAATTGAAATATCTAACGCTTAAGTAGGTTTTTAAAGCCATTATCCCTTTTCTAGAAAACTGTATCTCATCTGATTTATGTAATCGACCTTGTAACTATTTCAGGCTTTTGAAAAAATTCAGACAGAAAATAATAAAGCTGAATGCTATGTCCAAATCATTTTTATTCCCTAGTCAGTGGCTCAAACCTTTGCACCCACGTGATCCACATGAGCATCATCGTGTCGCGACCTCTTTAGAATTGCTTTTTGACTTGATCTTTGTTGTCGCGATCGCAACCGCAGGGCAGCAACTGCATCATGCCATTGTTGAAAATCATTTGGCTCAGGGTTTAACGCTGTATGGCATGGTGTTTTTTGCTTTGTGGTGGGCGTGGATGAACTTTAGTTGGTTTGCCTCGGCATATGATAATGATGATGCGCTCTATCGAATCTTAACTTTTGTACAGATTATTGGTTCTTTGGTCATTGCTGCAGGTATTCCAAGCGCATTTCAAAAGCAGGATTTTGACGTAATTGTGATTGGTTATGCCATTATGCGTCTAGGCTTAGTTACGCAGTGGTTTCGCGTTGCAAAGCATGATCTGTCCCGTCGGAAAACTGCATTACGTTATGCTTTTGGCATCATACTGGTACAAGTCGGGTGGCTGCTCTTTCATTTTTCACCGCTGCATTTCACCGTTTATCTTTTCATTTTGCTCGCAATTGCTGAACTGTCTGTGCCAGTTTTTGCAGAGGCTGCAAGCCGTACACCGTGGCATGCGCATCATATTGCAGAGCGATATTCACTGCTCACCATTATCGTTTTAGGCGAATCTATTGTTGGATGCTCGATTGCCATAACCGATGCATTAACAAATCAGCGTTTTAGTACTGAACTGATCTTTTTGATGGTAGGCGGCCTGATGATGATGTTCACCATGTGGTGGTCTTATTTTGATACCAGTATTGCAGAGCGTTTAAATAGCCGCAAAATGGCATTTACTTGGGGGTATGGACATTTCTTTGTCTTTATTAGTATCGCGGCGATTGGTGCAGGTTTAGCTGCCGCAGTCGATGTGGTTTCGCATGAGGCACTGATTAGTTCTGAAAAAGAAAGCTACTTTGTAGCGATCAGCCTCGTGATTTATACGACAAGTTTATATTTACTCCATGAATTGCATCATCAAAGTGGTTTTAGAAAACTTTTATATCCTTTAACCGTGGTGATTGTTTTGTGTATTCCGTTGTTTATTACTCCTGCAGGTTATGCGATATTTGCGATGGCTGTGGTATATGCATTGAGATTGATGTTTACAAAATGCTATTTGGCAAGATAAGTTAATGATATGATATTCATCAATAATTCGTTATATTGCTGATGAAAATAACGTCCAAGAATCATCAAATAAAGATAAAACATAGAGGATTATATGAAAGGGCAAATACTAGATTTTTCTGTTCAAAATAATACAGGCATCATCAGCGGAGATGATCAGAATCGTTATCAATTTTCTGGAAGCGATTGGAAAGGACAAACTGTTCCTGCTCGTGGACAATTTGTTGATTTTGAGACAAGTGGAATGGGTTACGCAACCGATATTTACTTAGTCGCTGTGCCGAATGCTTTAGGCACGCAATACGGTCAAAAGAGTCGAATTGTTGCTGCACTCTTAGCATTCTTCCTTGGTGGATTTGGTATCCATAAATTCTATTTGGGTCGTATTGGATGGGGGATTGTGTATCTACTATTCTGTTGGACCTTTATTCCATCCATTGTTGCTTTTATTGAATTTATTATTTATCTATGCACTTCAGATGAAGATTTTGCACGTAAATATGGCTAAATTTTTGTGTTAAAAGATAAGGCGCATTGTGCGCCTTATTTTATTGTTGCAGATCTCTAGCGGGTTGACCCCATTGGTTGTTCTCGGCTTTGGTGTCTGTAGCCCACCAGATAATCAGTGGGATGATCCCAATGATTGTGAGCATTAAAAGTTGCCACCAACCTGAACGTCCTGTGTCATGTAGTCGACGTGCGCCAACAGCTAAGCTAGGAATGAGTAAAACGATATTAGTAATATTTTCTAGCCAAGGTTCACTGCCAATAACGAAATCGCAAACAGAGGCAAGTATAATGACCAATATACAAAATAGCCAAAAGAACCAGAACTCTTTACGTCGAGCACGTCCTTCAAATTCAGCAAACTTTTTCAGTGGTTTGAATGACCACGCGAAAAAGTCATAGTTTTCCTCTTCTTCACTGTAGTTTGTTCGCGTATTGGTGGAAAAACTTTGTTGGCGTAATGCAATATAGACTTGAATCGCTTGCCCACTTTCATCCAAAGCAAAATCAACCTGTTCTCCACGTGTAGGTGGTCTTTGACCTCGCCATTCATGACCAGCAAATTGATAGTGTTTTCCATCTTCAGCACTAATCACCCCAGTATTAGTTTGAATCGAAAAATCTAGTATTTGTCCTTTCATATTTTTCCTGAGTTAATGTGCTGTTGATAGGGTGGCTACATAAATAGTAGCCACGATTTTTTATTTATTTTGCAGGTTGTCCCCATTGGTTTACTTCAGGTTTAGTTTCCGTTGCAAGCCAAATTAGGACTAAAATCGGTCCAACGAGTGGAATCATTTGTATTAACCAATACCAACCGGATTTATTAATATCATGTAAACGACGTACTGCAACAGAAAGGGACGGAATAACCATTGCTAAGATGAAAATACCAGTGAATATTCCTTTGGTCCTAAGCACTGAATCGACAATCAGAGTAATAATCATTGCGATAAGATAGACCAATACAAAATACCAATATTCTTTACGGCGTGCACGTCCAGTAAAGTTGGCATAATTTTTTAGACATTTGACAAACCAATCAATCATGTTGAATTGTGATTCAGCTTGGTCTTGGTTTGAAATTTTATCGAGTTGCTGTGAAATTTGTTGAATATGATTGCTGCTGCCAAGTGCATTGAATACTTGAACAGCTTGACCTTCTGGACTGATATCGAAATCTACATGATCGCCGCGTTTAGGTGTATTTTGGCCACGCCATTCTGCACCTGTAAACTCATAACGGTTTTGATCATCTCCACTGATGATGCCTGAATTAGTTTGTACTGAATAATCTAATATCTGACCTTTCATTCTGTCCTCTTTTATTATGTGATTTTTATTAATTGATGTATTTTTATACCGTTTTATATTAGCAGAATATGAATTAAATTAAATGCATAGATTTGCTTGGGTGAATGAAATTCTTCATAAAAAAAGCGGAACACTTTGGTTCCGCTTTTGATATTTCGCTGAAAAATTTATTACCAGCTTAATGCACCACCAGTTTGGTAGTCAGTTACGCGAGTTTCAAAGAAGTTCTTCTCTTTACGTAAGTCCATCATTTCTGACATCCACTGGAATGGGTTATTCACGCCAGCAAATTGTTCAGGCAAGCCCAATTGGCTTAAACGACGGTTACAGATGAACTTCAAGTATTCTTCCATCATGCCTGCATTCATACCCAATACACCGCGTGGCATCGTGTCACGTGCATATTCGATTTCAAGCATTGTACCTTCAAGAATCATTTGAATGATTTCTTCTTGGAACTCAGCAGTCCATAGGTGAGGGTTCTCGATCTTGATTTGGTTGATCATGTCGATACCAAAGTTCAAGTGCATAGATTCATCACGTAAGATGTATTGGAATTGCTCAGCAACACCATTCATCTTGTTACGACGACCCATAGACAAGATTTGGCTGAAACCACAGTAGAAGAAGATACCTTCAAGTACGCAGTAGAACGCGATCAAGTTGCGAAGCAAGATTTGGTCGTTTTCAGGTGTACCTGTTTTGAACGTAGGATCACTTAAAGATTGTGTATATTTCAGACCCCAAGCTGCTTTACGAGCCACTGAAGGAATTTCACGGTACATGTTGAAGACTTCGCCTTCGTCCATACCTAAAGATTCGATACAGTATTGGTAAGCGTGCGTGTGAATCGCTTCTTCAAATGATTGACGTAAGATGTACTGACGGCATTCAGGGTTGGTAATGTGACGGTAGATTGCAAGAACCAAGTTGTTTGCAACCAATGAATCCGCAGTCGAGAAGAAACCTAAAGAACGCATAACAATGGTACGCTCATCTTCGGTTAAGCCATTTTCAGACTTCCAAAGTGCGATGTCATGGTTCATGTTCACTTCTTGCGGCATCCAGTGGTTTGCACAACCGTCTAGATATTTTTGCCAAGCCCATTCGTATTTGAACGGTACAAGTTGGTTTAAGTCAGCGCGGCAGTTGATCATCGCTTTATCATCAACTTGAACACGCTGAGCACCCATTTCTAGCTCTTCTAAGCCCGGTGCAACGTCTAGATTTTCTAGAGCGTTAGATGCTCTTGCCAACGGATCGGTTGGATCTGTTGGTCGATTTGTACTGGTTCGAGCGGGTTGTGCAGCTGCCAAATTCGGCGATGAGTGCTGTGCATTAGATACCACTTGCGAATCAGTCGTTTTTTGCGGTTCGACGGGCGCAGGCTGGTGAGCTTGTGCAGCTTGTTTCGGTTCATCATCTTCGAAATCGTCCCAACTTAGGATAGACATAACAGTTCTCTCTTCGTTGCTTTATATCTTTTATAGACATCCAGCGTCGCTGAGATGTCCTACTATACGCTCAATTTGTGTAAGCAAAATTAAGTTTTGTCGATCACTGCTCTAAAAGTGTTCGGTAGAGCAAATATCCCCACTACTTATTTTGATTACGCGATTTATATGCCTTGAACCAGAAATAGGCGATCGGGACATAAAAAGTCAAAATAAAGGAAACCACCAAAGCAATAAGCCCTAACTGATAGTTATGCGTCATATGTGGCATGGTGGTGTCCTTTTTTTACTTCAAATAAATATTTCAGTTTCTGTGCTAAAGCCATGCATAGGTTCAACTAAGCATGGCTTTCTAAAAAAAATCAGATTAGTCACTGTCAGCTTTGATAGCGGTAATTAGAGCTGTAAGTACAGCCATAAATAGTATTGCTAAAATAAGGAAGACTAGGCCAATAACAAAGAAAACTGAGACATTCATTACTGACAAGCCTCACAATCAGGATTATCAATTGAACATGCTTGTGGCACTGGCGCTGCATTTGCAAAACCGTCTTCCTCTGCAGGAACTTCTGGTTTTGCTTCAGGTGCTGCGACCGCGGCAACAGGAGCTGCTACAGTTGCAGGTTTAACTGCATTTAACGCACCTGTGTTAATGGTTGATTTCTCAGCAGAAGTCGCACCCAATGCACGTAGGTAGTAAGTGGTTTTTAGACCACGTAACCATGCCATTTTGTACGTCATATCAAGTTTCTTACCGTTTGCACCAGAGATGTAAAGGTTAAGAGACTGAGCTTGGTCGATCCATTTTTGACGACGTGATGCAGCATCAACAATCCAACGTGGCTCAACTTCGAACGCAGTCGCGAAGATTGCTTTCAGCTCTTCAGGAATACGTGCAATTTTTTGCACTGAACCTTCAAAGTGTTTCAGGTCATTGACCATCACAGAATCCCAAAGACCGCGATCTTTTAACGCACGTACTAGGTACGGGTTGATCACTGTGAATTCACCAGAAAGGTTAGATTTCACATACAAGTTTTGGAAAGTTGGTTCGATTGACTGTGATACGCCACAAATGTTCGAAATGGTTGCAGTCGGTGCAATCGCCATCACGTTTGAGTTACGCATACCGTCTTTTTGAACTTTAGTACGTAAAGTATCCCAGTCCAAACGTGTTGTACGGTCAACTTCGAACATACGGTCAGGACGTGCTTTTTGTACGATATCTAAAGAGTCAATTGGCAAGATACCTTGATCCCAAAGTGAACCTTTAAATGTCTCGTAAGTACCACGTTCAAGTGCCAAGTCGCTAGATGTTTGAATCGCGTAGTAAGAAATCACTTCCATCGATTCATCAGCGAACTCAACCGCAGCATCAGAACCATAAGCCAATTTCATTTCGTATAAAGCATCTTGGAAGCCCATGATACCCATACCCACTGGACGGTGTTTCAAGTTCGAGTTACGAGCTTGTGGAACAGCGTAGTAGTTGATGTCAATTACGTTGTCGAGCATTCGAACAGCAGTTTTAACTGTACGAGCAAGCTTTTCACGATCTAACACACCGCCTTGAACGTGTTGTACAAGGTTGATTGAACCTAAGTTACATACTGCGATTTCATCTTCGTTAGTGTTCAGCGTAATTTCTGTACACAAGTTAGAAGAGTGAACTACACCAACGTGTTGTTGTGGTGAACGTAAGTTACATACGTCTTTGAATGTGATCCAAGGGTGACCAGTTTCAAACAACATAGACAACATTTTGCGCCATAAGTCTTTCGCACGGACTTTCTTATGTAGCATGTTGGTTTCTTTCGCAATGCCTTCATAGTAAGCATAGCGTTCAGCAAATTCTGCACCTGTTAGGTCATGCAAATCAGGTGTTTCAGATGGTGTGAACAGAGTCCATTCAGCATCTTCGAATACACGTTGCATAAACAAGTCAGGAACCCAGTTCGCTGTGTTCATGTCGTGTGTACGACGACGGTCATCACCTGTGTTCTTACGAAGTTCTAGGAATTCTTCGATGTCCAAGTGCCAAGTTTCAAGGTATGCACATACTGCACCTTTACGTTTACCACCTTGGTTGACTGCAACAGCAGTATCGTTGGCAACTTTAAGGAACGGTACAACACCTTGTGACTTACCATTTGTACCTTTGATGTACGAGTTAAGCGCACGAACTGGTGTCCAGTCATTACCTAAACCACCCGCCCATTTAGACAACATTGCGTTATCACGCATTGCGCCATAAATGTTGTAAAGGTCATCTGAAATCGTTGTTAAGTAACAGCTAGATAACTGTGGACGTAAAGTACCAGAGTTAAATAGAGTAGGCGTAGACGCCATGTAATCGAAGCTAGACAATAAGTTATAGAATTCGATTGCACGTTCTTCACGGTTTGCTTCGTTCAATGAAAGACCCATTGAAACACGCATGAAGAATAATTGTGGTAATTCGAAACGTACACCATCTGAGTGGATGAAGTAACGGTCAAATAAAGTTTGTAGACCTAAATAAGTAAATTGGTTTGAGCGTTCTGGTTGAATCGCAGCAGCCAATTTTGCAAGGTCAAAGTTAAGAAGTTCTGGAGAAAGAAGATCAAGCTCGATACCTTTCTTCAAGAAAGTTTCTAAAGCGTCGCCTTCATTCGTGTCACTATCTAAACCTAAGAACTCTAACCCTGTAGCAACAAGGTCGTTACGCAATAAACGCGCAGTCACATATGTATAGTTTGGTTCTTGTTCGATACGTGTACGAGTAGCCATCATCATGGTCGTTGAGATGTCTGACTCTTTTACGCCGTTATAAAGGTTTTTTACAGTCTCATCGATAATCGCTCGAACATCGATGCCTTCTAAACCTTCAGCTGCTTTAACAATATTTGCCTCAAGCGCGCCAAGATCAAGCGGTTTAAGCTGACCGTTTGAACCCGTTACTTGTAACGTAGGGTGGTGGTGAGCACCAGTTTGTTTACGAGCTTCGGCACGTTGTTCGCGGTAAATCACGTAAGAGCGAGCAACTTTTTGCTCACCTGTACGCATAAGCGCAAGTTCAACCTGATCCTGAATTTCTTCAATATGAATGGTACCGCCAGAAGGTAAACGACGGTTAAAGGTATTCAATACCATCTCAGTTAATTGAGAGATACGGTCATGAATACGGCTGGAGTCAGCGCTTTGCTGGCCTTCAACGGCCAAGAACGCTTTACCAATCGCCACAGAGATTTTTTCTGCATCAAAAGGTGCAACGTCACCGGTGCGTTTAATCACCTGAATTTGACCAGGGGTTGAATTCGTTACGCTCATGCTAGCATAGCTCCATTTGTCATCTATTTTTATGTTAGGACCGTTTGAACTGGGCAATTTTTATGCCACAGTGTTTGAGGTTTAAACACAAGACCTAGTGGTTTAAAAATTTATTGAACACAAGATACGGGAAAATTCAGGGTATATCAATATTGACATTTTACTAAATGCTTTGAACTTTTCTGGCAGAAATCCATCTCAAAAAATCCCTATTTTTTATCTTTGTTATATATGCCTTATCCGACAAGGGCATAGCATAGCAAAGTCGAAAAAGAGTGCTTATAGATAACATTGTGGATAACTTCAGAAAGCCTAAAAAGTTGTGAATTAATCAGTCAGTTTTTATTCGATGAAAATGTATCCAAATTTATAATTGTTGGTATTGTGAGCAATAGGGCATGGAAATGATTGGTAAATACGGCTGCAAAAATGTAGCAGGTTAAAATTTATTACAAAATACGATATTGATGTATCAGTTTGGTGAATGCCATCTTGTTTACAATGTAAACGTGTGTATATTGCAAACTATGTTTAAGCGTATCTATCGGATTTCAAATAGGATACGCCCAATCAAATAAGGGGCAATCAATGAGCCAAGAAGAAAAGTTACCTAAAATTTTAATTGTTGAAGACGATGAGCGTCTTGCTCGTTTAACTCAAGAATACTTAATCCGTAACGGACTTGAAGTTGGGGTAGAACCAGACGGTAATCGTGCGATTCGCCGTATTATCGCTGAACAACCAGATATGGTATTACTCGACGTGATGCTTCCGGGTGCCGATGGTTTAACCATTTGTCGTGAAGTTCGTCCACACTACCATCAACCAATTTTAATGTTGACTGCACGTACCGAAGACATGGACCAAGTGTTGGGTCTAGAAATGGGTGCAGATGATTATGTTGCAAAACCTGTTCAACCTCGCGTTTTACTTGCGCGTATTCGTGCATTATTACGTCGTACAGACAAAGCACCAGAAGATGAGGTTGCACAGCGCATCGAATTTGATGATCTTGTAATTGATAATGGTGGTCGTTCTGTCACACTTAATAATGAGTTGGTTGACTTTACCAGTGCAGAATATGACCTTTTATGGTTGTTGGCATCTAATGCGGGTCGCATTCTTTCTCGTGAAGATATTTTTGAGCGTCTGCGTGGTATTGAATACGATGGTCAAGACCGTTCAATTGACGTGCGTATCTCGCGAATTCGTCCAAAAATTGGTGATGATCCAGAAAACCCGAAACGCATTAAGACCGTACGTAGTAAAGGTTATTTATTCGTAAAAGAAACCAACGGCATTTAATGTAAAATACCGTCCCTTAGTTTGGCAAAGTAGGACACTTTTACGTGTTTAAACACAGTATATTTTTGCGCGTTTATGCGGGGCTACTGATTTTAGTCTTTTTAGTCGCTACATTTGGCTATTTGCTGGTGCAAATCATAAACTACCAGCGCGCGCAAGAATATCGTGAATCGCTTACTGACGGTTTGGCTTTCATTATAAGTGAAGGTATTGCACGTCAGCCAAATGAACAACAAAAGTCAGATTGGGTGTCAGATGCATCCGATCTACTTGAGTTGCCTATTTATTATGTAAAAGCTAATCAGGTTGATTTAACCCGAGCAGAAACAAAACGTATAGAAGAGCGTAAAGCTGTAGTGCGTTGGGACGCACAAACCACAGCAGCTTATATTATTATTGGCTTAAAAGATGACCCTGCACATCTACTGTATATAAAAGCTGATAATATTTCAGAACGCCAAATGAAAGCATTGCCTGTATTTATACTGGATTATTTGGTGTATTACCCAGGTCAAGAAAAACAATATCTTGAAAAAATCCAACATCATTTTTCTTATCCAATTTCAATTCAAAATGTTCAAAGTTTACCTTTAGACTCTGAGCAAATCGGCCGACTACGTTTAGATCACAGCATTATTTTGTATCGTGATAGTGCGACTGAGCGCGGCACAACTATTTCGATCGTATCACCAATTCCAAGCTCAACTTCAGAAGTCTTGGTTATGGGGCCTGTGCCACTGTTTAATTGGATGCCTTTCCAGTTGGCAGCGGGTATTACGCTACTGAGCTTGTTTGTCTTGAGCTTGGGTGTTTATGGTCTATTGGTGCCGATGCAACGTAAGCTGCGTGCTGTAAATTATGCGTTAAATAAAATGAAGGGCGGGGACTTATCTGTACGTCTGCCTGTCGAAAGCACGGATGAGTTTGGTACTTTAGCATCGAGCTATAACTCCATGTCAGATCATATTGAGCGTTTAATTGAAGCACAGCGTGAGTTGATGCGCGCGGTATCGCATGAACTGCGGACACCCGTGGCACGTATTCGCTTTGGTGTAGAAATGATGGCGGATGAAGATGATTATGACTACCGTCAGCAGCAAGTCGAACAGATTGATAAAGATATTGAGGCTCTAAATACTTTAATTGATGAAATCATGACTTATGCCAAACTTGAGCAGGGCATGCCATCTTTAGAATTTGAAGATGTTAGCTTGTTTGAAGTTTTAGATCAGGTCTTGATTGAAACTGAAGCCTTAAAGACTGGGAAAACCTTGGAATTGCAAGCACCACCAATTGGAGTGGTTGTGGAAACCGAGCGTCGCTATTTACACCGTGTTGTACAAAACTTGGTGGGGAATGCAGTGCGATATTGTGACGATAAAGTGCTGATTAGTGGTGGTGTGAATGATGAAGGTATGGCTTATATCTGTGTTGAAGATGATGGCCCCGGCATTCCAGAAGAAGATCGTAAACGTATCTTTGATGCTTTTGCACGTTTAGATGATAGTCGCACTCGTGCCTCAGGGGGCTATGGTTTAGGCTTATCGATTGTTAGTCGCATTGCATATTGGTTTGGCGGGACTATTGATATTGATGAAAGTCCAATATTAGGCGGGGCGCGTTTCACCATGACATGGCCTGCAACTCGTTTTAAGAAAAATAAACCGAAGTTAGATGTTAAAGAACCGAGTACCAATGAAAATTAAGTAAGCTTAGATATGTAGCTAAGCTGATTTTAGTGAATGATAAGTATAAAAAGCCATTCAATTTGAATGGCTTTTTGATATCAGTTTTCTACTTATTCCGTAATTGTTGCATCGGGTTCAATAATAGGTTTGCCATTTTTTAATGCGGCAAGAGCATCTGCATTAAAATCGATGAGTAAGGAGTTGTTTTTAGCATCGATAGAATAATTGCTAATAAGTTTTTGATCACCGTTTAAAGTTTCAAGTTTATATTCATCTGCAATATTCATAATCCCGTTAAGGTTGGTTGTTGCAGAAGCTAAATCTTGTCGTAACAACTCATAGATATCACGTAAATCAAAAATGGCATTTTGAGCATCAGGATGCTTATCTAAGTAGCTTTTAATATGGTGAATCACCAATTGCGCAGATAGAAAATAATCAGGTTTATGCGTAAATTCTAAAGTCATTATTGTCTCTCCGTTGTGATTGCTTTTTGTGTTTTAACTACAAATATCACACTCTTTGTGGGTCGTGTCAAAGAATTGCAAAAAAGTCACAAGAAGCTAAAAAAAGCCTTTTTTCTTTGTGCTAATTCAACTTGTTTTTCATTTTAGGGGAAAGATCAAAGCTAATAGATGGGATAAAAAAGGCAACCAATTTGAAACAAGATGGAATTTCTTTAATAAATGATACGGCCATGAAAATTTAATACATGAGCTAAAAGTTGAAGGATTTGTTCATGAAACTGAACAGTCATAATTTTCTGTTAAAATCACATAAATGTAATAATTAATAAAAAAATAAGATCTAATCTAATTAAACGATTAATCCTAAATTTAAGGGAGTAAACCCAATTTAAATGCTGAAATGATTAAAAAATCATCCTAAAGACGAATATCGATAAGCTAGCAAGAAGCCTCCTCAATCAGGTACAATTGGCGGGATTAATTTTGTGTTTGGTGTATTTGAAGGCCAATACATACATTCTTTGTTAATAAATAGGCCTGCCAGGAGTTATCCCCGCATGAGTGCCATTACTCCATACGATTGGGCAATTATTGCCTTCGTGATCGGCGTTACATTCCTTTGCGTCTTTATGCTGACCGTCCCTTTACTCCTTGGGGGTAAATCATGGGGTCGAGCTAAGCAAGAGCAGTTTGAGTCAGGTGTAGTAGGTGCTGGTGGTGCACGTATTCGCTTGTCTGCGAAATTCTATTTAGTTGCGATCTTCTTCGTTGTGTTCGATATCGAAGCACTTTACCTTTATGCATGGGCATCTTCTGTTCGTGAAACTGGGTGGGTTGGTTTTGCAGCTGCAGCAGTCTTTATTTTAGTTTTACTTGCTGGTTTGGTTTATGAATTGTCTTCTGGTGGTTTAAATTGGTCACCTTCTGACAAGCGTAAAGCGGCGGGAATTAAACCTAAAATTGGCTCGCCAAATATGGATATCGCAGAAATCACACGCTTTAACTCTATTGAAGAGTTGGTTATGGACCCTACAGGTCAAATTCCAGCGCAATCATCTGGTCGTGTGAAATCTAAGTCACCGACTGCATCATCTGACAAGGAGTAAGACGGGATGAAATATACATTAACCCGTGCGAATCCGGATGCTGATCAATATCCACTTCAAGAGCGTCAAATCGTTACCGATCCGCTTGAAGAAGAAGTGAATAAAAATGTGTTCATGACTCGTTTAGAGGATGTTGCACATACAGCAGTAAACTGGGGTCGTAAAAACTCAGTTTGGCCGTTCAACTTTGGTACATCTTGCTGCTACGTAGAGTATGCAACGACTTTAACAGGCGTGCATGACTTGTCACGTTTCGGTGCCGAGGTTATTCGTGCTTCACCACGTCAAGCTGACTTGATGATTGTTGCAGGTACATGCTTCATGAAAATGGCGCCTGTAATTCAACGTTTGTACGAGCAAATGCTTGAGCCTAAATGGGTAATCTCAATGGGTGCATGTGCAAACTCTGGTGGTATGTACGACATTTATTCAGTTGTACAAGGTGTGGATAAAATCATCCCTGTCGATGTGTATATCCCGGGTTGCCCACCACGTCCTGAAGCTTTAATTCAGGCATTGATGTTATTGCAAGACCAGATTCAACTTGAGCGCCGTCCTTTATCGGCCGTGATTGGTGATGATCTTAAGCCAGTGTATAAGCCAAAGATGATGCCAGAACGTGACCGTAAGAACGCACAGCGTATTGCAGTGAAAAACTTACGCTCAATGGATGAAATTAAATAATCACTGCGACGAAATATTGATACACCCGGACTGGGTGTAATTGTCGTTTTGATTGACTGAATTTGTATTAAATAGGAAGCCAAGCCAATGGCTGAAACTGACATTGCTATGCCAGAATCAACTCCAGTTGATTCCCGCCCTGCATTTGCAATTGTAGAAGAGCTCAAAACCAAATTTGGTGAGAACTTCTACGTGCAAACGACTTTTGAAGACTTTCCAACAGTCTGGGTTGAGCGCGCACGTGTACAAGAAGTTTTAATGTTCTTGCGTACGGTGTCACGTCCATACGTGATGCTGTTTGACTTGTCTGCGGTTGATGAGCGTTTACGTACACACCGCGATGGTCTGCCTGCATCTGACTTCACTGTGTTCTATCACTTGTTATCGTTAGAGCGTAACAGTGATATTCGTATCAAGGTTGCATTAGCTGAGAATGATGTAAACATTCCAACGGCAACGAATATTTGGCCTAATGCCAACTGGTACGAACGTGAAGCTTACGACATGTTCGGTATCAACTTCGAAGGGCATCCAATGCTCCGTCGTATCTTGTTGCCAACATATTGGGAAGGTCACCCGTTACGTAAAGAATATTCTGCGCGTGCGACTGAATACACGCCTTATCGCCAAAACCAAGCGAAACAGGATTACGAACAAGAACATCTTCGTTTCGTACCTGAAGATTGGGGTATGAAGCGTGGGAACGATGATGAAGACTTCATGTTCCTAAACTTGGGTCCTAACCATCCATCTGCGCACGGTGCCTTCCGTGTAATCTTGCAGTTGGACGGTGAAGAAGTGAAAGACTGTGTTCCTGACATCGGCTATCACCACCGTGGAGTGGAAAAAATGGCTGAGCGTCAAACATGGCACTCATTCATTCCATATACAGACCGTGTTGACTACTTAGGTGGTTGTGCGCAAAACATGCCTTACGTTCTTGGCGTAGAGCAAATGGCAGGGATTACCGTTCCTGATCGTGCACAATGTATCCGTGTCATGATGTCTGAATTGTTCCGTATCAATAACCACTTATTGTTCATTGGTACTGCGATTCAGGATGCCGGCGGTATGACCCCAGTATTCTATATGTTCGCTGACCGTCAAAAAATCTATGACGCGATCGAAGCGATCACGGGTTACCGTATGCACCCAGCATGGTTCCGTATCGGTGGTACAGCGCACGACTTGCCAAACAACTGGCAGCACCTCATTCGCGAAATCCTAGATTGGATGCCGAAGCGTATGAACGAGTACTACACTGCGGCACTGAAAAACTCAGTGTTTATCGGTCGTACCCGTAATGTTGCTCAGTATGATGCAAAATCAGCATTGGCTTGGGGTGTAACAGGTACAGGTCTACGTGCTACAGGTATTGATTTCGACGTTCGTAAATACCGTCCTTATAGCGGCTACGAAAACTACGACTTCGATGTGCCTTTAGAGTACGAAGGCGATGCTTATGCACGTGTTCTTGTTCACTTCCGTGAAATTGAAGAATCACTGAAAATCATCAAACAATGTTTAGACAACATGCCTTCTGGTGCATACAAAGCAGACCATCCATTGGCTGTTCCACCACCAAAAGATAAAACTTTACAAGACATCGAAACATTGATTACGCACTTCTTGAGCGTGTCATGGGGTCCTGTAATGCCAGCAGGCGAAAGCTCTGTAATGGCGGAAGTGGTAAAAGGTGCGTCGAACTACTACTTGACTTCAGACAAGTCAACGATGAGTTACCGTACACGTATCCGTACACCAACCTTCACGCACTTACAGCAAATGCCTTCTGTGATTAACGGCAGCTTAATGTCTGACTTAATCATTTATTTAGCGACAATTGACGTCGTAATGGCTGACGTGGATCGCTAAGGGGTAATCGCATTATGATGATTTTGACTGACAAAAAACCACGTGTGAACGTTGAAGGGATTTTAACTGCGGAAGAAATCCACGATATCGAACATCACATTGGTCACTATCCGTACCCACGCGCAGCATGTCTTGATGCGCTGAAGTGTGTACAACGCCGTAATGGCTGGGTAGATGATGCACAGATGAATGCTATTGCTCAATTGCTTAGCATGAGCCTTGCAGACTTAGAAGGTGTAGCAACTTTCTATAACCGTATTTACCGTCAACCAGTTGGTCGCCACGTAATTTTATTATGTGACTCGATTGCTTGCTTCTTGATGGGCGCGGAAACACTTGCTGAAGCATTCCAGCGTGAATTAGGCATTTCATTTGGTCAAACGACTGCAGATGGTCGCTTTACTTTATTGCCAATTTGCTGCCTAGGTAACTGTGACAAAGGTCCGACGTTAATGATTGACGAAGACACTCACGGTCTAGTTGAAGTGACTTCAATTAAACAGTTATTGGAGAAGTATGTATGAATACTGAACCAAAACCAATTTATGGCGACGGTAACCCAGAAACTCACCCATTAACTTGGCGTTTGAGCAAACAGGAACACGTTCGCAGTGCAGATGATTACGAAGCACTTGAAGGTTATGCAGGCTTTAAGAAAGCTGTTGGCATGCAACCGAAAGAAGTGCTTGAAGTAATCAAAGCTGCGACTGTAAAAGGTCGTGGTGGTGCGGGCTTCCCTGCAGGGATCAAATGGTCGCTTATGGCGCCAAATGATAACTCAGGCCCTCGTTACCTCATCTGTAATGCCGATGAAATGGAACCAGGTACCTTTAAAGACCGTCTGTTGATGGAAAAACTTCCTCATCAGTTGATCGAAGGTATGTTGATTGCTGCTTATACATTAGAAGCAACACAGGGTTATATCTTCATCCGTGGTGAATACATCGAAGCGGCTCAATACTTAAATGAAGCATTGGACCAAATTCGTGCCAAAGGTTACTTGGGTGAAAACATCTTAGGTACAGGTTGGAACTTCGAGTTACACGTGCATACTGGTGCGGGTCGTTATATCTGTGGTGAAGAAACTGCATTGATTAACTCGCTTGAAGGTCGCCGTGCGAACCCTCGTACTAAACCGCCATTCCCACAAGTTGCAGGTGCTTGGGGTCGTCCTACGATTGTTAACAACGTAGAGACTTACAACAACTTACCCGCAATTATGCTTCGTGGTCCTGAATGGTATATCGGTTTATCTGAAGGTAAGTCGAAAGATCCAGGTACTAAAATTTATGGCGCTTCAGGCAAAGTAAAATTCCCAGGTCTTTGGGAGCTTCCATTTGGTACAACTGCGCGTGAAGTGATTGAAGATCATGCGGGTGGTATGCGTGATGGTTTAAAACTCAAAGCATGGTTACCGGGTGGTGCTTCTACAGACTTCCTTGCTGCTGAACATATTGACCTTCCTATGGATGCGGAAAGCATCATGAAAGCAGGTTCACGTTTAGGTACGTGTTTGCTCATGGTGGTCGATGAAACTCAATGTATGGTTTCAGCAACCCGTAACCTAGAAGAATTCTTTGCGCGTGAATCATGTGGTTGGTGTACACCATGCCGTGATGGTTTACCTTGGGCGGTTAAAGCGCTTAAAGCACTGGAAGACGGTACAGGTAAGAAAGAAGATATCGATCACTTACAAGAACTGACTCGTAAGCTTTGGATTGGTAAAACTTTCTGTGCTCACGCTCCAGGTGCGATGGAACCACTTATGGGCGCACTCAAACATTTCCGTGGCGAGTTTGAAGCAAAAGTCGTAAATGCGGCAGCTCAAACTAGCAACGTAGAACAAGCTTAAGGAATTCGACTATGGCTACAATTCATGTCGATGGAAAATCGTATGAAGTCAACGGCTCGGAAAACTTGCTACAAGCATGTTTGAGTCTTGGCATTGATATCCCATACTTTTGTTGGCATCCATCCTTAGGTTCTGTCGGTTCTTGCCGTCAATGTGCTGTCACTCAATATGCGAACCCTGAAGATACTCGTGGTCGCTTGGTGATGTCATGTATGACGCCTGCATCTGACAATACCTACATCTCGATTGAAGATGACGAAGCAAAAAATTTCCGTGCTTCTGTTGTTGAATTCTTGATGACCAACCACCCACACGACTGCCCAGTCTGTGAAGAGGGTGGTCACTGTCATTTACAAGATATGACTGTAATGACTCAGCATGACCGTCGTCGTTACCGCTTCACAAAACGTACGCATTACAACCAAGAGCTAGGCTCTTTCATTTCTCATGAAATGAACCGTTGTATCGCGTGCTACCGTTGTGTGCGTTACTACAAAGATTATGCAGGTGGTACGGACTTTGGTGTGTATGCAAACGCTTCGCGTGTTTACTTTGGTCGTCCAGAATCAGGTACTTTAGAATCTGAATTCTCTGGTAACTTGACTGAAGTTTGCCCAACAGGTGTATTCACAGATAAAACACACTCTGAACGCTATAACCGTAAATGGGACATGCAGTATGCGCCAAGCGTATGCCAAGGCTGTTCTTCAGGTTGTAACATCTCTCCGGGTGAACGTTATGGCGAACTACGTCGTGTAGAAAACCGCTTTAACGGCGACGTGAACCAATACTTCCTTTGCGATAAAGGTCGTTTCGGTACAGGTTATGTGAACCGTGAAGATCGTCCACGTCAACCACAATTCCGCTCTGGTGCAAATGTGACTACAGTTTCTGTAGACCAAGCATTGGATACCGTAATTGAAAATATCCAAGGCAAAAAAGTATTGGGTATCGGTTCACCACGTGCGTCACTTGAATCAAACTTCGCGCTTCGCGAACTTGTAGGTCAAGACAACTTCTCAACAGGTATGTCTCAAAAAGAGCAAAAACTTGTTGAGCTTGCAGCTTCTATCATGCAAACCGAAGGTGTTTATAACCCTGGTATGCGTGAAATTGAAAGCTACGATGCTGTGTTGATTTTGGGTGAAGATCTGACTCAAACTGCACCACGTATGGCTCTATCTGTTCGCCAAGCTGCGAAAAATAAAGCTAAAGAAATGGCTGCAGAGCGCCGTACGCAAGAGTGGTTGGCTGAACCTGTACAACGTATTGCTCAAGATGCCAAATCTCCGATTTACATCCTTGCTGCCACTCAAACACGTTTAGCTGATGTTGCTACCGGTGAAGTTGTTGCATCACCTAACGACATTGCACGTTTAGGTTTTGCGGTCGCTGCTGCTGTGAAAGGTGAAGTGATCTTAGGTTTGGATGACGATGCAAAAGCATTTGCACAAACTATTGCTGACACTTTAAAAGCTGCGAAAAAACCATTAATCATCTCTGGTACAAGCTTGCAAGACGCATCAATCATGGAAGCTGCTGCACAAGTTGCACAGAACCTTGGTAATGCGGGCTTAACATTGACTGTTCCTGAAGTGAACTCAATGGGCTTAGCGATCTTTGGTGGTCAAAGTTTAGAACAAGCATTCGCACAAGATTACGATACCGTGATCGTGGTGGAAAATGACCTTTATCGTCGTTTACCAGCTGCTCAGGTAAATGCTGCACTTTCTGGTAAAGAAGTGATTGTACTTGATCATTCTGAAACTGAAACTGTGAAAAAAGCCAACATCGTACTTTCTGCTGCTTCATTTGCTGAAGGTGACGGTACTGTTGTCTCTCAAGAAGGCCGTGCACAACGTTTCTACCAAGTGTATGACCCAAGCTACTACAAACCAGAACTTGCGATCAAAGAATCTTGGCGCTGGTTACATGCCATTGAAACTGGCGTGAAAGGCAAAGCGATTTCTTGGACAGTTCTTGATGACGTGATTGAGTCAGTAGCGAAAAACGTTCCTGCACTTGAAGCAATTCAAGATGTAGCACCAGATGCTGGCTTCCGTGTACATGGTCTGAAAGTGGCACGTGAACCACGTCGTTACTCAGGTCGTACTGCGATGCGCGCACCACTTTCTATTCATGAACCAAAACAACCAGTCGATAAAGACTCTGCGTTGACGTTCTCTATGGAAGGTTATGTAGGTAACCAAACTCCAGCTTCACTTGTACCATTTGCTTGGTCTGCAGGTTGGAACTCACCACAAGCTTGGAACAAATTCCAAGACAACGTGGGTGGTCACTTAAAAGGTGGTGATGCAGGCGTTCGTTTATTCGATCGTTTAGCGAAACGTCCAGCACGTACATTCGTTGCACCTGCACCTGTTGCGGTTAATGGTGAGAGCTTCCGTCTTGTGCCGATGCATCACATCTTCGCTTCTGGTGAATTTACAGTGAAAACACCTGCGATGGAATCGCGTATTCCTGAAGCAATGTTTGCTGTGGGTGAACAAGATGCAGCACGCTTAAATGTTCAAGATGGTCAACGTATCGCTGTGAAAGCAGGGGATGCTGAAATCGTCCTTCCAGTTCAAGTGATTGAATACTTACCTACAGGTTATATCGGTTACCCAGTGGGTCTAGCACCTACAGTATCGCTTGCAGAACCTGTTTCAGTCGCGGTAGGAGTGTAATTCATGGAACAAGAATTAATCCGTCAAACGCCGCTGTGGGCTGAAAACTGGCCAATCGCCTATTCAGTTCTTCAAGCAATTGTGATCTTACTGGTTGTGGTATTGATCGCTGCGTTGATGTCTTTTATTGAACGTCGTTTACTTGGCTTGTGGCAAGACCGTTACGGTCCGAACCGTGTAGGTCCGGGCGGTATGTTCCAGATTGTTGCCGACATGCTGAAAATCATGTTCAAAGAAGACTGGACACCAAAATTTGCTGATAAATTGACTTTCCGTATGGCTCCAGCAGTTGCGATGGCAACTGCGGTGCTATCGTTCATGGTTATTCCTGTTTCACCTTATCTAGGTGTATCAGACATGAGCATCGGTCTATTGTTCTTTATGGCAATGGCAGGTATCGCGGTATACGCAGTATTGTTCGGTGGTTGGTCATCAAACAACAAATATGCATTATTGGGTGGTCTACGTTCTGCAGCTCAAACCATTTCGTATGAAGTGTTCTTGGGTATTTCATTGATGGGTGTGGTTGCAATTGCAGGCTCATTCAACATGCGTGAAATTGTAGAAGCGCAACGTGATGTTTGGTTTGTAATTCCTCAGTTCTTAGGTTTCTTAATCTTTGTGGTTGCGGGTGTTGCGGTAACTCACCGTCATCCATTTGACCAACCAGAAGCAGAACAAGAATTGGCGGAAGGTTACCATGTCGAATACGGCGGTATGAAATGGGGTATGTTCTTCGTTGCGGAATACGTCAACGTCGTACTGATCTCTGCATTAATCGTGACTTTATTCTTCGGTGGTTGGTTAGCGCCTTTCAACCTAGATATTCCATTCATTCCAGCTGCGTTCTGGTTCATTATTAAAACAGCATTCTTTGTCATGATGTTTGTCTTGGCTCGTGGCTCTTTAATGCGTCCACGTTATGACCAAGTCATGAACTTTGGTTGGAAAATTTGCTTGCCATTGGCGTTGGTTAACCTTCTGGTAACTGGTGCTGTGATTCTAATGAATCAGGCCTAAGACAGCAGGGAGAATAAAATGTTTAAATTTCTAGCTGGATTTGGGTCAATTGTACGTTCGTTGTGGATGGTATTCTCACACGCGACACGTAAACGTGACACCATTTTATATCCAGAGGTTAAAGCGGAAGACATCGTACCACCACGTTTCCGTGGTCGTATCGTGTTAACGCGTGACCCTGATGGTGAAGAGCGCTGCGTTGCATGTAACCTTTGTGCGGTTGCATGTCCAGTCGGTTGTATTTCACTACAAAAAGCTGAAAAAGAAGATGGTCGTTGGTATCCGGAATTTTTCCGTATCAACTTCTCACGTTGTATTTTCTGCGGTATGTGTGAAGAAGCATGTCCTACGACTGCGATTCAAATGACACCTGACTTTGAGTTAGGTGAGTATGTTCGTCAGGACTTAGTATATGAGAAAGAAAACCTTCTTATCTCAGGTCCTGGTAAATACCCAGACTATAACTTCTACCGCGTAACAGGTATGGCTGTTGCCGGTAAAGATAAAGGTCAGGCTCAACGCGAAAGCACACCAGTTGATGTACGGAGTCTATTACCATGATGTGGCCATTTTATTTGATGGCGCTTGTGGCCATCGTCTCTACCGTTCGTGTTGTAACTAACACGAACCCAGTACACGCTTTATTAAGCTTGATTATCTCTTTACTTGCAGTTGCAGGTATCTTCATGATCGTGGGTGCGCCGTTTGCCGGTGCCCTCGAAATTATCGTTTACGCTGGCGCAATTATGGTGCTGTTCGTATTCGTCGTGATGATGCTGAATCTTGGTCAAAATACAGTTGAACAAGAAAGCAAATGGCTGACTTCTTCAGCGTGGGCATATCCTGCGTTGATGAGCTTCCTAATGGGTCTAATCCTTGTTTGGATGTTGAAGTCAGACTACACAACTGCTGGCACTGTCATGGGTACTCAAGTTGTCGGTCCGAAAGAAGTGGGTACTTCACTCTTTACTCAGTACTTATTGCTGGTTGAAGTTGCTGCGATGTTATTGCTTGGCGCACTTGTCGCTGCATTCCATCTTGGCAAACGTGAGCCAGGTGCAGAAGAGGACAAAGAATAATGGGCAACATCCCTTTAGAACATGGTTTGATCGTTGCAACCATTCTTTTTGCACTGGGTTTTTACGGTGTGATGGTTCGACGCAACCTACTATTTATTTTAATGAGCCTTGAAATCATGATGAACGCTGCTGCTTTAGCGTTCGTTTTGGCAGGAAGCGCATGGGCACAGCCAGATGGTCAAGTGATGTTTATCTTGATCTTAACGCTTGCTGCAGCAGAGGCGTGTATCGGTCTTGCGATCGTCCTTCAGTTCTATCATCGCTTCCATCATCTGGATGTGGATGCTGCTAGTGAGATGCGCGGATGAGTTATTTATATTTAACAGTACTTTTCCCGCTAATTGGTTTTATCCTGTTGGCGGCAGGTCGTAAAAGCCTTCCTGAATCAGTTGCTGCAATTATTGGTGCAGGTTCAGTTGGTCTTTCAGCTTTATTTGCATTAATTGCCGGTATTGACTTTGTTAATAATGGTTCAGTTGCAACAACTCAGCATCTTTGGACTTGGTTCAGTGCAGGTAACTTAGCACCGGGCTTCACGCTTCATTTAGATGGCTTATCATTATTGATGATGGGCATGATCACAGGTGTGGGTTTCTTAATTCACATCTTTGCAACATGGTACATGCGTGGCGAAGAAGACTTTGCACGTTTCTTCTCATACTTCAACCTATTCGTAGCAAGCATGCTGCTTTTAGTGTTGGGTGACAACTTAGCGTTGTTATTCCTCGGTTGGGAAGGTGTAGGTCTATGTTCATACCTATTGATTGGTTACTACTACCAAACACCTGCAAACGGTTTTGCTGCAATTAAAGCATTCACTGTGACACGTGTGGGTGACGTATTCCTACTGATCGCATTGTTCTTGATCTACCAACAATTCGGCACTTTAAACATTGCAGAAGTTGTAGCTGCTGCGCCAACAGTTTTGGCTCAGAGTTCTTCAATTGCGATTTGGACTGCATTGATGTTGTTCTTGGGGGCTGCAGGTAAATCTGCTCAGATCCCATTACAAACATGGTTGGCAGATGCGATGGCTGGTCCTACACCAGTATCTGCATTGATCCACGCAGCAACAATGGTAACAGCGGGTGTTTACCTATGTAGCCGTATGTTCAGCGTGTTTGAACAAGCGCCAGAAGTGATGATGTTCATTTCAATCACGGGTGCGGTAACATTGTTGGTTGCGGGCTTTGCTGCATTGGTACAAACAGACATCAAACGTATTCTTGCTTACTCTACTATGAGTCAGTTGGGTTATATGTTTATGGCTGTAGGTGCTGAAGCTTACCAAGCTGGTCTATTCCACATGCTGACTCACGCATTCTTCAAGGCATTATTATTCTTGTCTTCTGGTGCTGTGATTTTGGCTTACCATCATGAACAAAACATCTTCAAGATGGGTGGTCTATTCCACAAAAACAAATTCTTGTTTGCTTGTTTCGCGATTGGTGGCGGTGCATTGGCAGCGATTCCATTCATCACGATCGGCTTCTTCTCGAAAGATGCGATTCTTGGTGCGGTATGGGTGAAAGGTCAAGCGATTGCAGTTTATGACTGCTTGTACTGGACTGGTGTAGCAGGTGCGTTCTTAACTTCAATTTATACATTCCGTCTTATTTGGGTTGTATTCTTTGGTAAAGAAAACACGCCTTACCACGAAATCAAAGGTGTTACTTACTGGGGTCCATTGGCGATTCTTGCAGTGCTTTCAACTGGTTTAGCTTATGTATTAAAAGCACCAGTAACGAATATTTTAAATGCTGCACAAATCCCAGCGTTTAATATTCCAGAAGCACTAGAACACGGTATGCATAGCGCTGAATACACAGCTGTTGGTATTGCACTTGCAGGTCTTGCAGTTGGTGTGGTGTTATTTGCCTTTGCTTATGGTGCAGTGAAATCGTTCGCGAAAACTTCACTGGGCGCGGGTCTTGCAAATATCTGTCGTAATGCACTTGGTTTCGATGCTTTGTACAACATTGTTTTCGTTAAGCCTTATTTACTACTGGCTAAAATCTTTGGTCGTGATCCAATTGACGGCTTATGGCTTGTATTGCCTGCACTTGTTAAAGGCGGTAATAGCTTTACAAGTTCACGTCAAACAGGTTCATTGCGTGAATACGCATCTAGTATGGCATTCGGTACGTTTGCATTACTATTGATCCTGGTCGTGATTCAGGTCGTGGGGAAATAAAATGGAAACTCCAAACAATTTAATTCTACCCGCTCTGATCCTTATTCCGTTCATTGCAGGTTTTGTATGCTGGCTTGTCGATAAACTCGACAAGCACTTACCACGCTATATTGCCTTAATTGGTATGCTATTAACGTTGGTGTTAACCGTCGTTTTATGGCAAAGCGGTACTTATAACTACGAGTTGGGTACACAAGCTCCACAGTGGGCTGCTCAATTTAACCTACCGTGGATTACCACTTTAGGGATTAACATTCACCTTGCGGTGGATGGTCTTTCACTGCTTATGGTAGGTTTAACTGCATTACTGGGTGTACTTGCGGTCGGCTGTTCATGGGGTGAGATTCAAAAGAACGTTGGTTTCTTCCACTTAAACCTACTGTGGTCTTTAGGTGGTGTGATCGGTGTATTCTTAGCGATTGACATGTTCCTCTTCTTCTTCTTCTGGGAGATGATGCTGGTACCAATCTACTTCTTGATCGCACTTTGGGGTCATAAAGGGGCAGAAGGTAAGTCACGCGTTTACGCTGCAACTAAATTCTTTATCTATACTCAGGTTGCGGGTCTGATCATGTTGATCGGTATCTTGGGGCTAGTGGTTGTTGGCTTCCAACTTCACGGTCAAATCAGCTTTAACTATGACTTCTTGATGAGTGTTGCACACACTGTTGAGGCGAAAGCTCCAGCACTTGCGTATGCATTCATGATCTGTATGTTTATTGGTTTTGCGGTAAAACTTCCAGTTTTCCCATTACACGGCTGGTTACCAGATGCACATGCGCAAGCACCTACAGCGGGTTCTGTAGACCTTGCAGGTATCTTGATTAAAACTGCTGCTTATGGTCTTTTACGTTTCGTAATTCCATTCTTCCCAGTAGCATCTGCTCAGTTTGCTGACATCGCGATCATTCTTGGTCTAATCGGTATTTTCTACGGTGCATGGTGTGCATTCCAACAAACAGACATGAAACGTCTGCTTGCGTACACATCTATTTCGCACATGGGCTTCGTACTTCTTGCCTTGTATGCAGGTAACATCCTGACATTCCAAGGCTTGATGATTATGATGCTGGCTCACGGTCTATCTTCTGCTGCATTGTTCATTATGTGTGGTCAGGTTTACGAACGTCTGCATACACGTGACATGCGTTTGATGGGCGGTATTCGTGGTCAGTTCCAATACCTTTCATTCTTCTTAATGTTCTTTGTTGCGGCACTTGTAGGTATTCCGGGTCTAGGTAACTTCATCGGTGAATTCCTGATCTTGATGGGTTCTTATGACAAGTTCCCTGTGTATACAATTCTTGCTGCAGTAAGCTTAGTATTTGCCGGTCTTTACGGTTTAATCCTGATCCACAAAGCGTTGTTTGGTACACCAAACGAAGAACAAAAACAGCATTACGCAAATCCGTTGAAAGACTTAAATGCGCGTGAAGTTGTGATTCTTTTAATCTGTGCTCTTGGTCTAGTATGGCTTGGTCTATTCCCACAAAGCTTCCTTGATATTTCAAATTCAAGCATGGCGTGGATTGCAAATAGCTATATCCCAGTTCAAGAAGTCGTTGATGTTGTGCAGCAGATTGCTGTACAACCTGAAAATGTGGAGATGCAATAAGCCATGGACTTCACAATGTCATTTTCTGAGCTTATGCCATTAGCTCCTGTGATGATCGTGGCTTTAACTGCGATCGTCGTGATGTTGCTAATTGCAATCAAGCGTAACCACAATTTAGTTGCAACGACTTCCGTTATCGGTCTGAACCTTGCAGCCTTTTATATTATTTTTGTTTTCGTTGCAGGGCAGTATGCACCTGCAAACGTAATGAATTTGTTCATCGTAGATCCATTTACGATGTTGTACCAATTCGTGATTTTGATTGCAGCACTTGCTTGCTGCACATTGTCACATGCGTATATCGAAACCTATAAAGATAACCGTGAAGAACTTTATATCTTGATGCTGTGCTCTGTAACAGGTGCATTGTTAATGGTTGCAAGTTCTCACTATGCGTCTTTCTTTATCAGTCTTGAGTTAATGTCGATTCCTGTATACGGCCTATTGGCTTATACACACCAACGTTCACAGTCGCTTGAAGCGGGTGTGAAATACTTGGTGCTTTCAGCAACCGCTTCTGCGATGTTGTTGATGGGTATGGCTTATGTATATGCGTATACAGGTACAATGGCATTCGTTGCTGAACCAGGCAAAATGTTCACAACATTCAGCCAACCGGGTGTAGTCCTTGGTCTTGCACTAATTGTCTTTGCTGTTGCATTTAAATTGTCTCTTGCGCCATTCCACAAATGGACACCAGACGTGTATGCAGGTGCGCCAGCGCCAATCGCGACATTCTTAGCGACTGTGGCTAAAGTGGCAATGATCGGTCTATTCGTTCGTTACTTCTTGGCTTCTGGCTTAATCCTTTCTGACAGCTTCATTACAATCGTGACCATTATTGCAGTATTGTCTATCCTTGCGGGTAACTTACTAGCAGTACGTCAAGTGAACTTGAAACGTATCCTTGCATACTCTTCAATCGCTCACTTTGGTTACTTACTTGTTGCGATTGTAAGTGCACGTAATACTGACTTTGTTCAAGTACAAGGCTTTGCAACATTTAGCAGCGTCAACGTTTATGTGATTACTTATGTATTAACAACGATTGGTGCGTTCGGTGTTGTGACACTGATGTCTAGCCCTTACAACAACAAAGACGAAGCAGGTAGCCTTGCTGAGTACCGTGGTTTGTTCTGGCGTCGTCCAGTGTTGACTGCAACACTCACTGTCATGATGTTATCTCTTGCAGGTATCCCATTAACAGCTGGCTTCATTGGTAAGTTCCTTGTGATCAAAACAGCAGTTGCTGGTGGTTCATGGTTCTTAGCTGCGATGGTGATCCTTGGTTCAGGTATCGGTTTGTACTACTACCTACGTGTGATGGTTGTGATGTACATGACTCCACCGGAAAATCCACGTATCGACGCTGTCGATCATTGGGGTCAAAAAGTGGGTGGTATTATGGTGCTTGGCGCAGCTGCACTTGTGTTGTTGATCGGTGTATATCCAGATCCAATCATTGCAGTTTCTCAAGTGGCATACTTTGCGATCTCACCTGAATTACAACAGTTCATTTTTAGCTTAATTCAAAGTGGTTTTAACTAATGAATTAAGCAATTAATTTGCTTATTACAAAAAAGCCTCCTGTAAAGGGGGCTTTTTTATTTTTATCATTTGTTAAATAGCTTTATAATGGTTGAAATTTTATCTTAACCTTTTAGGTGTTCTCCCGTGGCTATCCATGAAATCCGTCATCCGCTTATTCGACATAAACTCGGCTTACTTCGTCGTGCAGATATTAGTACTAAAAACTTCCGTGAGCTTGCTCAAGAAGTGACTATGCTTCTGACTTATGAAGCAACGAAAGATTTACCAATGGTCGATCATGAAATTGATGGTTGGAATGGTAAAGTAACTGTAGATCGTATTGCCGGTAAAAAAATAACAGTCGTACCGATTTTACGTGCAGGTATTGGTATGTTGGATGGTTTCTTAAACCTGATTCCAAGTGCGAAAGTATCTGTATTGGGTTTAGAGCGTGATGAAGAAACTTTAGAAGCGCGTACTTACTACAAAAAATTAGTACCAGACGTACAAAACCGTTTAGCGATGATTATTGACCCAATGCTTGCAACGGGTTCATCGCTCGTTGCTGCTATTGACGTTCTAAAAGCTAGTGGTTGTAAAGATATTCGTGTCATGGTGCTTGTTGCCGCTCCAGAAGGCATTAAACGTGTAAATGAAGCTCACCCAGATGTGATCATTTATACAGCATCTGTAGACCAAGGTTTAAATGAAAACGGTTATATCGTTCCTGGTCTTGGCGATGCAGGCGATAAAATTTTCGGTTCAGTTCAAAAAGACTAATTTTTGCATCATGAACAGAAAAGGGGCTTTTATAGCCTCTTTTTTATATACTAAAGACATTGGCATAAATGGAATAGGGTATTTTATGAAGTCCGAACAATATAAAGGTAAAGTGAAGCAGTACAATCCTGAAAAGGACTTTGGCTTTCTTTCATGTGAAGAAGGTGATGTATTTTTCCATATCTCTGACTTTCCCGCAGATGGTGTCGAGCCAAAACGTAATGATCGTGTGAAATTTAATGTGGTGAAAAATGGTGATCGTTATAAAGCCATAAACATTGAGCGTGAAGAAGACAAATCTGCAAAAGCTAAAAAATCTAAAGTAGTGGCAAATAACCAGTCAATTACTTCAGCTTTGCTTTCGAATTTGCGTAAATAATGTGATTTTAAGATTTCATGGAAATCTTTGAAATTGAAAAAGAGGTCTATAGGGCCTCTTTTTTTATTATCATAAGAGTATTAAAAGAAAAGATGAGAGACAATTTTTATGTTTAAAGAGGGGAAAATCAAAAGCTATAACGTTGAGCGCGGCTTTGGATTTATACAACAAGATCAAGCACAGGATTTATTTTTTTCATATTCGTGATTTTCCTAGCCGACACATCGAACCACGTGTTGGAGAAAATCTCAAATACAGGATTGAAGCAGATCAAGGTAAATTTAAAGCGGTAAATATCATCCGTTTAGATTTGAAAAAAGAGCAGTCCACTCATGAACAGATAAATCCGTCATTTGAATCAAGGTCGGATCGAGTGAATGACCAAGCTACTCCTCACGATACAGCCAAAGGCACAGTTTGGGGCAGTAAAATCTTCAGCATGATTGGACTCATTGTAATTGTAGTATTAGCTGTGGCTGTATATGGGAAATATCAGCAGTACCAAGAACAGAAGCAACTACATTTACAACAGCTCATGCAAGAAAATGAAAATATTGTAAAAGAACAACGAAAAGCACAGGGGGATTTACCCGATCGGGTGCTGACTGAGCAAGGTGAAAAAAATCTATACGGCACAGCTTCAACGCAAGCTCAGTCTGTTGTTCAATACACTGCGCAGGCACCTTCTTCAAGTGATACGCCAAGGGCAGTAGAGAAAGCACAGTTTAGTTGTGATGGGCGTACGCATTGTAGTCAGATGCGTTCATACGAAGAAGCAGTGTTCTTTAATAATAATTGTCCAAATACGAAAATGGACGGCAATAATGATGGCGAACCATGTGAACGCCAATTTAAAAATAGATAAAAAAGCGCCTTAAGGCGCTTTTTTTATTTTTCACAAAATTGCATAAAGGCTTTGAGACCCGGTCCTTGGTATTTCTGACGATGTACCAACATGAATAATGGACGGGCTAGTTGCCAGAACGGCGTATCTAAAATCACCAATTGACCTTTTTCACGTAAAGGCTCAATCGCAAGTTTAGAAATACATGACATACCAAGACCACCTGCCACGATTTTTAGAATGGCTTCGTTATGACCCAAGGTTAAACGTATGTTGGCATCTGGCAGGTCTTTTAAAATTGCGTTGTCAAATACTTCACGTGTGCCTGAACCTTCTTCACGTAAGATCCATTCCACGTTATCAAAGTCAGCTGCAGTGAGTGCACGATCCAACTTCGCTAAAGGGTGCTCTGGGGAACAGCACACGGCAAGTTCATCGTCACGCCAGTGAATACATTGCAGTTGTGGTAGGTGGCATGAACCTTCAATTAAGGCCAAATCCAACTGAAATTGGTTTACCGCTTCAATCATTTGGCGGGTATTGCCGACTTGAAGTTGTAAATGTGCTTGAGGCTGAATTTGTAGGAAATCTGCCATGAGGTCTGGCATCAGGTAGTCGCTGATGGTCAGGGTAGCGCCCAAACGTAGATCAATACTTTGTAGTTCGCCTTTCGCTGCTTGTTCAAAAGCTTCGCAGCGCCCTAAAATTTCCAAAGCTTGTGGCAATAAAAAACGACCCAAGTCATTCAATTGCAAGCGTTTACCAAGTCGGTCAAACAGTGGAGCACCGAGACCATCTTCGAGGTCTGCCAATGCCATACTTGCTGCACTTTGAGTAAGTTTGACAGCATCACTGGCTTTGGTAACGGTACCTTCTTGAGCGACTGCTACAAAAACAGCCAACTGGCGTAAAGTCATGCGCATGAATCAGGCCTTAACATTTAAAAAATATTAATAAATTATGCTGTCATGCTAACATGAGCACAGTCTGTCACGCCACGTTCAAATCATGTCAATTGAAAAATTTAGCTTAGAAAAGGTTTTATCTGTACACCGTTGGACCAATACTTTGTTCAGTTTTACCATGACACGCCCTGCACATTTTAAATTCACTGCTGGTCAGTTCGCTCGAATTGGTTTGAAAGTGGGCGATGAATTGGTGGTTCGTGCCTATTCTGTGGTGTCGTCACCCTTTGATGAAACTTTAGAATTTTTCTCTATCGTCGTTCCTGACGGTGCGTTTACTTCAAATTTGCAGCATCTACAAGTGGGCGATGAGCTGTATTTAGAAAAAGTGCCTTATGGCTTCCTCACTTTGGCGCGTTATCAGTTGCCATTGCCGAAGGACTTATGGTTGTTGGGTACAGGAACGGGCCTAGCCCCTTTTTTATCGATGCTACAAGACTTTGAAACGTGGACTAAATACGAAAAAATTAATCTAGTTTACAGTGTACGCACCGTATCAGAACTGGCTTATGTCGAGCGTATTCAAGAAATCGCCGAGACCTTTGGCGAAGGGCATACGGGCTTCAAATTTATTCCTATTGTGACACGTGATCCAAATGCACCATTGCATGACCGTTTACCAGTTTTAATTGAAAATGGCGAATTAGAACAGGCGGCTGGCTTAGCATTTAATGTGGAAACGACGCATGCCATGCTGTGTGGTAATCCACAAATGGTTGATGATACCAAAGCAGCATTAAAGGCGCGTGGTTTGACTATGAACCGTCGTGGTGAAGGAAATATTGCTGTAGAAAATTATTGGTAATCTGCCATGAAAAAAAGCTCATCGATGGATGAGCTTTTTTATTTTCGGAAATTAAATAACTGATGTTATGCATGCAAAAGTAATTTTGCATTTTTAAAATGATTTTTAAGCCAATTCGATGGAGTCTTACATCAAGGGAATGAATAAAGTGATTAGCCTTCGGCTGGAGGTACTCTTACGAAGCACGCTTCTCATTAGGCAAAATGAGAAGCGTGCTTCGTAAGGAAACCATCTTGCGGTGCAATGCACCTCACCGACAAAACTCGTTCACTAGCATCTAATTATCTAAAGTATCGCAAAAACATTTTTGATTAGAAGAAGTCCTATCTCAAACACTTGCGGATGACGTTACCGCGTATCGTACTTTTATTTGAATCAAATTACGCTTCTGATGTTACTGCGTAAAATCAGTTAAATAAACGTTTTGATATTAATGCAGAATTTTATTTAAGAACTGCTGCGCTCGTTCACCACGAGGGGCATTAAAGAAATCATCTTTACTGCAGTCTTCCACAATTTTTCCTTGATCCATAAAGATCACACGGTCCGCAACCTGACGCGCGAAACCCATCTCATGGGTTACACACATCATGGTCATACCTTCTTTGGCAAGACCCACCATCACATCAAGCACTTCGTTAATCATCTCTGGATCAAGTGCCGAAGTCGGTTCATCAAACAGCATGGCAATCGGGTCCATACTGAGCGCACGTGCAATCGCAACACGTTGTTGTTGTCCACCTGATAACTGTGCAGGGAATTTAGCGGCATGCGCACTTAAACCCACACGGTCTAAATAAGCCAAACCTTTTTTCTTGGCTTCGGCTTCTGATCGACCCAAGACTTTAACCTGCGCAATGGTCAGGTTTTCGGTAATGGATAAATGTGGAAACAATTCAAAGTGCTGGAACACCATACCGACACGACTACGCAATTTATTTAAATCGGTTTTTGGGTCATTAATGGAAATACCGTCGACTAAAATCGTACCGGCCTGAAAAGGCTCAAGTCCATTAACGGTTTTAATGAGCGTTGATTTACCTGAACCCGAAGGTCCACACACCACAACCACTTCACCTTGTTTAATTTGAGTCGTGCAATCGGTAAGCACTTGAAAATCTTTATACCATTTACTGACATTTTGGAGGTCAATCATCGTTTTTTGATCGGTCATACACTTAACCTCCGTTGTAATTTTTTAACTGCATAGGTAGCGATCATACTAATAGTGAAATACACCAGACCGGCAAACAGAATGTATTGAGTTAACAATGACATGAGGTCGCCTCGAACATAGTTGGTGCGGAAAAAGTCTAAGAGTCCGATGGCATAAACCATGGTTGAATCTTGGAACAGAATGATGGTTTGCTGTAAGAGAAGTGGCGTCATTTTGCGAAAAGATTGCGGCAAAATAATTAAGCGCATTGCTTGGCTATAACTCATACCGAGAGCATAAGCTGCAGAAGTTTGACCTTTAGGAATTGATTGAATCCCGGCACGGACAATCTCTGAAAAGTAAGCCGCTTCAAATAGCATGAAGGCCACGATACTCGAAACGAGGGCAGTATCAATCGTTAGATAGTTACCGGTGATCCCTGTGTAGATAAAGGGTACTGCAAAGTAGAACCACATCAGCACCAAGAGCAAAGGAATAGAACGAAAGAGGTTCACATAGCCTTTAGCAAAAATATTAAAAGCTTTAATCGAAGACAGGCGCATCAACGCCAATAAAGTCCCAATAAAGACACCACCAATGGTTGCCGTGATCACCACTTTGAGTGTGATACTGAAACCATGCCATAGCGCAGGGCCAGACGCTTGGAGGTCTTGAATAAAAGAACTGAGCCATTCCATTATTTATCTCCTGCAATTAAGCCAGGAACGCGTAGGCGTTTTTCCAGAAAATTCATGAAACCAATTAAACAGATATTGATCACGATGAAAATAATGGTGACGTAGGTATAAATTTCTATGGTGTTTTGCGTGTATTCACTGATGGTTTTCATCTGTGAAATGATTTCTGCAACACCAACCAAAGACGCGACTGAGGTGTTTTTGACACAGTTGGTCAACTCAGAGCTGAGTGGTGGCAAAATCGTGCGGAACGACTGCGGTAAGATCACATAGCGATAAAGTTGAGCCGTGCTAAATCCCATGGCATAACCTGCATTGGTTTGCCCCAAAGGAAGCGCTTCAATACCAGTCCTGACTTGCTCACAGACCCGTGCAGCTGTAAAAAGACCCAAGCCGACACTTGCAGAAATTAAGGCGGTCGTATTTGCCCCAAGGTCATTCATCCACCAGCTTTTAATTGCAGCAGGGAGGAAGTTGGGTACAACATAGAACCATATAAATAGTTGAATCAATAAGGGTACATTTCGGAAAATAGTCACGTAGGCCGTACCAATACCTCGTGCTACAGGACTCGGTAGGGTACGCATAATACCCAAGATGCTGCCGAGCACCATCGCAATGCTCCATGCCACCAAAGCGATGACAAACAGCCAGCCGATCCCAATTAAAATCCAATTCAGGTAGGTCGAATCACCTACACCTGTAGATTGGAACAGCACACCCCAATTCCAGCTATAATTCATAGGAACTCCCTATAATGAGCTTAAGCCAAAATCCGTTTGGCTTAAGCATCTTTAGAATGTTTAGGGAAAGTTATTCGTCACGGTCATGTGGATTACTAATCAATGCTTTTAATTGATCAGACATCGGGAAATTCAAATTGATATTTTTTGGTGGAATTGGCGTTTGGAACCATTTTTTATACATGTCATTGATTTCACCAGAGCTATAGGTCGCTTTGATTGCATCATCAACCACTTGTTTAAAGCCAGTATCGCCTTTACGCAGCATACAACCATAGATTTCATGAATCGGCGCTGTACCCACGATTTCCCATTTATTTGGATCTTTGGCTTTCGATTTTTCACCCGCCAGCAAAATATCATCCATCATAAATGCCGCTGCACGACCATTTTGTAGCATGAGGAAAGACTCAGCATGGTCTTTGGCAGAAATGACTTCACCAATACCTAATTCTTTTTCATGTTGACGAATATAACGCTCAGATGTCGTTCCTGCCGTGGTGACTAACTTTTTGCCTTTTAGGTCAGCAAAATCTTTAATCCCAGAGTCTTTTGCTGTAAGTAAGCGTGAACCGACCTCAAAGAAACCTGTTGAGAAATCTACTTGTTGTTGGCGTTCTTTATTGTTTGTGGTTGAACCACACTCTAAGTCGACTGTGCCATTAGAAACCAATGGAATACGGTTTTGGCTGGTCACTAAGTTATAACGGACTTTTAAATCGGGAAGATTTAATTGCTTTTTAACCGCCTCAACGACTTTTAATTGGAGATCGTGTGCATAACCTACAGGTTGGTTTGGATTATCTGCGATATATGAAAATGGAATCGATGAATCGCGATAGCCTAATACAATCGTGCCGGATTTTTTGATCTTATCTAAAGTCCCTGAGTCAGAAACAGCAGCTTCACTTCCTGCAGCTTTATCCGTTGTAGGTGCTTTATTGTCACTACATGCGCTAAGCCCTAAAGTGAGCGCACTTGCACAGAACAAAGTTGCTAAATGTTTTTTTGACGTCATCGTTAAAACTCCTTTTACCCTGATTTAATATCCACTTTTTATGATCTTGTTTCTCGTTTGATTTTATTGCTTTGTTTTTAAGAATGTTTCAACAATAAAAAAGAGATCATTTTCTACATCTTAGGTGATAAATCGAGCAAGGCTCAAGCAAAATTTATTGCCGAATTGTTACTAAGAAATGGGATAAGTTATGAACATTTTTTATAAGAAGGTTTGCTATAAGTCATTAAATATAAAATAATTTAATTTTATTGTGAAATAAATAATTAAAATAAAAGGGCATAAAAAAACCTCCAAATGGAGGTTTTCGAGATTAAACTTTAGTTTAATCTCCGTATTAATGCACAAACATATCCATAAATTCACGAATTTCTTGAATCGCTGTGTCTACGTCGGAAGTCAACCAAGTCGGTTCAAAAAAGCCAGCATAATGCTCCAGTCGATCTTGGGGAACAACTAAGCGAATCGGACATTCTTCTTCGAGCAAGCGCCAAGGAATAATAGGCACTTCATTATCTAAAAAAGCCGCAATATTTCGAATATCAATCACCATCGCATTGATGCATTCAGGGAAAGGCATCACTGAAAACTCTTCAGTACGTCGGCGAAAATATTCCAAATCACCCCATTTCAACACATAACTTGGCTTACTAAATTCAATAATGCCAATAAGATGTTGATCGCGAGTGTAATGAAGGGAACATTGATGAGTGACGTCAGTGTCAAGATCAAGCGTTACACCTTGTTGATGGTACGCCATAGATTTGATAACAGGTGAAAAATAAGGTGCATGATTATAGCTCATTTCATTCATCAAAAGCAGATAATTCCACCGGGCTCAAAAAAGCATTTATTTTGTAAGAGGTCATACAATAAAAAATGCTTTAGATTTAAATATTGCACTTAAATCTTTGCCCGATATTTGCGCCCTTATATATTGATTTATATTTGAAAATAACTGATCTAGCTCCAAAGGAAAGTATATTTATTAAACTTATCATTCGAGATTTATCATTCAAGTTACACGTTTTCACTGATTGTAATTGTTCTTCACACAATACAGGATATTGTATTGCTAGTATAAAAATTCAACTATGAACAACAAAATAGCGAGGGGAATATGACACACGATTTTAATAAACCACCCCATACCACCAGTACGGAAGAAACAACACAAAAAAAACGTATCCCTGTGTACATACTGATTTTAGTGGGTATTTTTTTAATCGCATTATTATTTTATATGTTTGCAGATATGAAGCCCTCTGCTTCGGATGCACCGCCTGATCATCCTGCACCGAATGCACAAACTGCAACAGCCAATGATACGACTAGCGGTACAGCGGGGGATGAAGCTGTTGCTAATGATTCAAATACTGCAACTGCGACAGATCGTTGATAATAATTGATGATAAACATGAGTCAGAGTTACATGAGTGCAAGATCTGAACCTTAAGTTTCTCATCAGAGTGACATAAATAAAGCCTTGGTTATGCCAAGGCTTTTTTACATTCAATTGTGAGCTTTTGTTGGAGTTATGCATACTTTGGTTGATTAAAAAATACGCAAAAACTAAGGTGGAAAAGAAAGCTTAAGTTCAAAGCACTAATGCTGTGTGATATCGCGGCATACGTAAAAATGCACATAACAACAGATCATGTATAACAATGAGGGCGAACGTATGAATGATTATCTGGGTGGTCCGCGTGGCCGTTTTGATGCCATGTATTATTGGGAACAGTTTCACCCCATTTTAAGTGCAGTAGCAATTCTCCTGATAGGTTGGGTCATTGCCTTATTGATTGCTGCTGGCGTCAAAAAAGTTTTGCAAAAATTAGGTACAAATCAAAAACTTTCAAATGCAACTGGGCACCGTTCCAATGTTGAAAATATAGTCTCCAGAGTTGTGTTCTGGATTATTTTGATCATTGCCGTCATTGGTGCACTCAATGTGCTGAATTTGACCAGTGTCAGCGGCCCATTCAGTAATATGATTCAGCAGTTCTTGTTATTTATTCCACAGCTTTTGGCTGCGGTAGCTGTAGGTTTTATTGGTTGGATCGTGGCAAGTTTGGTCAAAGTCGGTTCAAAGAAACTGCTGGATAAAACCCAACTCGATGAAAAACTCAGTTCTGAGGTTGGCGTTAGCCCAATCAGTCAAAATATCAGTGAAATAGTGTATTGGCTAATCTTGTTACTTTTCCTACCGATTGTTTTATCGATCTTGGGTTTAAACGGTCTCTTGTTCCCAATCCAAAATATGGTCACTGAAGTTGTTTCTTATCTTCCCAATATCTTTATTGCCGGTGTCATCGTCTTTGTGGGGTACATCTTGGCGAAGATTGTGCGAGGCATCGTGGAAGGCTTGGTGAACAGTTTGAGTTTGCAGCAGCAAGTCGAAAAAGTGGGCATGTTTAAAAACGCAAAACTTGCTCAAGTTTTGGGTAATTTTGTCTTTGCTATAGTCATTATCACTGCATTAATTGTGGCTTTCGAAGCACTTGGTATCGAGGCGATTTCTCAGCCGGCAACGGCCATGTTACATGAGATCATGTATGCGATACCGAATATTATTGCCGCAGGTTTAATCTTAATCTTGGCTTATGTGGTATCACGTTTTGTGGCACGTCTAGTGGTAGATGTGATCTCGGGTACTGGTGTCGATGCTGTACCTGAAAAATTAGACATTCAACGCTTTTTGGGCAATACCAAAGTGTCGGATGTGGTTGGTTGCCTGATCGTATTTTTCACCATGCTGTTTGCGGTATCTGAAGCCGCTAACCGTTTAGGCTTTGAACAAATCAGTGCCTTGATTGCGATGTTTATCCAGTTCGGTGCAAGTATTTTACTTGGTGCTGTGATCTTGGTGGTGGGCTTCTGGCTTGCCAATATTGTGGCAAATGTGGTGCAACGAGGGGAATACAACAGTTCACGTTGGTTAGGTAATTTGGTTCGTGTGCTGATTATGGGCTTGGTTGTAGCCATGGGCTTACGTGCCATGGGTATTGCCGACTCGATCGTAAATTTGGCTTTTGGTTTAACCCTCGGCGCGGTCGCAGTTGCTTTCGCTTTGGCCTTTGGTTTAGGCGGTCGCAATCCGGCGGAACGATTGTTATCAGATCTTATCGATAAAGCGAAACGCGAAGCCAATGAACCGAATCCAGTACAGGAACAGGCGAAGGCAAAAACCACATTTAATACGACTACATCGTCTGCAGCGAGTCCAACGCCATCAACATCTGTCATGACTTCTGAAGTGAAAACCGATGATGGCTATCCAAACATTCAACAGGCTGCTCCCGGCGTCAGTGAAAAAGAAACTGCGACGCCAGATCAGTTGGATGTAAACCCAAGTGATCAACCACAAAATAATCCATTTGGTTCAACTGGTGAGGCTGAAAAAGAGGTCGATGCACCTTCGGCACCTGTAGCTCCGCCAAAACCGAATGACCCTAATTAACCTGTTCTGTCTTTACAAAATCGGCCACGCTTAGGTGGTCGATTTTAATGCTCTATAAGGAATATTGTATGGCAAAAGCACCGAATAAATTTTTAGCCCCAGTGATTATTGCAGGGATCACGGTGGGTTTTTTGGCAAGCGCACGACGCTTTATTTTTGCAAAACCAAAACGCACTAATTTGGAGCAGACAGAACAATCACCGCCAAACAGTGAAAAAAATTATACCAATCAGTCCAAAAATAATGATTGAAATTTACCCGAAAATTGGTATTTTAAGTAATAGTGATATATGGAATATTACTTAAAATATAAAAACTTAGGATTCATATTGCTGTCATGAATGACACTTATGATCCGTGCAAAGGAATGGCAAAATGGGGGTAATTTCAATGCTCAATACTTTAGTATCGACACTCAAACAAACCGCAAGTGTGCAACCACAACATATTTCAGTTGCCGTTGAAAAAATGGATCTGACAATTCAACGAACTTCGACGTCGTCGGTATCATTATTTAAAACTGACTATCTTGAATAAATCAGATCGGATAAGAAAAAGGGCTGAATGAATCAGCCCTTTTTTATGCAGAGATCATCTGCAGGTTATGTTTAATTAATTCTTGTCAAGATCAAACGTATTCGGAAGCTGCATGCGCAGAAGCCCATGCCCATTGGAAGTTGTATCCACCTAAATGACCTGTTACATCAAGTACTTCGCCAATAAAGTACAAACCTTTCTGTTTTTTACTTTCCATGGTTTTTGATGAGACTTCAGTGGTATCCACACCACCGAGTGTAACTTCAGCAGTACGGTAACCTTCAGTGCCTGATGGTTTTACTTCAAAGCTTTCTAAACGGCTTGCAATGAGTTCTAGTTTTTCATCACTGATATTGCCAATGGCTAATTCAGCTTGTTCAGGCCAAATCAGATTTTGTAATTCCACAACCACGCTTTTCGGTAAGTGTTCATTGAACAGTGTGCGCAGTAACACTTTTGGTTGACTAGATTTCTTAGATTTGAGGAAATTTAAAACATCTAAAGTTGGCAGGAAATTGATGTTAAAGCGTTGACCGACATCCCAGTAGTTTGAAAGCTGCAATGAGCTTGGGCCACTTAAACCGCGGTGAGTAAAGAGTAAAGCCTCGGTAAAACTATTTAACTCATTCGATAACGTGGCTTCAACAGCATTGCCGCTCAAGCGTGTGGTGACTTCTTTAAAACTATCGGAGAAAGTGAAGGGTACTAAGCCTGCGCGAGTGGGGTAGACGGAATGTCCGAATTGTTTGGCAATTTCATAGCCAATTCCTGAACCACCTAAAGTAGGAATAGAAAGACCGCCACTGGCAATAACCACGGATTCTGCTTCAAAAAAGCCTAGATTGGTTGCCACTTGAAAGCCTTGTTCAGGCAAGGCATTGACTGCTTTTACTTCACAGTTGGTTTTAATATCCACCAAACCAGTTTTGTCACATTCTGCCAATAGCATGGCGAGAATTTCTTTTGCACCATTTTGGGTAAATAATTGCCCATGTTTGCGCTCTTCGTACTCAATGCCATATTCGCAGACCATACCAATAAAGTCCCAGTTGGTATAGCGAGTTAATGCTGAAATAACAAAGTGTGGATTATGTGAAATATAATTTTCTGGTTCGACATACAAATTGGTGAAATTGCATTTACCGCCGCCAGACATTAGGATTTTTTTGCCAACTTTATTAGCTTTTTCAACCACCAAAACTTTGCGTCCACGCTGTGCCGCTTTATATGCCGTCATTAAGCCTGATGCACCAGCACCTAAAACAAGGACATCATATTGATTTTGCGACATGGTAAGTTTCCGCGTGGAAGAAAGGACGCAGGATTATACGCTTTTTAGCGCTTCGGTTGCACCTTTCAAGCGACCTTGTAGGCCACCAGTATGGATCACTAAAACACGCTGATGTTTTGTAATCTGACCACGCTCAATCATGCAGAAAATACCTCGCAGCATTTTAGCCGTATAAACCTGTTCTAATGGGATCACATAGCGTTGTTCAAAGTCATGCATAAACTGTAAAAGTTCCGGCGTTGTTTTGGCATAGCCGCCACAGCAAAATTCATCACTGATGCTCCAATTGGTTTTCTGCGTCAACTGAGCAACATCGTCGCAAAGAAAATTTCCTTTGAGCGCAGAAAAACCAAGAACATGTTGATGTTCCGCACTGGCTTCAATTAAGCCTGTTATGGTTCCACCTGTACCGACGGCACAGCAGATGAGATCAAAATTTTGTTGATTTTCATGGCTTAAGATTTCCGTACAGCCACGGATAGCCAATGCATTGGTTCCACCTTCAGGAATGACATAATGTTCGGGATATTGCTGTTGTAATTGCGCTAAAGCGTCAACTTGTTTCATTTCTCGATACTGTTGGCGTGTGACAAAACTGAGCTGCATACCAAACTGTTCGGCGGTGGCTAAAGTCGGATTTCGGGCTTGATGTTGTAATTCTTCCCCACGGATGATGCCTAGACTGCCGAAACCAAATAAATATGCAGCATATGCAGTGGCTGCAATGTGATTTGAATAAGCGCCGCCAAAGCTAAGCACCTGTTTAAAGCCTAATTTTTGCGCCTCAATAAAATTATATTTAAGTTTATAAAATTTATTGCCCGATATTTGTGGGTGAACCAAGTCCAAACGCTTAATACACAAATTAACCCCTTGATATTGAATAGTCTGCTCAGGAATGGCGTGGGCGATAGATTCAAACATGTTGGTAATCGTTATCTTGGTGGTTAGAGGTCAAATAGGTAGGCATTGTAAAACGGGAGGTGCAGAAGATAAAATCCTTTGCATCTTGGTCAGTTCAACTCTGCTTATAGCACTTCACTGTCGATATCTGCTAACTAGCAACATCAACGGAGGTGACGACAGACATACCGGGTCTTAAGTTTTCTAAACCTTGTTGATTAGGATCAATCGCAATTTTTACGGCAATGCGTTGCACGACTTTGGTGAAATTTCCTGTGGCATTGTCAGGTTTCAATACACTAAATTCAGAACCAGCCGCAGGGGAGATTTGCTCAACTTTGCCGTAAAATTTTTGATGTTTCATGCCATCGACGCTGAACCACGCTTTTTGACCAATATGCATATCTGCAATTTGCGTTTCTTTAAAGTTGGCAGTCACCCAGCGCTGCTGTGGAATTAAATACATCAGTTGAGAGCCTGCCGCAACATATTGACCAATCCGTGGGCTGACTTCGCCAAGTTGACCATCCATAGGTGCCACAATCGTGCTGTAGTCTTTAGTGGTCACTGCCTGATCAAATTGTGCTTTGGCACTATTCACTTGCGCTTTAAGCCCTGTCGCTGCAACTTGTGCAGTTTTGAATGATTCTTTGGCAACTAGTAAATTGGCTTCTGCTTGATGAAGTTGGGCCAAACTATTTTTAGCGTCTGCAGTGGCTTTATCTTGTTCTGATTTCGATGCAGCGCCAGTATTGCCGAGTTGTTGGTAGCGCGTCATTTGTGCAAGAGCTAATTCATAGGCCGCACGTGATTGGTCCACTTTCGCTTCGGCTGCCGTAATATCTGCTCTGCGTTGTTCAATGGCCTGGCTTTGATTGGCAAGTGAGTTCTGTGCTTGTTCCACCCCAGATTCAGCCTGTGTGACTTTTTGATCATAGGTCGTTGCATCGATATGCATAAGCACTTGACCTTTTTTCACATGATCAAAATCCGTCACCAAAACATCTTTCACATAACCATTAATTTGTGATGAAAGCACCGTGGTTTTGCCTTTGACATAGCTATTTTCAGTCGACTCGATACTGTTATGAAATGGACCAATCCGCCACGCCCATAAGATCAGCGCAATTCCCAACAAGAGGATGATCAACATGAAAATCAGGGTACGCTGCGGCGTAGAAATAAGCTTGCTCGATGGTGTAGGCATAGCGGTTGCTGTTTGTGGTTGCTGCGGTGCTGCTTGCTCAGTGGGTTTATGGTCTTCTGTCATGTTGTTCTCAATATCAATTAGGTCATTTGGCTGTGGCTTATGTTGTGTAAATCGAAGAAATCTAACTACTATCCGTGCGTTGCTGTTGGCGTAATTGATATTTATTTTTGCCCATCAGCAATAAACCCCAAAGCAACAATAAAACGGCGAATATGCCATTTAAAAAAATCACATCGTTATAGGCTCGAACTTGGGCTTCTCGAGTGATGGTTTGATTAAGGCTACGTATGGCTTGTTGTTGATCTAAATTAGGGTCTAAAGAATATTGATGCGCACTTTGCGCCAATTGTTGTAGGCGCTGTTCCACTATAGGTGAGGTTTGCGATAAATCATTATAAATCTGTGCCTGATAGGTTTGGGTACGCATTTGCTGATAGGTTGAAAAGAACGAGGATCCGACCAATCCCCCAAAGGTTTGCGTTGCAGAAAACAGCACGATAAACGTCACCATGTGAGATGGGCCTTTTTGCAAAGCACTGACAATGCCTGTAAGCAAAAGTGGGCCAATAAACATGCCACTGGCAAAGCCCACCAAAAACTGACTCCAATAAAAATCATGCGGTCGTACATCACTGGTCAGGTGGTAATCCAGTGCACAGGCGAAGAGCACGAGACCTGCTGCACCAAGTAGATGAAGAACGATTTTTTCTTTGGAAAAGGTCAGGGCACTAAACACTGTGCCTAAGACAATTCCGATCAGCACAACGGTATAAAAAGAAACGAATTGGTCGGGTCCCATGCCCATGGTTTTCAAAAAATTCACGGCCGCATAGCTTTGTTCTGACATGAGAAAGCGAATGGCAAAGGCACCAATAATAAAACTCACGGTAGACGATGTTCCGAGCCAGCGTGTGACAATCAGTGGATTGACCCGAAAATGTTCATAGGTCAGACCAACAACTAAAAGAATCAAAGCGGCGATGAGTAAATAGGCCAACCATTCAGCTTCAAACCACCAAAGAATCGGGCCTTGAGTCAACACGATACATAGCAACGCAAAGCCGGGTGCCAATAATGCAAAGGTGAATAAATCTTGCTTTTCAAACACTTCGATACGTAGGCTTCGTGGCAGTTTTAGAGAGACCACCATCGCCAAACAACATAAGGCTAAACCTAATTCAAAGGTATAGAAAATAGACCAATCATTTACATCGACCAGATAAGGCGACATGATCCAGGCCAGCGGAATCCCCAACTGCTGAAAGCCCAAAGCTAGATAAAGCCCACGACCAAAATGAGCACGTTTAAACGCTTGCATGATGTAATACATCCCAAGCGAACTGAGTGGAGCTGCAAGTAAGCCGCTAATCACCCGTGCAAAAATTGCCATTTCATAGGTATGGACGAATAAATGCAGCACCATCACCGCGATAAATAAAACCAAACCAATTTCTGAAAATAGCCTAAGTCCATATTGTTGACGGGCTTTAAATAAGATCAGGTTAGAGCTGACATTTGCCATAACAAATGCCGCAGGAATCCATGCCGCTTCTGAAGGCGTTAAACCATATTCACCTTGTAGAAGGGGTAAATTTGCCGTGATAAATCCATTACTTAAACTCCCCGAGATCGCAACAAATAAACCGATAAAGAAGTATAAAAATCGCTTATAGGTGGGATGTGCAATGGCAGCCGGAGAGCCGGGCAAAGTCGGTTTTTCTTCGGGTGTCCAATCCGGAGCAGGTTCCAATAAACGTGGAGATTTGGACATGACGTATTACCCGCAAATACCATGTAGTAAAAATTCCACGGCACGTTTGGCGAGTTTTTCCTGATCTGCCTCGGTATGGCCTTGCAAAGCTGCACGTAAAATGGAGGTGACCATGGCATAGTCTGCCGGTTTAAAGTCTGCTCGGCAGCGACCATTTTGAATGGCCTGATCAATCATCGGTTGCAAAATGGCATCACGTCGTTGGTATATTTCAACCATGGCAGGATCATCTCGATCGATCACGCGCCAATATTCCATTAGGGCTGTGAGATAGGGAATATTATAAATATGGTCTTGAATGAGGCGAATAAATCCATCATCGAACTGTGCATAATTAAGCGCACGCTGTTCAAGTCGGTTCAAGGCAGCTTGCATTAAGGCGAGTACCAACTCACGACGGTCATTAAAATTACGATAAAACGTCGCACGTCCAACTTGAGCCTGATCCATGATGAGTTGTAAAGGCGCATTGATTCCGTGAATACGGAATACCTCAATCGCAGCTTCTAAAAGGATTTCTCGGTTTTGTGCAGCGAGTTGTTGACGTGTGGACATTATTCTTTGACATCATCATTATAAATTTATCTAGCTATTAAACGGACAAAAGTGTCCGAAGTAAAATCGTATTCGATAGCAGTTTTGTAACTTGTCTTCTATGTAGGTTTAACAAAATGAATAAATTATTTATTTTTAAAGGAAATATTTTTCTATCGGCATCAATCTGCATACGCATTGGTAAGACAGTCGAGACATAATTCCTGACAATTGACCCTAAATCGGCAGATAAATAAGGTGAATATCTGCATAAAAATGCTATGCTGAATTTATAAACAAGATAATTATAAAAATGGAGGGCATCCAATGCGCAAATTAAGTCGGGCTGTGCTGCCTATGCTGTGCCTATGCAGTTTTTGGATGGTTGGCTGTGATACGACTGACGAATTGCATCGTCCTCAAAACGAACATCGCACCATGATCATTGGTGGTGTCCCTGTAAATGACCATGACTATAAATTACCGCGTGAAGATGTTGCGCTCAATGAAGCCGCTGCAGATGACGATTAGCACATAGGTGCATAAAAAATAGGGTGGACATACTGTCAGTACACGGTAGTGAGACGTGACATGTAAAGAGTCACAGATGCAGTGTGCTACGTCAGATGTGTGAACATTTTGAAGTAGACGCCTTACTTCTGCAGTGTAGTTTGTTGGATTAAAGCCTTACAAACATTTAAAAAGGCTCTGTACTCGCCCAGTATGCCCGAACTGGAATGAACCGTGGTTCAGATGCTTAAATCAGGTCAATCTATCAGGTCTATTTGCCAATTGGATGCCTGAATTTCTAAGTTATTTTGTCTAAGTTGCTGACTAATATTGTCGGCCTGTTTTTGTAAATCTGCCACTGCAATGGTTTTAATCCAACGGATTTCACTTGAGCTATAACGACCATTTTCACGGCGTGAGCTGTCAATCGCTTGTTGCAAGATACGATGCTGCTGGGTCAATAAATCACGTTCATTGAGCACTGAAAGCATGCAGCGTCCTGAACTGGTTTTAGCCTGTGCATTGGTGGCGTGAATCTTTTCAATTAAACCATAAAGTTCTGTATTTACAGCAAATGCTTCTTGAATTAAAGCATTCGGTTCTTCGCTAGGTGCATCACCTTCTTGAATGAGCACGTTGTTATTGATTCGTTGTTGCAGCGAGGCCAATTTAGTTTGTAAGTCACTGCGTAAAAGTAGGGCTTCGGCTAATTTCATTGTCTTGATATTAATTTGTACTTTTAGCGATCATGCGATGGATTAATGCAGTATTCAAGTTATTTATAGTGAAAAATTTTGTCAATTAAAATAAACACTGCAAATTATAGGGAGAAATTCAGAGATTCTGCCTGTAAAATTGCCACGAATTTAAGTGAAAACGGTGTGACAGTGGAATCATTTTGGATATTAGGCTCGATTGCGGCAGCACTATTACTTGGTGCAATGAGCCCGGGGCCAACGTCAATTTATGTGGCGAAGAATTCCATTGCGATTTCACGTAAACACGGTTTATTTACTGCACTTGGTACAGGTTTGGGCGCTGCAATATTTGGGCTATTAGCGGTATTGGGTTTGCAGGCATTTTTATTGGCTGTACCTTCTGCATATTTGGCTTTAAAAATTTGTGGTGGTTTATATCTGCTTTGGATGGCATTTAAAATTATAAAACATGCCAAAGAACCGATTGAAGCTGGTGATGCCAGCAGCTCGCAGATGTCACTCCGTCGTGCATTTACGACTGGTTTAATTACCCAGTTGTCGAATCCGAAAATTGCAATTGTGTTAGCCAGTATTTTTACGGCACTTTTACCGAAAGACATTCCGACGTATTTTTACTTTGTACTGCCAGTTTTGTGTTTCTTTATCGATGCAGGGTGGTGCTCATTGGTCGCTGTAGCTTTATCGGCAGAAAAACCACGCAAAGTTTATTTGAAGTTTAAAGCTGGTTTTGATCGGGCAGCTGGGGCAGTGATGACAGTGCTAGGTTTAAAGCTGATTTTTGGGATGAAGTGATTGAACTTAGCTCCCCCAAAAAGCCTCTACGAATAGAGGCTTTTTTATTGGATTTATATTTAAATTTACAATGAATTCCCTCTCCTTTTAGGGTATGAGAAGCACTGCTTCGTAAGGGGAGAGTTTACTGAAAGTAGCTTAGGGTAATTACTAAAAATATTGGTTATAAAGTTTTCTTAGGATTGTTATAAGTTTTAAAGGGATTTTTCTTGTTTATGGCATTTATTTAAGGACTTTAAAATAGATTATCTTTGCTAAAAAAAAGTATTGATAAAAAAACTTTACATTTTTTGTACAAATTTATAGGATTAATAATTAACATAATTAGATGAAAAAATGATCAATACATACAATATATATAAATTAAAATTTTCTGAAATGAAGGGATTACTCGAAAAACTCGAGTCAGTAGGTCTAGTAGAGCAAAAGACTCAAATTTACGATAACTATGAAATGACTTTTTATTTTTCAGAAAAAGTTGAAGGTAATGATGTTTGGTGGCACGAAACATACAAGGATTTTTTGATTTCTCAAAATAATTCGCCAAAAAATATTTTCCATTTTGGATTGTTGATTTGTAAAAATGAAGACAACCTTCAAGAAATATATGCTGTGAGTTTAGGGAAATCTCACTTTTATCTTGCAAAATTTATTGAGCCAAATTTTGGGATCAGCCTAGCTGTAAGAATGGGTAATGAACAAACTACCATTCTTAAAAAAAGTAGATACTTTACAGGTACGAAAAGACATGAAGTTTCATCCTATGAGAACTTTAATATAAATAGCTATGAATCAGGGGAGTCAGTTGAGCATCTAAAAATTAAAGCTTCCAACTCTGAAATATGGGGAGATAAAAATATTATTTTTGCTGATTCAGTACAGTTAAATGTAGATAAGTCTCCTAGTGATTTGGCACAAATTCTAAATGAAATTTCTGATACTTTAGGTACTGAAGAAATAATAAAACTACCTAAATTAGAACCAGTTATAGATCAAAATTTAATAACCCAATTAGATGCCGAAATTATAGATTCTTTACAAGAAAATGTATCTATCTGTCTTGAAGAAATACATGTGGCTGGAATTAATATTTCTTTTCGATTTAATGAATATAACTACGAATTAATTTACAAGAAAGAGCGTAAGCAACTTGCAAAACTTGAACTTGGCAATTCATTTGATATTTCTATGATTTCTAGTTTTATTAAAGAACATAATCTTCAAAGTATTGATGATTTGTACGTGAAATTTAAAATAGAAGGTAGTGGTCGTTTCACACAACCACTAAAAGAAATTTTAGATTTCTACACCTCATATGAAGATGCTCAATATTTTCTAAAATGTGGAAAATGGTTTAAATTCAACGAAACTTTCAAAGCATATTTAAAAAAATCTTTAGAACAAATAACACTAATATTTGAACAGGATTTAATTGAAAGTGATTATTTAACTTGGAAAAAAAATAAAGAAACCCAAATCAGAAATGGAGTAAATTTAGGTAATGAAATAACGTACCGTGAATACTATTTTAATGAGAAACTTAGTCTTAACAATGGCTATAAATTGCTTGATAGGCAATTAGAAGCAATACAATCCTTATCTAGTAAAGGGCGTAATTATAAGTTTGAAGTTGCTGATTTATATAAGGATAATGAAATAATTTCAGTTAAAATTTCAGGAAAACCTCAAGATCTAATTTATAATATAGAACAGTCGAAAGGGGCTGTAGAACTTATCAAACAAAGAGTTATTCCTTTTGAAGATAAACTTGAGTCAGCTGCATTATGGCTTGTTTTAGAGCAGCCTGTTTCATCTTTAATTGAAATAAACTCGATACAGTTTTTATTAGCTGTGGATTCATGGAAAAAAAGAGTAGAGTTTTTTGATTTAAAACCAAAGATATATATTTCTAACCATATAAAAATTGATTCATAAAACACCTCTCCCTTGCGAAGCAGCGCTTCTCATCTCCTAAAAGGAGAGGGAAACTAAAGGCATAAAAAAGCCCCTACAAAGTAGAGGCTTTTCCTATCTAAGACTTAAATCTTAAGACACTTTATCACCCGGTTTAGCACCAGTTTCAGGTGAAATCACCCAAACACCTTCACCATTACCCGCAGCTAAAACCATACCGTTAGAAATACCAAAACGCATCTTACGTGGTGCAAGGTTAGCCACCATCACCACCAGTTTACCTTTAAGGTCTTCAGGTTGGTAGAACTCACGAATACCGCTAAACACGTTACGTGGCTCAGCTTCGCCGACATTTAAAGTCAATTGAAGCAGTTTGTCTGAACCTTCAACATGAGCTGCTTCTAAAACTTCCGCTACACGTAAGTCAACTTTCATAAAGTCTTCAATGCCGATGATTTCAGCTTCGCCAACTTTAGGTTCAGGTTTCTTCTCTTTGGCTTTCTCTTTTTTCTTTTCCGCTTTTGGTGCTTCCGCAGGAGCAGCTAAAGAATCTTTAGACGCATCGACCATAGCAGCAACTGCTTTCGGGTCTACACGTTGCATCAATGGTTGGAATTGAGCAATTTGATGATCTACTAAAATCGTTTTGCCTGAAGCAAAGTCGAAAGATTCTAATTTTAAGAAGCTTTGAACTTCTGCTGCCAATGTAGGAAGTACTGGTGCAAGATACACAGCCAATTGACGGAACAAGTTGATGCCGACAGAACATACGTCATGAACTTGTTGTTCTTCGCCTTCAATTTTCGCTAAAGCCCAAGGCTTTTTCTCGTCGATATATTGGTTGGCTTTGTCAGCAAGCGCCATGATTTCACGGATTGCCGCTGAGAATTCACGTGCTTCATATTGAGCAGCGATTGATGCACCTGCATCAATAAAGCTTTGAACTAACTCAGGCTCAGCACAAGTTGCAGAAAGTTTGTTATCAAATTTCGTATTGATAAACTTCGCACAACGGCTTGCGATGTTGACCACTTTACCAACAAGGTCTGAATTCACTTTTTGAACGAAATCATCAAGGTTCAAGTCAGAATCTTCAACTTTGTCAGAAAGCTTAGATGCGAAGTAGTAACGTAAGTATTCAGGGTTCAAATGCTCAAGATACGTTTCCGCTTTAATGAACGTACCGCGAGATTTAGACATCTTTTGACCGTTTACAGTCAAGAAACCGTTGACGAATAAGCTTGTTGGGGTACGGTAGTTTGCACCTTCAAGCATTGCAGGCCAGAACAAAGCGTGGAAGTAAACGATGTCTTTACCAATGAAGTGATACACCTCATTTTTAGAATCTTTTTTCCAGTAATCGTCAAAGCTCAAATCAGGACGTTTAGTTTTGATGTAGTTTTCAAAGCTAGACATGTAGCCGATTGGCGCATCTACCCAAACGTAGAAGTATTTGTTTGGCGCATCTGGAATTTCAAAACCGAAGTAAGGCGCATCACGGGAGATATCCCAATCAGATAAACCTGCTTCAAACCATTCATCAAGTTTATTGGCAATTGACACAGGCAGACGGCCTTCGTCTCGTGTCCATTTTTGCAGGTATTCACCAAAGTTTGGCAGTTTAAAGAAGTAGTGATCTGAAGATTTTTCTACAGGTGTCGCACCGCTCAAAGTCGATTTTGGATTGAGTAACTCAGTTGCGTTGTAGGTTGTACCGCACACTTCACATGAGTCGCCGTATTGGTCTTCCGCTTTACATTTCGGGCATGTACCTTTAATGAAACGATCCGACAAGAACATTGCTTTTTCAGGGTCAAACAATTGCGTCACAGGGCGTACTGCAATGTTGCCCGCTTCACGGTTTTTGATATAAATCTCAGAAGCACGTGCTTGGTTTTCAGGGCTATTAGTTGAGTCGTAATGGTCAAAGTCAACTCTAAAGCCAGCAAAGTCACGTTCATGTTCTTTTTGCACATTGGCAATTTGCTGTTCAGGCGAAATACCATTGGCTTCCGCACGTAGCATAATCGCTGTGCCGTGAGCATCATCCGCACATACATAAGTCACGTTATGACCCATTGCACGCATGGCACGAACCCAAATATCAGCTTGGATATAACCGAGTAAATGACCCATATGAATTGGGCCATTCGCGTATGGAAGGGCGTTAGTAACTAAAATATTACGCACGGATATGACTCTCTCATTCGTATTTATGCAATGGGCTGTAATTTTACATGAGATAGCCAGTACTTGCACAAGGGAATAGGTGAAATCTTTGCAAAAGTAAAAAAATCTATATTGCTGACACAATTACAGTGATAATAGGGCATAACTGTGATGCCTAAGAGTAACAAGCCCATGTATGAAGATGACTATGAAGACGATCAGCCAATCACTCGTATTCCTCAAAATGAACAGCGTCATAAATTGGGGCATCACATTATTAAAGATGCGCAGCAATATTTAGAACAGATTTCTGCAGATGAGCATGCCTTACTGATTCAAACCCTGCGTCATTTGGCACAAGATGAGCCTTATTTCGATATTTTGGCCGATGAACTAGATCAGCCTGTAGAAATGAAAGTAGCGAATGATGCTTTAAATTTATTGTATTTTTGGCAATTGCTGCATCAACATGAAGATCAAAAACAGTTTCATTTACTCGATGCGATTAACACCGAGTTTTTTCAGACAGAAATGTTGAAAGCCTTTGATGCCTTAGAGATTGGTGAAAATAAAGCGCAACGTCGTTTGGTTCTACTTGAAGCTTTTAAACTGTATAAGCTGAACTTCCATGCCGGTTGTATCCCTGTCTTGTATGCACAGTTAGAAGGCATTTTAACGGATGTACTGATTCAAACGGGCTTTTTAAAGCAGAGCGGTACCAAGTTTGTCGATGTCTATAAAATTGTACCGGGGCTTAAAGGCAGCGAAATTAAAAGCCTGTGGCACAAATCTAAAATTGCTAATGAGTTGAATCCGTATTTTGCCGAATTGGCAGCCTATCAAATGGATAGCAGTTCAACAGTAGCGATGACGCGCCATAATATTTTGCATGGTACCGATGTCGCACATTTTAATCAGGGACGGAGTTTCATCCTGTTTATTTGGCTGTTTTCCGCAGTGAGCTTTATGAGTACGGTCAGCAAATAAGTTTAATTTCAAGAGATCAATGCATCGGAATGGCGTTGGTCTCTTTGCATAACATCACCCTTTAAAATTAAAAGCTTCGAGTAAAATCGACCATACATATTTGCATTAAACCATTGTGAAAATAGGCAATCACATGGCGTTTTCCTGTGGTTGAATTGTTTCTAAATGCGTCTAATTCAGGTATCTGCTTCAAATCGCGTTATAACTATTGTTAGACAATAACTGAGAACAGGGTGAGCGAGATGACAACAGAAAACACATTAAATGATTTAAAAAATAAAGCATCAGAGTTGGGTGATGATCTAAAGCTCAAAGCCAAAGAGGCGCAACTTGAAGGTGAAAAAGCACTCGATGGTACAAAGCATAAAGTTGAAGAGCTCAAGCTTGAGGGTGAAAAAGCCTTAAATGATGCGAAACATGAACATGCAGAACAGCATGCAGAAACCAAAGATCGTCTAGAGCAGTTAAAAGCAGAAGCGAGTCATAAATTTGATGAAGCAAAAGTCAAAGCAGCCGAACTGAAACATGAGGCTGTGGAAAAATTTGATGAACTAAAAGTGCAGGCGACAGTGAAATTTGACGAGTTAAAAAAGAAAGCCACTGACACACTGCATAAGTTTAAAAAAGATGACCAAGCTTAATTAGGTTTGATGAAAAAAGCCGTTCTATCAAGAGCGGCTTTTTTAGGTTTTATTGTTTTAATCCATCCAAATTTTCAGTCTTAATATTTTTGACTTGATCATCGACTACGGTAATTACGTAGCGCATATTGGCAATTTCATAGGTGTAATCTACCGCCAATTTTGCAGGCTGATTTTTCTCTTGCAGCGGATAGGACACCATTTTCATCGGAGAAGCTTGCATACGCGAGCGCATGAGATCGAGGCTATCACCAATCGCCACAGTTTGTCGGTCAGGTGTTTGAATGGCTTCAGTCGCAATTTCTGCATAGGCTGCTGAAGTCAGGAGCATCAAGGCGCATAAAGTCGTTTTATACACAGACTTCTTATACATAGTCTTCCCCATTTTTAAAATTAAAAGTACAAAATGTGCCTTTAGATTGCACATCCATCGCTTTGATTATTCTGTTGAAACGACTGAAATATAAACTGAAATTACGCTGTAAAAGTATGGTTGATATGTAATCAATTTAAAATTTAATGGCTTTGGTTTAGCCGCATAGATCAACTATAAGGGCATTTTAAGTGGCACACGCTTGAAAACTTGCTTGAAAGCTGACTAAATTACTCACTGATGTTACGCAGTAACATCAGACGCACCGTTTGCTTCAAATAAAAGAATGATACGCGGTAAGGTCATCCGCAAGTGTTTGAGACAGGACTCCTTCTAATCAAAAATGGTTTTGCGATACTTTGAATAATTTGACGCTAGTGAACGAGTTTTGCGGATGACAATGGTTTTGGGTACTTTTGCCAAAACAAAAGTACCTCCAGCCGAAGGCTAATCTCTTTATTCAAACCCTAGATATAAGACTCCGTTGAATAGACTTAAAAATCATTTTTAAAATGCGAAATTACTTTTAGGTGCGTAACATCAGTTACTCAACTTTATAAGCTTATAGGGATAAGTCATTCATCTCCCTCTTACTCTGGGGCAGATGAACAGGTAAACTATCGCTATTATCTTTTGATGTTCCTGTTTGGAGACAACATAATGTCGTGGCTTTCTTCTCTAAAATCTGTGTTTTCACCCTCCCAAGAGGTGAAAGAGGAGGAAATCCAACAGGTTTTACAAAACTATGTACTTCCCAATTCGAATAATGCCTTAAAAGACCGTATTACTCAGGTGAATGTGCAAGGTCAGATCTTACAGATCACGATTAATACCTTTCCTTCAGAAGCCGATGACTTACAAAAAATCCATGATGATTTGGCCGATGCATTGGAAAAATGTGGCATCACAGAATTAAATATGCACGTGATTCAACAAAAAACAGGGCATAAATCTGAAGGTGGTTGTGGTCATCATAATGCAGAAGGTGAAAGCTGTTCAACACAGCCTAAAGCTAATGAACAAACTGAGCAAAAGTCTACTACGAGTAATCTGCCACCTGTTGTGGATGCATCTGCTACTCAAGCCAAGGCTGAAGAAGATCCAAACAATCCGCCGATTCAAAAAGCGGCTCCACAACAACGTGATGTACCGAAACACCCACGCATTCAAAATGTAATTTTAGTGTCTTCAGGCAAAGGTGGTGTGGGTAAGTCAACCACGACAGTTAACTTAGCTTTGGCATTACAGCAATTGGGGCTAAAAGTTGGCGTTTTAGATGCGGATATCTATGGTCCAAGTATTCCAACTATGCTCGGTAACGCTGGCCGTACGCCTATGATTGAAGCTGAGCAATTTGTTCCCATCGAAGCCTATGGTATGGCTGTGCTTTCAATTGGTCACTTAACTGGAGATAACAATACGCCAGTGGCTTGGCGTGGGCCGAAAGCGACGGGGGCGTTAATGCAGCTCTTTAACCAAACTTTATGGCCTGATCTGGATGTATTGGTCATTGATATGCCACCAGGCACAGGTGATATCCAGTTGACGCTTGCACAGCGTATACCGGTGACAGGTGCTGTGATTGTGACGACACCACAAAATGTTGCATTAATGGATGCGACCAAAGGCATTGAGTTGTTTAATCGTGTACATATTCCCGTGATGGGCGTGGTTGAAAATATGTCGACTCACATCTGTTCGAACTGTGGGCATGAAGAGCAAATCTTTGGTACAGGTGGTGGCGACCAACTTTCAGCCCAATACGACATTCCGCTCTTAGGTCGTTTACCGCTGAATGTACAAATTCGTGAAAATGCCGATGCAGGGAAACCATCTGTGATAGCAGGTGATGATGCTGCTGAAAGCTACATGGCGATTGCACAAAAAGTTGCAGATGCATTACCTCAGGCTGAAAAAGATAAAAACCGTATTTTCTAAGAGTGAACTGAAATTTAAGTTGACCGTATTAAAATCTGGCCTCGTGCCAGATTTTTTATAACGTGGTATTGGGAGTGTTTGAAAATTATGAGTACTGAACTTTAGACATTCAACGATGTCCATGAATTACACATCTAAAAAACGATTTGCACAATTTCTTATTTTCCCTGCGATTATAAGCCGTCTGCCAAGGATAAAATTCTTGAGGCATATCAAAGGATGTCGCGTTTGTACTTAGTTTTTACAAAATAGCTTTCACGACATTTCTATTATTTTGGCTAGGATCAATTCTTTGAACGGCAGTAACTGTACAAACGCATTGTGTCTTAGATTTTTTGCCAAATGTCCTTTGTTACAAGGGGCTTAGCATTGAAAAAATATAGAGGAACAAATAATTTTAAATATTATTTGAAGTCATTAACCCCCCATCAAATGAGGGTACGCCTTAGTCTAAGAAATTAAAAAGCCCGGTAATTACCGGGCTTTTTAATTGGTTTTTTAGGAGGAAAGAGACGGGTTTGCTTTACGCTTAGCAGTGATAATATTCACCGTAATTGCGATGATGACCATGATAATGCCTACAATATCTGTAATGGTTTCTGGAATAATCATACACAGCGCACCCACACCTAAAAAAATACGCCAGAACCAGTTGAGATAAGTCTTGAAATAACCTTCAACTGCGGAGCCTAAAGCGAGAATTCCTATCACTGAAGTGACAGTAATACTCGCTATAGTTGTCCATGCTGGAAAGGCAAATTCTCGAGCATTGACTGCAACATTGGTGGTATCAATCATCAGCATGGCAGGGTTATAAACGAATAAAAATGGAACAATAAAACCAGCAAGAGAGAGTTTTAAGGCCTGAAACCCAGTGCGCATTGGATCACCGCCTGCAATTCCTGCACCAGCAAAGGCGGCAAGGGCAACTGGTGGGGTGATGTTTGCAAATAAACCAAAATAGAACACAAACATATGCGCGACTAATACAGGAATATCAAAGTTTGCGAGTGCTGGTGCTGCCATAGTGGCAGTAATGATATAGGCCGGAATAGATGGAAGCCCCATGCCTAAAATCATCGATGCAATCATGGTTAAAAATAAAGTTAGAAAGAGACTACCTGCACCTAAACTCATAATTGAAGAAGTCATTACTGAACCAAAACTTGTCAGACTTACTACGCCGATAATAATACCAACGACAGCACAAGCAGCCATCACAGATAATGATTGTTTGGCTCCATCAACGAGCGCATCTAAAATATCTTTTACGCCCATTCGTGTTGATTTTCTTATAGCTGCTACAAAGATGGTCAGGACGATGGTGTAGACAGCAGCATAGCTCACAGGAATATTTTGAAATAAGAAAAAGACCAGTGCCAAAATTGGAATAAGTAAATGTCCACGCTCTTTTAGAACTTCTTTTACTTTTGGTAAATCAGCTTTAGGTACGCCTTTCAGATCATCTTTACCCGCACGGAAATGAACTTGAGCCATGACGCCAAGGTAATACAATAAAGCAGGTAATAAGGCGGCTAGTGCAATTGTGCCATAACTCACGCCAGTTGTTTCGGCCATAATGAAGGCACTCGCACCCATGACTGGCGGCAAAATTTGTCCACCGACGGATGCACTGGCTTCAACGGCACCAGCAAAATTCTTGTGATAACCAATTTTTTTCATCAATGGAATGGTAAATGAGCCTGTGCCAACAACATTGGCAACAGCAGTTCCATTAATACTGCCCATAAATCCACTTGAAATTACAGCAACTTTGGCAGGACCACCTTGTTTATGACCCGCCAATGCCATGGCAAGATCATTGAACAATTTCCCCATACCTGATTTTGCAAGAAAAGCACCAAAAAGGATAAATAAGAAAATAAAGGTGACGGATGCACCAATTGCCGAAGAATATAAGCCTTCGGTTTTTAAATACATATGTCCGAAAATGTCGCTGATGGTATAAGGGCGAGTAATTAATCGATCTGGCAACCAATCAAAGTGACTGATAAATGTATAGGTCAGGAAAATTAAACTTAAAATGGGCAGCATCCACCCCATGACCCGGCGAGTTGCTTCTATGACTAATACCACACTCATAATTGCAAACGCGATATCTAAGGTATTTGGAATACCACCTCGAGTGGTCATAATAGATTGATATTCTTTCCATAAATATAAAAAACTGAAGATGGAAAGCAAAGCCAAGAACCAATCGAGAAGTGAAATATGCTGCCGGGAGCTTGCTTGACGAGCTGGATAGAGTAAGAAAATGAGTGCTAGGCCAATAGCGACATGGGCTGCACGCTGTATTAACTCAGGTAAAGGATTAAACGTAATAAATAAATGAAATAATGAATAAAAGATCGCTACAAATGCAACAAAGTAGGTAACAGATTTGCTCATATTGATTCGAGTAACAGATTCCCGATCAAATTTTTCTAATATGGCTTGTTGTTGTTTCTCATCGAGTTGTTCTAATACAACTTTATCTTCTTTGGAATTCATAGGCATTCTCCAATCCACCAAGACTTCCATTTGGGTTGATATTGAACCGAGATGTTGACCAAACTATAGTCTGGGTAACTTTGAAAAATAGACCAAATTTTTTGGTCAGCGAGGATCGTGCCTTGCATATTTCTAGAAATCACCCAGTTGATTTCATCTATATTTTGATTGACCCGCATTCTAATCACACCATTTTTTTGAAACTCAATGGGATAATTTGAGGGTGTACCTGCACCAAATGAAATCAAATCGGTGTGGCGCAGTAAAAACTTATTCTTTTGACGCTGATATTGTTCAGACCAAGCCGTCTTTTCTACTGAATGCTTCCACTGTAAATCAAATTGATCAGTTGAAATTTTGCATATATCAGTTTCAACTCTAACCTGCGTATACAGTGTTGGATAGCTAGCATAGATTAAGAAGAACAATATAAAAAATGCAGTATAAACTGCATTTTTTTGAAGCTTATTATTTTTTAACCACTTCATCATAGTAGCGTTTCGCGCCTGGATGTAGAGGCGCTACAAGGCCTTGTTGAGCACCTTCAAGCGTGATTTCTGTTGCTGCTTGGTGTGAAGTTGCCAATTGAGGCAAACTGTCAAAGAAAGTTTTTGTTAGTTTGTAGACATCATCATCCGATATATCTGTGCGAACAACTAATGCATTTTTAATTGCGGCAGTTTGAATGTCCGCAGTATTGCCATATGTGCCTTTTGGAATAATCATCGGTAAGAAATAACTTTGATCTTTAGCTATTTCTTTGACTTTATCTGCATTGATTGAAACCAACTGTAGATCAAAGCTTTGTTGAAGTTCCATGAGTGATGAATTTGGAATGCCACTAGTCAGGAATGCTGCATCAAGCTTGCCACCTTTTAAAGCATCAGCGGCTTCAGCATAGCCTAAATAATCAACTTTAATATCTTTATAGGTGATTCCAAAACCATTCAACAGTGTACGTGCATTTACTTCTACACCTGAATTTTGTGCACCTACAGCGATACGTTTACCTTTCAAATCTTCGATATTTTTGATCCCTGATTTTTTAGAGGTTACGATTTGTACGTAGTTGGGATAAAGCGCTGCGACTTGGCTGACATTCTCAACTTTACCATTTGCGAAACTTCCTGTTCCGTTCAGTGCTTCTGTTAAGCTGTCACTCATAACAAATGCCATTTCAACTTTATTCTGTTTGAGAAGGTTTAAGTTTTCGACGGATGCACCTGTAGTTTGAGTCTTAGAATTTACACCAAAGGTTTTGTTATAAATTTCTGCAAGACTTGTCCCAATCACATTGTAAGGTCCTGATGCCCCACCAGTTGCAATGGTTACGAACTTGGTTTGAAGTTTGTCAGATGTAGCAGTTTCTGCGCTTTTTCCTTCCGTGGTATTTTTTGAAGTAGATTGATCATTTGAGCAAGCAGTAATACACGCCAAAGTAACCGAGAGTAACGTGAGTTTTGTCCATTGGTTCATAGAAACGTCCTTTTACACATAAATTTTGAATATTGATTTGATGAGTTTTAATTTTAATTTCCACTACTCAATTGAACATAACTTAATCAATTATTTTTGAAAAGTATTTTTTTTTGATTTTTAGTCTCCAATAAATAATGGCTATGCGTAAGAATGGCATGGGGCGGTATTGTTTATTTTAATAATATTTTGTTACGTGTAATAACTGTAGGGTATGTATGGGGTTTATGTGAATTTTCTATTAATAAATATAAGTTCAAACTATTTCTTTGAATTGTAAAGTGCTCTGAATGACTGTTCATCTAAGGTTCTGTTTTTTCTATTTAAGTTGCTGAATTCATAAAATTAAATAAGGAGTTCTCTATAAGCGATATCTATTTTTATTTTGCTAATACGAAACAACTGAATTAATCTTCGCGGATTAAGTTTGAGGTCAAAGTATGATTTCATGGTTTTTTATTGGTCTAGTTATCAGTATTTTGTTAACGCCAGGACCAACCAATACGCTACTCGCATCTTCGGGTATTCAAGTTGGGCTACGTAAATCATTCCGACTCATTCCAGCGGAAGCCTTTGGTTATCTTATTTCGATTAGCCTATGGGGTTTTCTCATTGGTAAAATTTCCGTACATCTGCCTTTACTGCCGACCATTTTAAAACTGTTTAGTGCTGGCTATATTCTATTTTTGGCTATGCGATTATGGCGTACAGCAACTGTTGCTGAAAATTTTAATCAAAAGGGCATTCGTGCACGCGAACTCTTTGTTGCGACGTTATTAAACCCCAAAGCATTATTATTCGCATCTGCGATTTTTCCTGCATTGGCTTGGCAAAATGCGCAGTATTATGTAGCTCACATGCTGATCTTTTTGTTGTTGATCGTTCCTATTGCATTTTTTTGGACCTTCCTTGGTTCAGTTTTGGCATCGAATAAAATTAGTTGGCTCAATCAAGCCAATTTACAACGAACAGCATCGCTAGTCTTGGTTAGTTTTTCGATACCACTGAGTTATTCTGCGATTTTAAAACTTTAAATTGATTTGAAAATGACTAAATCCGCTTAGTTCGGCAAAGCTTATTTTCATTAAGTCGGATTTCAGTTAAAGTACCACGCAATAATTGATTTAAGTTTTTGGATAGAGATAAATGGCTATTAAGTCTGATCGTTGGATTCGCGAAATGAGCGAAAAACACGGCATGATTGAACCGTATGCAGAAAACCAAGTCCGTTATGATGAAAATGGCGAAAAGCTTATTTCGTATGGCGTGTCGAGCTATGGTTATGACGTGCGCTGTGCTCGTGAATTTAAAGTCTTTACCAATGTTCATTCAGCAATTGTTGACCCTAAAAACTTTGACGATAAAAGCTTTATTGATATCGAATCAGACGTTTGTATCATTCCGCCGAACTCGTTTGCACTAGCACGTACAGTCGAATATTTCCGTATTCCACGTAATGTGTTAACCGTTTGTTTGGGTAAATCAACCTATGCTCGCTGCGGTATTATTGTCAATGTGACGCCTCTTGAACCAGAGTGGGAAGGTCACGTGACTTTAGAATTTTCGAATACAACCAACTTGCCTGCACGTATTTACGCGGGTGAAGGTGTCGCACAAATGTTGTTCTTTGAATCAGACGAAGTGTGTGAAACCTCTTATAAAGACCGTGGTGGTAAATACCAAGGTCAAACCGGTGTGACTTTACCGAAAGCTTAATCCTTCGGATTGAGTTTAAAAAAAGCGGGCGAATTAGCCCGCTTTTTTGTTGGGTCATTCATCGGAAAATAGACCATTCGGTGGGGAAGTTTTTGCAATTGAGTAATTATTCAGCATAATAAAAAGTTAAGTGACTGGTCTATCACAAGTCTCCATTTAAGGAATAAATGGACAATAACATCAAAGCCAGTTCTCAGGAATAAATATAAGAGAGATGCAGAGCATCTGATAAAAGGAAGGTCGAGATGACTCAATTCACCCAGGCTAAGTTATTCCGCCAGAGTTGCTTAGCAGCCGCAGTCAGCATGTTTGCTGCACCATCTGTTTATGCGCTTCAAGATTTATCAGATGAAGCACTTTCAGCCACAACGGGTGAAGGTGTTGCACTCACTTTAGAAAATTTCAAAATGGTCTTTCAAGGCCCAAATGACCGTTCTGCGGCTTCTAGTTATGCGTCTGGTATGGTTGATCCCGGGAAAAATGATACAGGTTTTATTCGAATTATTCCTACAGGTGAAAACTATGAACAATTAGGCCAGCGTGCTTACGATAAAATCTACAAAGCAGCCTATGTTGATGCTTATCAGCAAGGCCGAGTTACGGGCTATAACGGTGTTTATGACTCAACTTTCTTAAGTTCTAAAAGCACTTATGAGACCAATAATGCTACACGTATTACCAATGAAACCATAACAACATATTCAACAGAATATCGTGGTCGATTAGTACAGTCTTATCTTGAATCGCCAACGATGAAGGCATATTACGATCAGCGTTATAAAGACTATTATAATGGGTCATCGGCTGGCTTACCTTTTGAAAACGATGGCACAACGAAAAAATCAATTACTCCAGGACTAAAAGAAAAGTCACAAACTGCTGCTTTAAAAAATACCTATGAAATGATTGAGTTACTATACGGTAACAATAGTACGGGTAATTTACCGACCACTTCGACTTTTTATAAAAATTATGTCTCAGGAAAAATTACACGTTCAAATCTTATTGATCCAACAAAAGATGCTCAGTTAAATGCCAAAGCTGCAGAAACCCTCAATCAGTTGGCAACGGACTATGCCAAGCTTGAAGCTCAAAAGGCGAGTGATTCAGCATTAGCAACGGTGAAGAAAAATGCTGAAATTACAGCAAAACAAATTGCCTCGACTGCGACCGTATCGAGCCTCAGATCGAAAGCAGATGTATTTATATATGGCTTAGCCCTGTCCAATAGCAAAGATAAAAATGGAAAAAGTTCATTAGCAACGCGCTATACAGACCAAGGATTTAATTGGGGTACAGCAGAAAACCCATGGCTTTTCCATGCGGGTAATCAAGATGTTGAACAATTTGCGAAAGATAATAAGGGGAATGTTGGTTACTTAGCGATTGAGGCACCATTAAAGAAAATTGCGGCAGATGATGCATCTAACAACATCAAGCTTGGTTTGTGGATGGATGTATTTTCACGGTCTTTGAATTCAAGCAATGTTGTTGATCCGATTACCGGTGCGCCCACCAGCGGCTTAGATAAAGACTATCGTTTACGGACTCAAATTGTTGCCAATGGCCTGAGTTTAAATGGTTCACAAGTTCGAATTTTTCAAACCCTAAAATCAACAAATACCAACTATAACCAAACTTTAGGTTTAGCCAGTTTAATTCGTATTAATACCAATGATCGTGCTGAGTCACTGAGTATCAATGACGGTGATTTGGATGCTCGCGGTATGCGTATCAGTACAGCTGCACGCTCCGAACTGGATGATGGTACTGCAGCGACACCCGCTATGGATCGTTCTGTCGCTCCGATTTTCCATGAAACGGAAGGTCTATATTTATATAGCCCAAACATCAATTTAGTTTTAGGCAATATGTATCAACCCTTTATTGTGGGATCGGAAGGTCGAAATATTATTTTGGAAGTAACACGTATTCCTAACGTGCCTTCTATATACAGTAAAATTTATACTTACTATACAGATATCGCTGGAAATACCACAGGTACATCGGGTTTAACCGCTGCTGACTTTAAAGGTTCAACCTGTAACGTCTATAGTTGTGGTACGGAGTTAAAAGCAAACTCTTCAGATGCGACAGCACTATATCAAGGGCGTAATGCAACACATAGTAGTATTGCAATCGGTACAGTAGAGCGCTTGCCTGGTAATCTGCTGAATGCAAAAAGTACGGATACGGCGACAGGTGTGGTCTTTAAAGGTGTCAATGGACAAAGCACGAATTTAGGATCTGTTGCCATAGATGGCGTATTGATTCAGCACTTAAAAATAAGAACAACAGGGCTGTAGGAGAAATTAAATGTATAAAATTTTATGCGCTGTTGTTTGTGCTGCACTGACACAAACTCATGCAGGCTTAGTGTCTATGGATAATACCGAACTCACTGCTGCAACCGGTCAAGGCGGTGCTGATCTCAGTTGGACACTTTCATTAAACCATCAATACGCCAATGATATGTCGAAAAACAACATTTCTATCATGGATGCGAATGGAAAAACGACTCAAGCTTTTTATGGATATCAATGTTCATCCAATGAGTTTTGTCGCTTAGCACTTGCGCCCAATAATCATGTGGATGCAAATGGTAATAAGAAATGGTTGGTGTTTAAACAGTTTCAAGGAACGTTACAGATCGATCAATTTTCACTAGATGGTGTGACGATTATCAATCGTGAAGGCAATCCACAAACGGCTATGCAGTTGACATTTTATGATGATAAGCCATTAAAAATTAGAAATTTAGGTTTTGCTACGTTGGCGGTGGAAACAGGGACGACAGGTAAGGAAGGTTATGAAAATACCAGTACTTATACGACCTATACCGAAAAGAAAGCTGATGGAACAACTTCAACTTTAGCAGTGCCTGATTTTGATCGTGGTTCAGAACAAGGATTTATGGGTGTTAATGTGCATGGCAACATGCACATGAGTGGAAAGTTAAACATCTTCAGTTTTAACTGCACTGGAAATGGTGCAGGTCGCTGTTAATCAGCTGTGACTGAATATAAGGATATTGTGATGAGAAAAATAACAACTTTAACGGCACTCGCAACCAGTATTTTACTTGCTCAACATGCATATGCTTTTGAAGCGATGACCGATGAAAGCTTGGGTGCAGTTACTGGCCAAGATGGTATTTCGATTACCCATGAAGTTTCTAGAGTCAAAGTTGATCAGTTAAATTGGGTTGACCCAACTGACCAAAATAAGATGAAAATGGGTTTGCACAATGTACAAATAGATGGCGTTGGGCAAAGCACCATTACATCAAAATTAGATTTTGATGTTGGGACTACGGATGCTGGTGTAGGCATGCGTATAGCTGCGAGTGTCAGCCCTTTTACGGCTGTTGCACAAAATATTATGTTGCTGTGTCAAGGTGCAACGTGCCAAACGCCTACACAAAATTTAGGTTCACTTACGATTGCAACATCTTCACCTTTAAAAGTATTACTTGAAACCAGCAATGGTCTATTTAACCGTAATGATACGGCGTATATGAAATTTCAATTGCAAAATGCCAGTATTAGTCATGGTATGAATGGACATAGCGTAACCTTAAAGGACTTTAACTTTAACTTTGCTGGTTCAGGTTATATGTATGTCGCAGCTGATGAAGGCATTGTTCTCACCACAAAATCCACAGGGAGCAAAGACCATGCGGTCAATTTGGGGCGGGTAAAGGATACTTCAGATGTACATAGCTCACGTAGCGATGCCACAAACCCCGGCGTTAATATCGATTTACGATACGGTACCGATGGTGGTGCACAGCGCAATTTAATTCGTATGGGAGCATCGGGTGCTGTCACTAATGCACGAGTTGCCTTAAATGCCAATCAAGAAGGAATTAAAGATTTTGGTCTAGCAACGAAAGCTTCAGGATATGAGTCCGTTGGTTCAGGTGGTTTACATTTAGGTGTGCGCGCGGATTTCACTTCAAAAGATGATCCGAGTCTTGTTGCAGGTCAAGCACCGACAACCTTAGAAATTGGCCATACGGGTATTGGTAGTTATTCCATTGAATTTTCTAATTTAACGTCTTTAGTTGCTGATAAAAATGCATATATTGATTTTGGCGATATTTATATCAATACCATTCAAGCAAAAAGCCTTGATTTTCTGGTAAATGATAAATTAAAAGCGACATTAGGTTTAACCAATAATGTTTTAACCCAGAATCTGTCAAATCAAACGGCGGGTGGAAATTTTGCACTTGTGGCGATTCGTGGTATGGATTTTCAGTCCATCGCGCGTACCGCACGATTTATTTCGGATAACTCAATTGCTGCAATTGCAAGTAATGACAACAGTTGGGGGATTGGTATCCCGATTTATAATATGAATGCCAACGTTGCATTATCAGAGAAAAAATACAGTTATAAAAATGCGGCTGAAAAATCAGGTATTGGCTATAACCTTGTAATGAGCACAGATGGTTATGGTGTTGATAAAAAAACAGGAACACCAAGTACAACATCCATTATTTTGATTGATGGTAAAAAAGGTATTAATGGTCAAGAAGTCAATTATTATGCAGGCTTAAGAAACATCAATGCACTTATTCAATCTGATGGTGTGATTGGTTATGAAAATGATGGCATCTATGTACGTGCAGATAATTTATTGATTGCAGCCAATGCCGAGTTAGCGATTGGTCAACTTCCGGGTTCAACCTATAACTGTGCGACTACAGCTTCTGCCAAATGTGGGACTACAGTACCTTTAGATAATTTCTCTAAACGTGATGATGTGTTGACGAATATTGCGTTTAAACTCGATGGTAAGGGTGAGCTATTTATAGTGCCGGGTCTAAATGACAGTGCAGAAAATAACTATTTGTCTTTCCGTGGAAGCTTTGAATTTAAAGCATTAACTGATGCTGAAAAGAAAGATCAAAAAGTTATGGGAAGCTATTTAAGTTTGATGAATGAAGATGTAAATGCCAGCGGTGTCGTTTCAGCTTCAAGTATCAATATTAATAAAATGCAGGGCGATCTAGGCTTTGATGCTCGAATTAAAATGAAACAAGATTCGGTAGAGTTTGATAATCAGGTAAAATTCAATCCAACCAATAATATGTCTAAAGCGTTTCGTGCAGAAGTTTCGATGTTAACAAATGGCAATATGCAAAAGATGGCGGATATTGCCCTAACCGGTGGAACAATGCGAAGTACGATGGGGATTACTCCACGCTAGTAAAATTAAATCAATAACAAATAAATAAAATAACGAACAGGGAATTTGTTATGAAAAAGAAGTTAATCAGAGGTTTGATATTCTCGACATTTGCGATGAGTAGCTTATCTCATGCAATGATGGCTTTAGATGATGAAAGCTTATCAAAAGTTGATGGTCAAGCTTTACTCTCCATGGAATATACGCAGGGGTATAATTCTGTGGATGAGAGTGGACAAGCCGTTGACCAATCCAAAGTTGGCTTTTATAAACTTGGTTTGGAAGCTGAAATGGAGCTCAATGCCAATATTAAAAAGCTCCAATTGGGTTGTGGTGGTGCAAATGGCTCAGGTGCTTGTGATATTGATATTGATCATATTTCACTGAGTGGCTTGCCTGCAAATAGCAATTATACGTCGGATGAACGTGCGGCAACTTCAGCTTTGCTGACCAATCCTTTTATCGAAATTGCAATTAAAGATCCGAAATCAGCGGCAACACGTGAAGTGATGGGCTTTCGTTTGAGCGCTGAAAAAATTTCTGGATTAATGACATTAGGTACAGAAAATAGCAATACACCCAATGGTATCAATACCTTTAGTGGTTATATGAAAACAAAAGCGTCTGCGGGTGTTGCAACAACTGCCGAGCGTGTGATGGACTATGCTTCTACGCAGCAATACATTGAAGGGGCTGTTAAGGGGACATTATTTGGTGCTGAAGTTGATCTACCGCTTCACTACAAATCAGATAATTATTCTTTTAATTTAAAATCAACCACGGCTCCTTTTACGATTCCAGCCACTGTTGTAAGTGGGAATCGAATGACAGATGTACAGTTAAAGGGTACAGGAACTGTTGATCGTCTAGATTTTAGTGGTCCATTAGAAGCTCAAATCTCTTTACTCGGTTTAAACATTAATTTGAATAAAGATGTGACGGGGTATCTTACTGGGCTAAAAACCGATATTACGGTAAATCAAAGTTTAGGTTTGATTCACGCACTTTATCTAAATAACCCTGCTTCGCTATCTTTACAAGCTCAAAAAATACTCTGGCCTGGTGCTGCAGTCGCAGCAGAAAGAGGGTGGTGGCTGGCGATGGAAGATGAAGTCGATTTGGGCAGTATTACACCATCAGATAAAGTGGCGATTACGGATGAAGTATTGAAACAAACGATCGCCGGAATTAACCATGACCTAAGTACCAATGTTCGTAACTGTGGAGATTTACTCTTTGGTTGTGTTGCAGGTTCTTCTTTGGATGTTAAAGAGATTAAAAACCCGTCATTAATTGATTTCCCATTAACCAATTTAAAACTGTCTGGACAGGAGTTTCGTTCTAACTGCTTCGGCGGTCTGAAATTCTGTTAAGGCTTAAAATATTTCATATAAAAAAATCCCGCACTTAGCGGGATTTTTTATGTTTAGCGCAAATTATTTTGCAATTTTCGCTAAAAGGTCTTCTTTACTTAAGTTGCTTGATTCTTCATCACGGCGACCTTTGTACTCAAATGTACCAGCATCCAAACCTTTCTCGCCAATGACAATACGGTGTGGAATACCTGTTAACTCGATATCAGAGAATTTAACACCCGGACGTTCATTACGATCATCAAGAAGCACATCATAACCAGCAGCAGTTAATTCTGCATACAGTGCTTCAGCAGCTTCCATTGTACGCGGTGACTTATGTGCATTCATGGGCACAATAGCAACTTCGAAAGGAGCAATTGCAGACGGCCAAATAATCCCTTTGTCATCGAAGTTTTGTTCAATCGCAGAAGCAACAACACGGGTTACACCAATACCGTAGCAACCCATAGTCACAACGAGAGGTTTGCCATCTTCACCTAAAACTTTACAGCCAAGCGCTTCAGAGTATTTTTGACCCAACTGGAAGATATGACCAACTTCGATACCACGTTTAATCAAGATTGTACCTTGACCATCTGGAGAAGGGTCACCTTCAACAACATTACGAAGGTCATAAACTTCGGTGTATTGTGCATCACGTTCCCAGTTTACACCTACAGCATGTTTATCGACTTGGTTTGCACCAGCAACAAAGTCTGAAAGTACAGACGCTGCACGGTCAACAATAACGGTAATGCCTTTTTCGGTTAAGCCTTGAGGGCCACAGAAACCAGCAGTTAAGCCTAAGTCAGCTAATTGTGCTTCAGTTGCAAAAGTTAAAGGAGCAGCAATTAATGGGTGTTTTTCTGCTTTAATTTCATTCAGTTCATGGTCACCACGTAGGAATAAGGCAACCACTGGTGCAGCTTTACCTTCTTCAGCAACACCTTGAACCAATAATGCTTTGACAGATTGAGTAGGGTCTGATTTAAGGAATTGAGAAACCTCAGCAATGGTTTTTTGATTTGGTGTATCAATAATCTCAAGTGCTTTAGTCGGGGCAGCACGTTCACCTACTAATACTGCTTCCGCCATTTCTACGTTAGCAGCATAATCTGACTCTGTAGAGAATGCGATATCATCTTCACCGCTAGACGCAAGGACGTGGAATTCGTGTGAACCCGAACCACCAATTGAACCTGTATCCGCTTGAACTGGACGGAAATTTAAACCTAAACGCGTGAAAATTTTGCAATAAGCTGCATACATCTTGTCATAGGTTTCTTGTAAAGAAGCTTGGTCAACATGGAAAGAATAGGCATCTTTCATGATGAATTCACGTGAACGCATCACACCGAAACGAGGACGAATTTCGTCACGGAATTTGGTTTGTACTTGGTAGAAGTTTGCAGGCAATTGCTTATAGCTTTTCAATTCATTGCGAGCAAGATCTGTAATCACTTCTTCATGTGTAGGGCCAAGTACAAAGTCATTGTTATGACGGTCTTTAAAACGTAAAAGTTCTGGACCATATTGTACGAAACGACCTGATTCTTCCCATAAAGATGCGGGTTGAGTGACAGGCATCAGGACTTGAAGTGAACCAGCACGATCCATCTCTTCGCGGATAATCGCTTCAACTTTATTTAATACGCGAACGCCCATCGGCAGCCAAGTGTATAAACCTGAAGCCAATTTACGAATCATCCCGGCACGAAGCATAAGCTGATGTGAAATAACTTCAGCATCGTTTGGGGTTTCTCTTAACGTTGCAAATAAAAAGCGACTCGCGCGCATGGAAACTGTCCTAAAAAATTAAGCGTTAAAGTGGAGAGTATACAATAAAAAATGAGGTGAACATTTTCCAAAGTCACCTCATTTTAGATTTTGTCATTATGACATGATTTTTTTGGCCTGACGTGCAAGGAAGTTTCGGAAATCATCCAAATAGGTAAAAATCACCGGCACAACCACAAGTGTTAGTAGGGTAGAGGTAATCACCCCGCCAATCACGGCATGTGCCATTGGTGCACTTTGTTCACCGCCTTCACCTAAACCAAGTGCAAGCGGAACCATACCCATTACCATTGCACTGGTAGTCATTAAAATGGGACGTAAACGGGTTTTACCTGCTTCAATAATCGCTTCATAACGATCTACACCATGGTCCATGGCTTTTTTAATAAAGTCGATGAGTAGAATTGCGTTCTTTGTCACCAAGCCCATGAGCATAATAATCCCGATAATGGAAAAGAGGTTCATGGTTGAATTAAATAAGAATAGGGCTAAGAAAACCCCAATCAATGATAAGGGTAATGAAGCCATAATGGCTGCAGGGTGAATGAAGCTATTAAATTGTGAACCCAAAACAATATAAATAAATACAATAGAGAGGGTAATCGCTGTCATTGCATAACCCGCAGACTCAGCCATATCTTTATTGGCACCTTGCGTGACAAAACTATAACCTGGTGGCAAGTCGAAGTTTTTCTCTATCTCATTGATTTCGGCACCAATATCACCCGCAGGACGTCCTGCTGTGTTGGCTTCAACCATCACTTCACGTGCCAGATCACGACGGTTAATTTGTGAAGCACCAAGTGTTTCTTCAAAGCTTGCCACACTTGCCAATGGAACTAAAATAGGTAAGCCTGCAGCATCGGTTTTTTGTGATGTGATGTACATGCTTTGAATGTCAGTTGGCAGTCGACGCTGATCTTCAGTGAGTCTTAAATTTACATCATAGGTTTCGCCTTTATCATCCTTCCACGTTGTTACATTATCACCAGCAAGAAGAGGGCGTAAAACATTGGCGATTTGATTGACGGATAAACCTAAATCACTGGCTAAAACGCGATTGATATGTACACCTAATGTCGGTTTAGGTTCTTTGAGTGAGCTTTCTAAGTCGACAATACCGTCGACTTTCGAAATTTCTTTCATGAATCGGTCAGAAATGCGTTGTAACTCATCTAAGTCTGGTCCTTTAATCGAGATCATAACCGGCTTTTGGCCGCCAGATACTGTTTCATCAGCTGAAGCAATCGAGGTAATGGTAATACCTGCTACATGTTTTAAGCGGGTACGGAATTCATTGTTGAGATCCGTTAAGGTTTGACTACGCTCCGTACGTGGTGAAACAGTGACACGAATGCTAGCATGGTTTTTACCCCGATCAGTGGCACTATTAATTGCACCATAAGTGGCTTTGACTTCTGGATGTTGGCGAATGATACGATCTACTTGCTTAAGCTTAGCCTGCGAATATTCAAGGGTTGCATCAACTTGTGTTTCAAATTTGATCCGAATTTCACCTTTGTCTGGTACGGGTACAAATTCAGTTCCGATCATTTTGGATAAACCTAATGCACCAAATAAAGACGCGACGGCGATTAAAAGGGTAATGAGCCTAAATTTTAAAGCAAGCTTGAGTAATTTTTCATAATGATGGCTTAGGTTGTCGAGCTTGCCCGAAATCCAGTTAAAAAAACGTTTGATTTTACCCGGCTTTTTATTTGGATCGTGGCGCTCTGCCCAGTGAGCAGACAACATCGGGTCAAGGGTGAAACTTACAAACATCGAAATCAGTACAGCGGTACTGACGGTTACACCGAATTGATAGAAGAAACGCCCAATAATGCCGCCCATAAATGCCACAGGTAAAAATACTGCGACAATGGTCAATGTTGTGGCCAATACGGCTAAACCAATTTCTTTCGTGCCGTCGAGTGCAGCGGTGACGTGGTCCTTGCCCATATCGGCATGGCGGACAATATTTTCACGAACCACAATGGCATCATCAATCAGGAGACCGATACTTAGTGAGAGAGCCAGTAGGGTCATCATGTTAATGGTAAAACCAAAAATCCAAACAAAGGTGAGGGTGCCCAGTAGCGAAATCGGTAGGGTTAAACCTGTAATGGCTGTCGAACGAAATGAGCCGAGAAATAACAAAACAATGAGTACCGCAAGTACTGCACCTTCAATAATCGTACGTGCCACGTCTTTAATGCTGCCACGAATACCTTTTGAAGAATCAACCACAATTTCTGCGGTCGTGCCTTGCGGCAATTGCTGTTGGATTTTACTTAAGGTTTTACGGGTATTATCAACCACCTCAATTACATTAGAGTCCGAACTTCTCAGAATGTCGACAGCGACGGCTGTTTTACCATTCAGATAGGCACTCGACTCCATTTCAGCTTGGCTATCTTCGATTTCAGCAATTTGTTTGAGATAAATCGGCGCGCCATTTTTATTGGCAACCACTAAATCTCCGAAAGAATTTGGGTGAATAACCCGAGATTTAATTTCGACCACCAATTCTGAGTTCTTTTGTTTTAAAGTCCCCCCCGGAACTTCAATATTTTCAGATTTTAGGGTGTTTATAACTTGGTCTATCCCAATCCCGAAACTTTGTAATTTTTGTGGATTTACTTGTATCCGAATTTGACGCTGCGCATCGCCCAATAAATTGACCGTACCAACACCGGGAACCGTTCTAAGCTGTGGCACAATCCGTTGATTCAGATAGGAACTCAAATCACGTAAAGACATGTCCTTCGATTCAAAAACAATCGACATAATCGCACTGGCAGTAGGGTCGTAGCGTTCTACAATCGGGTCATCAATTTCATCACGAAATTGTGCGGTTACTGGTGCAATTTTATCTCGAATATCCTGTGCAGCTACAGAGGACGAGACATCTAGATTAAATTCGACAATAACCGTGGATAAACCTTCACTGGACTGTGAAATGACTTGCTTGAGGCCTGAAATCGTATTGATCTGATCTTCAAGTTTCTTAGTGATTTCAGATTCGACAGACTCAGGAGAAGCACCCGGATAGTTGGTGTAGACTACAACAAAAGGGAAGTCGACATCAGGAAACTCCTCAACGCCCATACGTTGCCAAGAAGCAAGTCCTAACACCATCAGACAAAACATCATCATGATGGTGAAAACAGGATATTTCACACTAATTCGGGTTAACCACATAACAACTGTCCTGCCTTATTCTTTTAATTTTGGCTGATACTTACATCTTGTTTGATATCTGAATCATTAAATTTAATTCGGCTGATCAGATCACTATTTTGTAAGCCCTGAACAATCGCGGTGTTATTGCTATAACTCTGATTCAAAATTTGTATAGGTACTTTGGCAATTTTATTTTGACGAATGACCCAGACGTAAGGTTTATCTTTTAGACTTTGAATGGTATCGAGTGGAATTTTTTGGCCTGAAATATTATCCGTGCCTAAGATGTGACCTTCGACAAAAGCACCAATACTTAATGAAGTAATAGTTTCATTTGGGGCTGCAAAAAATTCAATTTGACGACTGGCTTGATCGGCGATCGGTGAAATCCGGCTGATTTGTGCTGTGAGTAAATTGCTATTACCTTGGATGCTATATTCAATCTTTTGTCCAATTTTCAGTGCAGCTTGCTGATCACTTGGTAATTTGGCTTGAATTTCTAATTGGTCTGGATTAACGATTTCAAAAAGGGTTTGTCCGGCAGCAACTGTTTGTCCGGGTTCAACATCACGTTTGGTAATCACGCCTTGGATAGGGCTATAAATGGTACCATCTTGATTGGCTTTTCGCGCAATGTCGACATTAGCTTGTTGGGCACGAACATTTTCCATTTGAGCTTGGTAATCGACACGACTTTGTTCAAACTCTACTTTGGAAATAAAGCCTTGATTCAGCAAACGCTGTTTACGTTCCATCATCAGTTTGGCTTGATTGGCTTGAGCTTGCGTGGAGGCAAGGTTTGCTTGAGATTGAGCAAGACGTGCGGCATTGTCTTGATTATTTAAACGCACCAACACTTGGCCTTTGCTGACACGTTGTCCGACTTCGGCATTAACATTGGTTGCAGTCGCAGTGACTTGGGCTTGAATACTGCTCTGATTGACCGCCCGAATGGTACCAGTAAAGGCAGTTTTTGAAATGGCGTTGCCTTGTTCGATCGTGACCAGATCTTGTTGAATCAATTCAATCTTATTTTCTGGTTTTACACTTTGCTGCGGATCTTCTTTTTGACATGCAGCCAAAGTCAGGCTTATGCAAAGCAGGCTAAGCTTTAAAAATGGGGATGATTGCTGTGCAGAGTGCATAATGGTCCTTATATCAGCGGTCTACAAAAGCAATTGAATAACAAGTTTATTCCATCGCTTTTAAACGCGTAATAATTCTGTCGTATTCAGCTTCTGTATTTCGATAGCGAGTTTGTAACGATTGAATGTATTCTTTTTTCGCTACCATATTTTTTTGATTATTATCCAACATTGTTTTTAATTTTGCCGGAACGGTTTCACCTTTTCGAAAATGTTCACGTTCTTGGCGAACAAATAATACACGATCATTTTGTAATTGTTTTAATTGTTCTTGTTCAAACACGATCTGTTTACGTATACCAGTCAGTGCATCACGCTTTTTGATGGCCGCAGTTCGGCTATTGGTATAGGCTTTTTTAAGTTTGATATCTGACGCTTGCTGACGTGCTTGAGCAGCACGCTGAGGAGCTTGTCTAACGTCAGCTTCAGCATTGTAGGGGCGGTTACGTTTAATCACTTGCATATTTTGATCAAGTGCTTCATAACCATAGCGGATGTGATTTGGTGTCACATTGGTACTGATGTTTGCTACACCTTTATTGTCATAGTAGCGATACCAAGTCGCCTTTTGTGGTTGCTGCATATTGTTTGGTGCAGCAAATAAAAGCGGGGTATAAGCCAGTAAACAAGTCGTCAGGATGACTTTTTTTGAGAAATGTTTAAGGCCAATCAAGTGAATTTTTTTTGTAAGCGGACTCAACCTTGTACTCCCCAGTTTAAAGTTGACTAAATTACTTATTTTAAAGTAATAATCTTGCTATAATATGCTTAATTAAGACAATTAAATACTATTCCAAGTTAAAAAAAAATCGTTGGTCATCGGAAAGTGTGAAGCAGTTAATAAAAACAAGAAATCTTGTGTGTTTGCGCAGAAAATGTTCATTGAAAACGCAAGTAAAGATATGTTAAAAATGTTCATAACTTGTAAATAATAATGCTGCTAACTTAATTGTTTGTACATCCTCAATGGGTAGGGTCAATAAATGGACGATAAATTCCAAAATCTAAAAGTCATGGTAATTGATGATTCAAAAACCATTCGTCGTACGGCCGAAACGCTGCTTCAGCGTGAAGGATGTGAAGTAGTCACTGCTGTAGATGGTTTTGAAGCACTTTCAAAAATTGCAGATGCGAATCCAGATATCGTATTTGTCGATATTATGATGCCACGTCTAGATGGCTATCAAACTTGTGCCCTGATTAAAAACTCTCAAAATTATCAAAATATTCCTGTGATTATGCTTTCAAGTAAAGACGGTTTATTTGATCAGGCGAAGGGTCGTGTTGTGGGTTCGGATGAATACTTGACTAAGCCATTCAGTAAAGATGAATTGCTGAATGCAATTCGTAATCACGTTACAGCTTAATTAGATTTTTTATTTTTTTGGGGAAAAAGCATGGCACGTATCCTAATCGTTGATGATTCACCAACAGAAACATTCCGTTTTAAAGAAATTTTAGGTAAACACGGATTTGAAGTGATTGAAGCTTCAAATGGGGCTGATGGGGTGACAATGGCTCAAGCTGAGTTACCTGATTTGGTCTTAATGGATGTGGTAATGCCGGGTGTGAATGGATTCCAAGCAACACGTCAAATTGCACGTGGTGCGACCACCAAACATATCCCGATTGTCATTGTAAGTACCAAAGATCAGGCAACTGACCGTGTTTGGGGTAAACGCCAAGGTGCTTCTGATTATCTAACTAAACCTGTAGACGAAAAACAATTAATTGATGTGATTAAGCAACACCTCAATGCAGGATAAAGCTCTATGGCAGCAAATGGATTTATCGAATTACTTCGAATCGCAAAACGAGGAAACAAAAACTACGTTTCCACTGAAAATGAAGTAAACCGATGGTCAGGCATTGCTTTTGAGATGATGGGGCAATATTACGTTGCTCCTTTAGGTGAAGTAGCTGAAGTGATCTACCCACCAAAATATACGCCAGTTCCCAACACCCAACCTTGGGTGATGGGACTAGCCAATATTCGGGGACGCTTACTTTCTTTGTCTGACCTAGCACAATATATAACCGGTCATCGAAGTAGTTTTTCACCCACTCAAAAAGTTTTATGTATTAGTCATAATGACCATTATGTCGGTTTGATAGTCGATCAAGTTTTGGGTATTCAACACTTTAATAAGAAAAGTTATTTTTCTAAAGATAATGAGTTGGATCGAAATTTGCAGGAATATTGTCAGGGGTATTTCCACCAGCATAACCAGCAGTGGAATGTATTTCTCTTCAGTCGTTTACTGCAAAATCCAAAATACATGAACGCATCTATAAAATTTATAAATTAATTGTCGCGCACGAACGAAAGAAGGCGTAATCGGGGAGAAGCTGAATGGGCTTTAAACTTAAAAAGAAAAATACGGGTGAAAGCACCAGTGGTCGTAAAGGCGGTAATGCTTTTCTGGCAAAACTGCAATCACAGACAGATCAATTATCTCGAGTTTTTGGTGATAGTGAAAAATCCAAACCATTTATTTATGGTGCGATTGGTTCATTAGTACTGGCAACGATTATTTTATTATACCTATTCTATAGCGTTCCTCGCGGTAACCAATTAACGCAAAGTTTGGGTGAACTCCGTCTTCTTTCGCAAACAATTTCGCGTCAAGCAACTGAGGCAACTGCATCAGGTACTGAAGATGCAATGAAAAAATTAATTGCCTCTCAAGATTCGTTCAAAGAAAACTTAGAAACTGTAAAAGACATTCATGCAAATACAGATGCGCTGAAATCTGTAGATACGCAGTGGGCTGAGGTTTCAAAAAGTATTGACTTGATTACTTCGCAACAAAAAATCATTAATAAATTATATGACACGAACATCGCGATTGGTGAAACCATTCCGGGGATTCAGGCGGAATATAACTTGATGGTCGACCAAATGGCACGTCAAGACATGCCTTCGAACCAGGTGGTGATTGCGAAAAACCAAGTATTCATTGCAGAACGTATTTTACGTTCGATCAGTTCGGTGCTTTCAGGTTCTGATAGCTCACGTGAGTCTGCAGATGACTTCAGTGCCGATACTGAAACCTTCGGTTTGTACTTAAATGCCCAATTGGATGGTAGTACAGAGCTTGGTGTACAACGTATTGAAAGCCCTGAATTACGTGAGTCACTTGAAGGCATTAAAGCTGAATATGACGATGTATTAAAATCAGCGGCTGCGACAATTTTGAAAAACTCAACGCAAATTGTGAACGTACGTAAAGCATCTTCACAAATTTTTGCTGAGTCAGACAAATTGTTGGACAACTTAAATCAATTGTCTTCTAGCACAGGCTTGAAAACCATTTTACCTGCGGTACTGTTGATTCTTGCTTTAACGGCCTTCTTGATCTGTGTGTTCAAACTTCTTTCTTTACGTGGTCAATCGGATAAATTCCGTGTAACCCGTCTTCAAGAAGAATATGACCGTAACCAGAACGCGATTTTACGTTTACTCGATGAAATTGCCGATCTTGCAGACGGTGACTTACGTTCGTATGCGACGGTATCTGAAGACTTTACTGGTGCGATTGCCGACTCGATTAACTTCGCAATCGACCAATTACGTGACCTTGTATCGCGTATTACAGAAACTTCTCAAGAAGTTGCGCAATATACGGCGAATACGCAGGGTATTACCAACCAGCTTGCAGAAGCATCTGAACATCAGGCGCAAGAAATTGCTGGTGCATCTGCCGCGATTAACGAAATGGCAATGTCGATTGACCAAGTATCTTCGAACGCTGAAGAATCAGCTGTCGTAGCAGAACGTTCTGTACAAATTGCTGCAAACGGTGCAGATGTCGTAAACCGTTCAATTGAAGGTATGGACACGATTCGTGAGCAGATTCAAGAAACGTCTAAACGTATTAAACGTTTGGGTGAGTCTTCTCAAGAGATTGGTAATATTGTCGCACTGATTAACGATATTGCCGACCAAACAAACATCTTGGCATTAAACGCAGCAATTCAGGCGTCGATGGCGGGTGAAGCAGGTCGTGGTTTCGCCGTGGTAGCGGATGAGGTACAGCGTCTTGCGGAACGTTCAGCGTCTGCAACCAAACAGATTGAAGGCTTGGTAAAAACCATTCAAACGGATACTAACGAAGCCGTAATTTCAATGGAACAAACGACTTCGGAAGTTGTACGTGGTGCGAACTTGTCTAAGGATGCCGGCGTAGCACTAGATGAAATTCAGTCTGTATCGGGTAACTTGGCGAAACTGATCGCAAACATTTCGGATGCCGCAAAACTTCAGTCTGCTTCAGCTGGTCATATTGCGACAACGATGAACGTTGTACAAGAAATTACCTCGCAAACCACCAGTGCAACATTTGATACTGCACGTTCGGTATCTGAATTGGCGAACATGGCTGAATCATTACGTGAATCTGTATCTGACTTTAAACTCCCAGAGTAAGTCAGGCGCAAACCTGCAGTACCTTAGCTACGGCTAGGGTACTGCACCGATTACAGATAACACATCGATAAGGTGAACTTAACGTCACAGTTAAGTCTTAGGTGATGGTTACAATTAAGTTTGAGCAACCTTCTTGGTGGCAAAACATAAGAAGCCTTAGCTATGAAAGAAATATTAAAAAATTTAGTTGAAACAACTACGCTTCCTGAAGATAGTTATCTTGATCAAGATGCAGAAATTTTAGAGATTTTTGTTGAAGAAATAGAAGAAATCTTTGAAGAACTGGCGGGTTTATTTACAACTTGGTTGGAAAATCCACAAGATAAAGACACTTTAACGACGATTCGTCGTCATTTCCATACACTGAAAGGTTCAGGTCGTATGGTTGGGGCAAAATCGGCGGGTGAAACTGCATGGGCAGTTGAAGATACGCTGAACCGTGTCATTGCGGGTTCAGTACAGTTAACGCCAACCGTTCAAAAGTTTGCACAAACAGTTTTAAATGTTTATCAATATAAGCTCTATCCACGGTTTAAAAATGTTGCCGAATTGGATGTTGACTTACGTCCATTGGTTTTAATGGGGCAACAATTACAACAAAATATTAGCCTTGAGCCTGCACTCGAAGAATTATTAAAACTGGCAGATCAATTAAAATCTGAAGATGGTGTCACTGGTTTAGAACTGACTGATGTTGAAGCTACAGCACCTGTAGAAGTGCTTGAAAACACGATTGATGCGGTTGTTGAATCAGAACCTGCTCCTGAACAAGTGGATGCAGATGCATCACTGGTCGAAGAGACAGTGAGCATTTTTATTGAAGAAGCTGAAGAACATCTACAAACGATTGATCAGTTCCTCCAATCTGATGACAGTAAATCACAAGACTATAATGGTTTGATTCGCGCGCTACACACATTGCGTGGTAGTTCGTCGATGGCGCAAATCGAAGAGATTTTTGAAGCCAGTTCAAAAGTTGAAAACTTATTCAAAACCTTATTACAAGACGAAATTGTATCGAGCTCGAAAGAAACTACTTTATTGATTCAATATGCTGAATTTGTTCGTGATTATTTACACGTGCTGCGTTCAGGAGATAAGGCAAATCTTGCATCTATTTATGAAACCTTCAAAGCCGCTTGGGATGATTATGGTTTTGCTAGCCAAGATCAATTGGCGCCTGAAGATAATCCACAAGGTTTGGTTTCTAAACTAATCGAATTAAATATTGATCAGTTATTAGATGCTGAATTTGAGTTTGATAAACGTGCCCTTGCTGAATTCCCAGACTATATTCAACAGCTCAGTCAGCAAGCTTTAGAGTTGATTGAACATACGGATAATCGTGCCTCTGTTGGAATCCATGATTTCACAACTCAACTGCGTGCAGCGTATCAGTCTTTAGTTGAAAAGCCTGAATTACTCCATGCTGATTATGGCTATGAGTTATTTGCGCAAGCACATCAAGAGTTCATTCACTTATTTGACACTTTAGCTGCGGGTCAGCGTGTGGTGTTAAGTGAAGAGGTTCAGCGTTTCTTAAATGAGCTGACTGCATTTGTTCAACAAGACATTGAAGCAGTTGCAGCGACGACAACACCAGAAGCCCATGTAGTTGCTGAACCTGTTGCCACAGTAGAAGATAAAGCCGCTGTTGCAAATACAACAGCAGTAGACTTTGCACAATTAAGTCAGCGTATTCAACTTGATCATCAACAGATGCAAGCGGCGGATGCGAATAATGACTTTGATGAAGATCTTTTAGGGATCTTTATTGAAGAGGCAGAAGAGTTATTGGTAGGTATTGACCAAGACCTTAGTACTTGGACGCACGATCAAACCAATACTTCAGCTTTGAATAATTTAATGCGCTATTTGCATACCCTAAAAGGTGGTGCAAATATGATTGCCGCGTCTCATGTGGGTTTAATTTCGCATGAATTGGAATCGATTTATGAGCGCATTATTCGTCAGCAAATTTCGATTACCCCTACGTTAATTCAAATTATTCGTTTGGTGCAAGATGATATTTCAGATCGTATTCAAACCATTCGTGACCAAGGGATCGACTACCCTGCGAATAATGTGATCGATATTCTAAGGAATATTCAGTCAATTGTGGCAGGAGAGCGTTCAGAACCTGTTGCATTGGCTTCGGCTCCTATTTCAGCTGAAACTCTACAAGCTACAGTAGAGCCAGATGTGTCGGTGTCAGAGCCGATGGATGCTGCTGAAGACACTGCAGAAGCAGTGGTTGAAGCTCAAACGATTGCTCACACTGAGTCTGCTGTTGAACATCTTGAACATGCGGTTGCTGAACATGTTGAGCATCCAGATGACGATCTACGTTCTGTCATGGAAGAAACCTTCCTTGAAGAGTCTGAGGAAATTCTTGAACAAGCCGTTCAATTATTAAATCAATGGACTGAACAACGTAGTGACCGTAACGTATTGCTTCAATTACAACGTGCTGCCCACAGTATTAAAGGTGGAGCGCGTATGGTTGAAAATGAACCTGTTGCTGCAATTGCATATCAACTTGAGACAACGTTTGAGCATTTCGCGGTTCATCATTTCAACTCAAATGCATATGACGGCTTACTCAAAACGACTTTGGCATGGTTAAAAGAAGCGATCTTCAACCATGACTATAGTAATTTTGACAGCATCAAATTGAGCTTAGAATCCATTCAGTATGTGGATGTTACGGTTCAATTGCCAAACCGTGTTGCAGAATTAGAACAAGGTATTGTCAGTAAAGGCTTTGAATTTATTCAGGGTGATGGTGTTGAACCGCCATCGATGTTGGGTGAATGGTCTGAAGCCAATTCTTCTGATAACAGCAATGAGATGATTCGTATCTCGGCTGATCTCGTCGAGAAGATGATTGATTTATCAGGCGAGAACTCGATTAACCGTTCACGTATTGAAATGGACTTAGGTCAGCTAGGCAATACCTTGAATGAAATGGAGTTAGCAATTAAGCGACTTGCTGACCAGTTACGTCGAATGGATGGTGAGCTTGAGTCACAAATTATTGCCAAACATGGTTCTGAAAATTCACGCTATGCGGATTTCGACCCATTGGAGATGGACCAATATTCATCGATTAACCAATTGTCAAAATCTCTAGCCGAATCTGCGTCGGATTTGGTTGACTTCAAGAGTACTTTGGCAGAAAAAATCCGTGATGCGGAAGGTTTGTTATTACAACAATCACGTATTCAGTCAGAAATTCAAGAAAGTCTGATGCGTACCCGTTTGGTGCCATTTGATCGTTTGTTACCACGTTTACAACGTATTGTGCGTCAAACCTCTTCGACCTTGAACCGTCCTGCAGAATTGATTGTTCAAAATACAGAAGGTGAATTGGACCGTACGATCTTAGAGCGTTTGGTGACACCATTTGAACATATGCTGCGTAATGCGGTCGACCATGGTTTAGAAGATACTGCTGACCGTTTGGCTTTAAAAAAGCCAGAAGTAGGTAGCATCGTCTTGAACATTAGTCGTCAGGGTACTGATGTACTGGTGTCTTTCAGTGATGATGGTAAAGGGATTGATGAAACCAAAATTAAAGACAAAGCCTTAAAACTTGGTTTAATCAAAGCGGATCAGTTCCTCGATAAACAAGAAATCTTGCAATTGATCTTCCATCCAGGTTTCTCAACGGCACAAGCGGTAACGCAAATTTCGGGTCGTGGTGTTGGTCTGGATGTGGTGCAAAGTGAAATTAAAGCCCTGGGTGGTCATGTTTCCGTTGAGTCTGAGTTAGGTAAAGGGACGACCTTTACCATTCGTGTACCAACGACAGTAGCGGTCAGCGATGCCTTGATGGTGAAAGCGGGCGATCAGCAATATGCGATTTCATTAGCGCAAATTGAACGTATTGTCCGTATTGCACCTACGGCACTCGAAACTTACTTCAATAGTAAGGATGACGTGTTTAAAATTGACAACACCAATTACAAACTACGTTATCTATCAGAGTTTGTGGGTAATCAGCCAATTCCACGTTTAAATAATGTCGGCCATTCATTGCCTGTACTACTAATTAAAGGCAACAGTGGTCAAACCATTGCTTTATTGGTCGATCAGCTGGTGGGTTCACGTTCTCAAATCGTGGTGAAACCAATTGGTCAACAATTTACCAGTGTAGCCGCGATTGCAGGTGCCACGATTCTAGGTGATGGTCATGTATGTTTGATTTTGGATGGGCAAAATATTGCACGTCAAATTCAAACTACGCAGCGTGTTAAACATTCAGCTGAACAGCGTGATTTGGGCCGTCAAGCCAATGCGCGTCGTTTAGTGATGATTGTCGATGACTCGGTAACTGTACGTAAAGTGACTTCACGTTTACTTGAACGTCAGGGTTATGACATCGTGACTGCGAAAGATGGTGTGGATGCAATTGAACAGCTTGAAAATGTCCGTCCAGACTTGATGCTACTCGATATTGAAATGCCACGTATGGATGGCTTCGAAGTGACAAACTTAGTTCGTCACCATGACATTCACCGTGAGCTGCCAATCATTATGATTACATCACGTACAGGTGAAAAACATCGTGAGCGTGCATTTAGCTTAGGTGTGACTCACTATATGGGTAAACCATTCCAAGAAGCTGAATTGCTTGCCAATATTGAAGCTTTAATTGCAGAAAAGCAGGGGTAATCTATGAGCCAAAATACTGTTTCTCAGATTGTCAGCGATAAAATTGATCAACAGGAACTGCAACATCTCATTACGGTATCTACCGGGTTTATCGATGCATATATCATTGATTGTCATGGTAAAGAGCCAATGTTGTTGCCACAAAATATTGTGCTATCAGCGCTCGATAGTGCAACCAAGGTTCCTTTTGTTGAATGGCATGAATTGAAATTGCCTGTTTTCTCAGTCAATGATCCTGCCAAAAATCAGGGTGTGGCTTTGGTGATTGAAGGCGATGATGTTGGACAGCGTTTTGCACTGATGTGTAATGAAATGCCGAAAACCATTCGTCTGCGTATTTCTGAAGTGGTTGATGAAGAAAAAGCTGTGAAAGACGCCAATATTTTCCAATATGTACGCATGGCCGATCAGGTATTTCATATTCCAAATTTAGCTAATATTCAAAACAGTATTGGGCTTCAAGCGGCTTAATATTTGCAAAACGCGATATAAAAAAAGGAACTCAATGGAGTTCCTTTTTTTTGACTATGCAAGGAATATTTAAGCCAACAGGTTTTCTAAAATCTTTTCGTAAATTTCAGAAAGTGGCTCCAATTCTTCCACATTGACGTGTTCGTTGATTTGGTGAATCGTGGCATTTAAAACACCCAGTTCAAGCACCTGCGCACCTGTAGGCGCAATGAATCGACCATCAGAAGTACCACCACTGGTCGAAAGTTCAGTTTCAGTCCCAGTAACTTCTCGTATGGCATCACGTGCGGCATTTACTAACTCACCTACTGGGGTTAGGAATGGCAAACCAGATAACGTCCACGAGATGTCATATTCAACGCCATGACGATCTAAAATTTCCAAAGTACGTGCTTTGAGTTCATCTGCCGTTACTTCTGTTGAATAACGGAAGTTAAACAGTAAATTCATCGTGCCCGGAACAACGTTGGTTGCACCTGTGCCGGCATTAATATTGGAAATTTGGAACGACGTTGCAGGGAAGTATTCGTTGCCATTGTCCCACACGGTATCGCAAAGCTCTGCCAGTGCTTTTGAAGCAGTATGGATTGGGTTGATTGCTAGATGTGGGTAAGCAACGTGCCCTTGTTTACCTTTAACCGTTAAATTGGCATTTAGCGAACCACGACGACCATTTTTAACAATATCGCCGAGTGTGTTGGTGCTAGATGGCTCGCCCACCAAACACCACGTCATTTTTTCATTACGCGCTTCTAAAGTTTCAACAACTTTAACTGTCCCGTTGATCGAAGGACCTTCTTCGTCAGAGGTAATGAGAAATGCAATAGAACCTTTATGATTTGGATGCTTTGCAACAAAACGTTCTGACGCTACAACCATAGCTGCCAAAGCTGTTTTCATATCTGCGCTGCCACGACCATACAGTTTACCGTCGCGAATTTCAGGAAGAAATGGGTCAGAACCCCATGCATCCAAGTTACCCGTAGGTACTACATCAGTATGACCTGCAAAGCAAAATACTGGTGCTTCAGTCCCTTTACGTGCCCAAAGATTATCTACATCATCAAAACGCATATTTTCAATGTTAAAGCCAATCTTGGCTAAACGTTCCGCCATAATGTTCTGGCAGGTATGGTCAATCGGTGTTACCGACGGTTGGCGAAGTAGTTCTAGGCTGAGATCAAGAGTTGCTGTTGAGGTCATGCTAAATACAGAAGTCAAAAATGTCGCAATATAATAGGCGAATCGACAAGCGAAGGGAAATTTAGACGTAAAAAAACCCTATTTAAAAAATAGGGCTGTTTTATAAATTCTTGGGAAAGAAATTAATTGCGGCGAATTTCTTCCGAAGTTTTCTCAGCAGTATTGGTTACAGCATCTCCAGCTTTAGATACGTCTTTACCAACACCTTTTACTGTATTACAACCTGTCAGTACGAAAGCAACCATAAGTGATGCAGCTAAAATTTTTTTCATTGAATGTAATCTCCATTATGCATTATGAAAGAATAATTTTTAGAAGACTAAATTATTCTGTTGTGAGATTTAGATTAAAAAATAGCCGTATCAAACAGTAGGTGGTTTTTACGGTGGTTGAGTAAATAAATGTAAATTTCTACTAAATGGTGCATTGAGTCTTAAATTGTTTGCGGCAAAACCAAGCGTGGTAATCTATACATATAATAGCTTTCATCGCGGTCCTTTTTATATAAACCATCTGTCCACCAATGTGCGGTTGCACTCGTCGGTTGCTGCTGCACGCAGATCCATTCATGTCGTTGTAGGCGATAATAGCCTTGACTCGTAGATGGAATGACATGTCCCCATTGACCTATTCTACGCGCAGGATTGAACCAGTTTGGCAATGTGTTGGTACGCTGAATAGGTAAATATAATTGACCCTTTAAAACGCAATAGCGTTGTTGAATCTGCTGCCCAAGTGCTTCATCAAATTGGAATTGTTTTTGGGTAAAATGATTAAGCTTTCGAGCCAAAGTATCACTACGATTTAAGCCATACCAATAGGGTAATTGAAAATCGCGCTCTGCTAGATAGTATTTTAAAGCCACTTCCCAATGTTCAATTTCATCACTTTCGGTATTTTTTAAAACAAAATCCAGTTCACCAACTGTACGAGGGCCGTCAATTTTTTGAATGCTATGTCCGAGTAACTGGTATGGATGGTATGGGTGATCGAGAAGCCAAAACCATATAAACATTTCGAAACGTAAACCAAGGCGAGTACTTTTTAATTTTTGTAAAAATTCTACTAATTCATTTGGGTGTTGTTCGAGTTGTTTTAAACGGGGAAGGTAGGCTTCAAAATGTTTATGCCAAAGCTCGTTTGGATGAAAATGAAAGGGATAACGGATTTCGAGTTCATTGGGAATTTGCTGCAGAATATTTGGGCTAGCAATACAGAAAGCCAATTGGCGAACTAAGGGCTGTTTAAATTGCAACCATGGCTCAAAATAAGACGACGTTGTCGGGGCTACAGCCATATTGAAACCTTTTGAATAATGCAGAATAACAACGGATAATTGTTAAAAACATCTTATACTACCTGAATTGAAAGTTCAGGGTAGCGGTATGAAGACGTTGTTTTGGCGAAGCTTAGTGGTTGTCTTTGTCATTTTAGGCTTTATAGGGGCTTTATTGCCGGGAATGCCCACGACAGTCTTCTTAATATTAGCGGCATGGGCGGCTTCAAAAGGTTGGCCTCAAATGGATGCGTGGTTGTTGAATCATCCTAAATATGGGCCAACCTTACGCGCTTGGCGCGAAAATGGCACAGTCCCTCGCAAAGCAAAATGGTTTGCATCGATCATGATGTTTGTGAGTGGTCTGATTATGCTTTTTACATCAGCACCGATTACCGTCAAGATTTTCACTGACTTAACCATGTTGATTGTTGGCATTTGGTTATGGACACGACCAGAGCCAAATAAGATTAGGACTATTGAAACATCGCAGCAGACACAACCAGTAGATAAAGATAAGCAGAAAGAGCAAGAGCATGTCTGAATATACCCAAGATCAAGCAGATATCCTGATTAACTTGAAAGATCAAACTTTAACTTTGCCGAAGCTAAATAAGTTTTACCCGATTTCATCGGGTAAAAATGGCATTGGTGAACAGGAAAATAGTGGCAAGACGCCACGTGGCTGGCATCAAGTCGCTGAAAAGTTTGGTGGACAACAACCTCAAAATGCAGTTTTTAAAGCACGTCAGTGGACCGGAGAGGTTTACGACGAGCAACTTGCTGCATCACACCCTGATCGGGATTGGATTTTATCTCGAATATTATGGCTCAGTGGTTTAGAACCCGGCTTTAATGCAGGTGAGGGCTGTGATACTTATAAACGTTATATTTATATTCATGGCACACCAGATCGCGAGCCTATGGGTATACCGATGTCACATGGTTGTATTCGCATGCGAAACAGCGATGTTATAGAACTTTATCAACTGATTCCATTAAATGCGCTGGTTTACATCACTGAACATTGAACACGTCGTTAAAAGCACAAGCCATGAAAACCGAATTTCATGACATCAAACCATGGGTTTGAAGAATTAAAGTGAGTTTGAAAGGCGTTTTTTTGTCAGGACTTTTGTCAGGACTAATGCTCGCAAACTAACAGAAAGTCGTGTTTGAATGTATTTTGTACACTAGGCTGTTTTAGAATGCAGGATGTGTGGTGGATTAATCGTCGGTTCGCTGAATGATTAGCTATGAGTCCACGCGAAAAACTGTTTTTTATGTGAATGATGCAGAATATAAGTCATATTTTTAGTAATAAATTTACAGGTTTATAGCTAAAAAATGTTCAAAAATACTGATTTTTCCGCAATATAACTTATTTTTTAATCACTCAAACAGAAAAAGTGGAAAAGAGTTAGAAAAGCGTTTGACAGACCGTGAGGATTCTCTATAATGCACCTCATCAAACGATGAACATGTTTTGAAAAGGGCGCTTAGCTCAGTTGGTAGAGCGTCTGCCTTACAAGCAGAATGTCGGCGGTTCGATCCCGTCAGCGCCCACCAAACCTTTTCAGCGTTAAGATATTTAGAGTGTAGCGGTAGTTCAGTTGGTTAGAATACCGGCCTGTCACGCCGGGGGTCGCGGGTTCGAGTCCCGTCCGCTGCGCCACTTTGAATCTTAATTCGTTTGAACCACAATAGCGACATTGTGTAAGTGCAGCGGTAGTTCAGTTGGTTAGAATACCGGCCTGTCACGCCGGGGGTCGCGGGTTCGAGTCCCGTCCGCTGCGCCATTTACATGATAGACCTTTTGAGGGCGCTTAGCTCAGTTGGTAGAGCGTCTGCCTTACAAGCAGAATGTCGGCGGTTCGATCCCGTCAGCGCCCACCATATTTTTTGCGATGCAGCGGTAGTTCAGTTGGTTAGAATACCGGCCTGTCACGCCGGGGGTCGCGGGTTCGAGTCCCGTCCGCTGCGCCATTACAAAGAATATAATTGTTGTACCCTTTGAGGGCGCTTAGCTCAGTTGGTAGAGCGTCTGCCTTACAAGCAGAATGTCGGCGGTTCGATCCCGTCAGCGCCCACCATATCTTTTAAGATATAGGTTGTGTTTCGAAAGAAACTACGTGATGCAGCGGTAGTTCAGTTGGTTAGAATACCGGCCTGTCACGCCGGGGGTCGCGGGTTCGAGTCCCGTCCGCTGCGCCATTTATCTTAAAAATCTCTGTTCAAGAGAATGCCTTTAGAAAAATATTCGATTTTTCTCTTGCGCTCAGACAAAGCTTCGCTTTGTTACTCTTCGCTCAGGGCGCTTAGCTCAGTTGGTAGAGCGTCTGCCTTACAAGCAGAATGTCGGCGGTTCGATCCCGTCAGCGCCCACCATATTCTTCTATAGAAACTTCTTTCCCCAAAAGCTTGCCTAAATTTTCTGATTTACATAGAATCCGCTCTATAATAATTTTAATATTGTATGTGATCTATGAGAAATCCATATCAGCGCAAGGCAGCGTCTAAAACTCAAACTACAAATTACAATCCTCAAGAAACCTATAAACAATTTATTGAAAATATGGTCGCTCAAGGTGGCGTGATTGCGTTATATCAAGATGGTTGGGCCCTTTGTGCGACACCTACAGGTCAACGTTCCTTCGCCATTTGGCAAAACCGTGGTTTGGCACGTTTATTAATTAAAGACAATTGGTCCAATTATGAAATTCAGGAAATTTCATTAAAAGACTTTATCGAAAAAGTCATTCCGTTTTTACGCAGCGAGAGCACTACAGTATCTTTAGATTTAACCCCAGAAGGACAAAATATTTTGGTTGCACCTGAAAAGATGCTGTTAGATATTAAAAATTATTTATATCAAGTTTATCAACAGCGCCCAGAAATTTTTGAAAACCTTAAAATTCCTTTGCCACGTAACATTCGTTTAAATTAATTGTTTATTCACAGCATAAAAAGCCCTTGTTTACTGATCAAACAAGGGCTTTTTTTAATATTCATTGAGTACAAAACCGCTCAAAAAGGCAAAATATTCTCGTAGCCAAGAGTTGTAGCGGATGTACAGCGGTGTAGGCGCTGCAATGGTATACACCTGTGTATAGCCTAACTTTCGTGCAATTGCTTTTGCACGTGGAAGGTGAAAGTCACTACTGGCAATCGCAATGGGGGCATCAAGAGAAATCTGATGTTGTTTTAAAATCTTTTTACTATTGATCAGGTTGAGTTCTGTACTGGTACTTTTACTTTCTTCATATATGCCTGCCGCTGAAATGTCATAGTGTTGAAGTAAATAGCGTTTCATGACGGAAGATTCGGTCATTTTTTCATTAAAGCCTAAACCACCCGTCATGATCATAATAGTATTGGGCTGTTTCAAGGCATACGGTGCTGCGGCATCGAGACGCGCCTTTAAGGTCGGAGAGGGTTGACCATTTTCAATACCACTACCCAAAACGATGATGGCTTGGACGGAAGTAAATGGCTTGGATTGCTGGCTATTGAAGTGTAAATACGCAAAAAACAGTAAAAGGCTCAATAGCCAAAGCCAAAACAACCACCATGTAGCACGCCAGAGCCTTTTGAGTTTAGGGTATTGATCTAAAATATTGTGGATTTGGGTTGAAAATAGTCCGGATAAAATAAAAATACACCCAATGACTAAGGGTAAAAGGATGCCTAAATGAATTTTATCTAATGTAAGTAACCAAATGGCATCTAGGCAGAGCAACAAGCCTACACAAAGCAGTAGTATTCTTTTCATGCAAAAAATTAAAGCAGTATTCGTATTTGGCCTAAGTATAGCGTGAAAAAAACCAGACACGAGGTCTGGTTTTTAGTTGGGACTATTTATGAGTAAACATCTTATTAATAAACATCACGGCGGTAGCGCCCATCTTGACGCAGTTCAGCAACAACGTCTTCACCTAATATATCAATCAGTGCGTGGTCAACGTCCGTTGCCATACCGTTGATACTACCGCAAACGTAGATCACGGCACCTTGTTCTACCCATGATTTTAATAAGGTCGCATGGTCACGTAGCTCATGATGCACATAGCGTTTCTCCGCTTGATCACGAGAGAAGGTGAGGTCTATGCGTTGAACTAAGCCTGTGTTTTGCCATGCTTCAATGATGTCTTGATAGAAGAAATCATGTGCGCGTTGACGCTCACCAAAAATCAGCCAGTTTTGCGTATAGTCTTGACGAACTCGTGTATGTAACAGGCTGAGTAAACCAGCAATACCTGTACCGTTACCAATACAAATCACAGGACGATTATCTGCAATCAGATGGAATGATTCATTGGTACGAATACGCAGTTGTAGTGTGCTATTGATCGCAGCATGTTGTGTTAACCAACCAGAGCCTAAACCAAGCTCACCATCCGCATTGGATTGCTGACGCACCACTAAGCGTAATACTTGCTGACTTGGAATACTGGCAATCGAGTATTCACGAGTTGGAAGCGGTGGAAGCTGTTCGAGCAAGTGATCAAGGTTGGCAAATGGTTCGACATCCGTATTTAGGTTACGATCCCATAATGCATCTTCAATGCGTTGCTGAGTAGAATCAACCACTTGCTGACTCTGAATCTGATACTTTTGCATGAAGTTTGCAATACGTTCAGCACTATTACCCGGCTGAATCTCTGCAATATCACCCGCTTGCCAATTGGCTTCATGTTGCGGTTTTAACTCAATATTAAATGCAGGTGCACCTAAACTGTTCGGGTTGAGTAAATCACGTTTGGTCAATGTCCATGCATCAAAAGTTTTTTCAATTTGCATGTGCTGAAGTTCAAGTTTAGTCGCTTTGGCTAAAGCGCTATTCCATGCTTGAATGGCTTGGGTGTCGCCATTATTGACTTCAATTGTATCAAACAGGGGCTTCGCAGCATTACTTCGCATCCAGCGATGAATCGCATGACCAAAGCTACAGAAAGTATCAGGATATTCTTCTGAACCTAAAGCTAATATGGCAAACTGAACATGACTCAAATCGAGGCTTTGTGTCATCAGTTTACGTTCAAAGCTTGAAGCGAGGTCAGGTGCTTCGCCAGTGCCATACGTACTTGCAACAAATAAAACCTGAGCGGCTTGCGTTAAGTCATCAGCAGAAAGTTGCTGAACAGCTTTCACTGTGACGGGCTGACGAGCCTCTTGTAAGCTTGTTGCTGTACGCCATGCCAATTGTTCAGACAGACCCGTTTGTGATGCATAGCAAATTAACCAAGGCTGTGCATTGGGATCGATGGCAACTGATGCTAAGCTTTGACGAGCTTGCTGTGTCAGTTTTTTCTGTTTACGACGTTTGAGATAGAGCATCCATCCTGTGACAAAGAACAGCGGCATCATGAGGGATGCAATAACCACAAAGAACTGATAAATCGGTCCGAAGAAACTACCACGATGCACAGGCAACATGCTGGTCATGATTTTTTCATTTAACTTTTTATCTTCGTATAACTCGATATCGGTGAGTGCAGACGTTTGGTAGTTATAAGTCGCTTTGTTGCGCGCACGCTCATGTTGAGGGACGGCATCTACAAAGTTAATTTCTAATTCACCATTGGCTTTTTTCGGAATATTAAAAGTGACACTTGAGTATTCACGACCAATATTTTGATTAAAGCCGTTCCAACTTTGTGTTAGAGCAATATTCACTTGTTCTGGTTTTAGACCACGTTTTTCTCCGCGACCTTCAGCACCATGTTTATTTTCTTGAGCGCCATGTTCAGATTGGCCTGACGTTGCAGGATTTCTTTCAGAACGTGCTTGGTGTTCACCACGAGTTTGTTCTGCCTCAGTGGCTGGTTTTTCACCGCTTTGCTTTTCACCCGCCTGTTCTGCAGGTTGTCCATTCGGTTTTGGACCTTCTTGTAATTGGGGCTGTGGACGTTCAACGCCCATGACTTTAAACATGCCATTACGCCACCAGTCATAAGACCAATACAAACCTGTACATGCCAAAATGAGATAGAAAATAATCACCCATGTGCCGACGACAGCATGTAGATCCCACAGGAAATTACGTCCTTTGAGTTTTGGTTTAACTGCAAGCCATTGTTTTACGGAATGTCTTTTTGGCCAGCGCAGATACAACCCACTCAATACAAAATAAATCAGCATGAGTGTACATGCGCCGGTAATTTGTTTACCTACAGGGCCAACAGTTAAATTACGGTGAAGTTGTTGTACAAACTGGAAGAATTTTTGACCTTTGATTTCCGGTAAGACTTCGGCTGTATAGGGGTTAACCATCATGTTATAGCCACGACGAGCACCTTCTTTGACAATATTCACGGTACTTGAGGCGGTAGCATCTGAGGCAATAGAGATGCTGTTAATTTTCATGTCAGGATCAGACTGACTAAAGTGCTGATAAAGCTCAGCAGGGGTTAGTTTAGGCTGCTGTTGAGCCTGAACCACATAACTGTCCTGATTGATTGCTTTAAGTATTTGCTGTTCATAGGAATAAATGGCACCTGTAACCCCCATGAGCGAGAGTATTAAGCCGGCACTAATCCCCAAGAACCAGTGAGTCTGGAAAAGGGTTTTCTTAAACATGATGGATTTAATATTGATAAAAGGTTGCTGAATTGCGACGAATTATAAACGATGATGTAGTAGAGAATGTGGAAAAAGTAAGTAATATTCATTCTCATTATTGTAATTATCAATAATTATTCAAAAATTAAACACATAAAAAACCTCCAAAGAGAGGAGGCTTTTTATAAACAAATGTCTGTTAGGCTTAAATTGGTTTAGCAGGGCCTACAGTTTCATTTAAATGTTTACGAATGGTCGAAAATGGAAACTTCTTGCTATCCATACGTTTAGGCAAGATGTATGCGCCGTCTTGACCCTTTACTTTAAAGTTCAAAAGGATGAAGTCTTTGGTGTCATACCATTCATGAATGTCTTTCCAACCGACAGTCATCGTCCCCATGTTTGCGCCCATACGTTGCTGCATAGAGATCCCATGCGGCTGAACACCCATACGGATGCCTTTAATTTCTTGAACAGGGACTTCGTTCAGTTTGCGTTTCGCATACCATTCGATACCGAATTTACGCACAAGGAAGTAAATCACGACACAGACAATAGCTACCCAGCAAAATACTGTTGAATAGTTCTTAATAAAGATGAGGCCCAAGAGTGCCAGTGCAAGAATTGCACCCATAATTAGCCATGCTTTTTTGCCAATTTTGAAGTTACTGCGAGACAGAACAAGTTGAGCATAACGTTGTTCTTCTTCAGAAATTTCATAAGCCACTGGCTCTAGCGTGTAGGCGTATAAATTTTTTGCGGTCATAGTGAAAGTAACAGATTTAAAACTGTAAAAAGTTTAGCATTATTTATACCAATTCAGTGAGTATATTGTTCCAAAATCATCCAAATTATAGCGAAGCCAGTTCAGTCGATGCCTGATCATGCTCATGACTTAGATTTTGTTTCAATTGGCTAAATTGGTTCAACACGTTAAACATCAACGAAAGCTGTTGTAGCACGATCAAGGATTTTTGATCTTCCTCACTATTTTGTGACAATCGCTGACGGATTTCTTGCAACATATTTTGCGCAGATAAGTCTGGAACTTCGTCACGCAGCAATGCACCTTGAATGTCATCTGTGGCTTTATCCAATAAGGTTAAGACCTGTTGGTCTTGAATTTTTTCACGATGCGCACCTAAGGCCGCGATATAACTAATAAAGGTGTGATTGAGACACAAAAACTCAAAGGCTAAAGCTTTTTGAGTTGGATCGGTATCGGGTTCGGTAGCTAAGGTGGAAATCAGTGAAGCTACTTCTGCATCGGTATTATGGGCTGCACGACGGACAACACGATAATTCAACCCGTTATTACGACCAGATTTGTATTGTTCAACCACTTCAGCTAAATAATCACACTGCGCTTGAATCGAACGGCTGATGGTTCGAGGCAGGCGACGGAATTTCCAATCTGGGAAAATGAAACTCACACCAAACCATGCCAAGGCACAGCCAATCAGTGTATCAATCATACGCGGCATTGCTGCGGCAAAACCCATGCCATCTAAGTTAAAGTTAATCAGCGCCAAAATGGTAATAAACGCAGTGGCTTGTGCATATTGCTTACTACGTAGTTCAAAAAACAATACGCCACTTAAAATGAGTAGCAATAACTGACCTTCGACAGAAGGGACAAAATATAAAATTGCATAACCTAAAATAATTCCGACCAAGGTGCCAATGATACGTAAATAGAGGCGGCGCTTGGTGGCGTTAAAGTTCGGCTGGCTGACAAACAGGGCAGTCAATAAAATCCAATAGCCATAACTGATATTGGTCACTTGGACAAAAATATAACCAATAAATAACACGGTCGATAAACGCACAGCATGACGGAACAGCACCGATTCAGGGCTCAAATGTTGTTTGAATCGAATGACGATGTCGTCCCAACCTTTTAAATCATCATCTTTTAAACGATTTTCAATCAGGGCTTGTCGGTCAATATAACGCTCGGTTTCGACGTTGCGTAATTGCGCATCAATGCCTTTTAGGTTTTGGTATAAAGCAAATAAAGAATTGATCCAAACTTCATCGTATTTTTGCTCTTCACGCAGCTTTTCGAGTGACAGTTTTAGATTGTGGAACGCATGTTTGAAACGTTGATTATGATGATAAGGTTTTCGCTGTAAGATGCTGATACTTAAATCTTTACAGGCTTTACCTTGAATCGAAAGCACACGTTGAAAGCGAAATAAAATATCACTATGTTCAAAAATACGGGTCAATTTTTGATAATCAATATGCGCGGAATCGGCACGTTCATGAATGTCTTGCGCGACAAAATAATATTGTAGGCTACGACGTGTATCTTTTTGTCCACGGTCGCCTTTTAAACGCGTTAATAAGGCCGTTTTCATATCGTTGAAAATGCCAATTAATTTGCCATTTTCGAGCGACAGCTCAATCAAACTTTGCTGGTAACTTTCCGGTGTCATATCGACATCAAACAAGTTAGATTTTGCAAATAAGAAGTCACCTAGAGACGAATAGCTTTGGGCCAATTTGTCCTGAACTTGACGTACAGGAAACAGTAGAAAGCTCAAAGTCGAAAGCAGTCCATACCACATCGCACCGATGACCAATAAACCTGCTTGTGTATACCAATTTTCAAAAAGTTCGACCCCTAGCATGGAATACACGGAGATCACCAGACAGCCATAAGAAATGGTGGCGTAGCGACGACCTAATGAACCCAAAAGAATCCAACCGATACAAGACACAATCAGCCCCAATGCAAATAAGATCGGATGCGGGAACAACAGATAAATGGATACCGCAGTAACAAAGAACCCGATATAGGTATAAATTTGATTGAGCACACGGACTGAAAAGCGGTCATCGATATCACTTAGACCAGCGGCAACCACACCCAAGGTGAGGGGAATGGTCATCAATTGCTGATCTAAAAAATATGGGACAAAGGCTGTTCCTGCGAAGGCAATGACCATGCGCAAGTTATACATAAAGGTCGTGTTATAGGTTGCTTGTTTCAGTCGTGCGAGCCAGGCGTTCAAAATTTTTCCTTTGCTAAAGCGATGGGGCAGTAAGCAATGTGTATCGTGTGAATTTTCACATTGAAGCCAAGAAATAATACTATGTGCAGTGTAAACTTGTCTGCAAAACTTGCTTGCGATAAATGAATTATTCTTATGAAAAGCGTCGAATCACAAAAGGAATTTTCTCAACGCTGGATTGTCTTGTTGGCGTTGCTGACTGCTTTGGGGCCACTTTCAATCGATATGTATTTGCCTGCTTTACCTCAAATGGCTGAAGATTTTGGTGTCACGACACAACAAGTGGCCAATAGTCTTCCAGCGTATTTCTTGGGTTTGGCGATTGGGCAGTTAATTTATGGGCCAGTCAGCGACCGTATTGGGCGTAAAACACCGCTATATTTCGGTTTGGTTTTATATATTTGTGCCGGTTTTCTGTGTGTCTTTGCCAATAGTGAATGGAGTTTGATCGCTGCTCGTGTTTTGCAAGCGTTGGGTGGCTGTGTCGGTGTAGTGATTGCCCGTGCTGCAATTCGTGATCGCTTAAGTATGCAAGCTTCTGCTCAAGCCTTTGCCAGCATGATGATCGTGACAACAATTGCACCAATCATTGCACCTACTTTAGGCGCATGGGTGTTACAGGTGTTTGAATGGCAATACATATTTGCGGTATTGGTGCTTGTCGGTATTTTTTGTCTTTTCTGCGTACATTTTTTCTTTCAAGAAACCCTACCTGTTGAGCGGCGCTTAAAATTAAGTCTGAAACAAGTCTTAGGCTTATATAGTGCGATTTTACAGGACGAAACTTTCCGTAAACCGATGCTCACAGGCTGTTTTTCTGGCGCAATTTTATTTTGTTATATCAGTGGCTCATCTGCCATTTTAATGGATGGTTATGGTCTGAGCCAACAGCAATTTGCTTATGTATTTGGTGCGAATGCTTTAGGGATTATAGTGTTTTCGACCCTCAACAAGAAACTTGCAAATCGACTGGATGTTCGCCTTCGTTTGCAATTGGGTAATGCACTTCAATTGTGTGGTGTGCTGATCTTATTGGCGGCGGGGCTATTTTATCTTTCATCTATCGTTGTTGTAATGTTGGGCATGTTCTTATGTGTTGCATCAATTGGCTTCACTGGGCCAAATGCGATGGCTTTGGCGATGTCTGAACAAGGCTCACGAGCTGGCACAGCCAGTGCAATCATGGGAAGTATGCAATTTGCCTGTGGTCTATTGGCTGGAGTGTTTTTGAACTTTTTAGTATGGTCAGCGCTGATCAATATGGCCCTGATTATGCTGCTATTTGTGGTTGTTGCTATGATTACTATGCGCAGTTTAAAAGCTTCAGCCATGGGTTGAGCTGAATGCAGGTGATGACGTTTAGCAGGTCTTACTTAAACGTCAGTCATCAACGTACTAGTATTATTGATCAAATATCCACGTCACTCATTATAAATGTTCATCATCCATAACTTTAGAAGAGGGCGCTATTTTCCCATTGTGAGGGCAGTATCTGTTTACTCGAAACTTATATCTAAACAATCATCCACTTGGAAATAATTAGTGATACGGTGGATCGCTGTTGTCTCACTCTAATGAAATAGAGCAACTGATAAATAAGTATTATTTGCATTAAATACATTACGTTATGCTGGATAAATACATTGTGAATGTCTCTATCGGTAATATGTCGGATTTTATCGTTTTTATTGCATACCTACAGAGTATGGATTTTTACCTTTAAGGTATGAATATTGAGATTTTTTGCCATCTGAATCGGCTAAGTCCGAATTTTAACTAAATATTTCAGTCTATTTTCAGTAATGGATTCAGGTTTCGTGCTTTTTGCTTTCAAGTATTTCGTTATTGGGGGCTAAAAGTTAAGGCTTTAATGCGACTAAAGCACGGATATGCAGCATGAAATTTGTCCGCTCAAATAGCTGAATAACAAAGCACCCGGATTTAGGGTATACAACAATGACAGGACAATAGAGAGCTTAGGATGAAAACTCAAACTGTATTCCACCCAATGAAAACCCTTGTTGTTGCCATGAGTTTGGCAACGGTCTCAATGACTCATGCAGGCAGCAATACTTCTGAAATTGAACAATTACGTGCAGAAGTTGCAGAACTGAAAAGTTTGATTAAAGCGCAGCAGCAAGTTCAACAACAGCAACAAACAGAGATTCAGCAAGTTAAAGCGCGTCCTGTTGCACCCCCACCGCCACCAGCTACCCCAGCTGCAAGCTTAAAATCTAAAACAGGTGCAGATGTAAGTCTTTATGGTTTTGTTCGTGGTGATGCGAACTACATCATCGAAGGTGCGGATAACGACTTCAACAACGTACATACGTCTAAAGAAGAAGCACGAGATAAACTTCGCGCAACTGCAAAAACCACACGTTTTGGTTTAGATTTTACAGCACCTGTCGGTGGTGATGATAAAGTGGGCGGTAAAATCGAGGTCGATTTCAATGGAAGTGGTGAAACTATTCGTCTACGTCATGGTTATTTAACCTTTAACAACTGGTTATTTGGTCAGACCACATCAAACTTCTTGTCTAGCCATGCACCAGAAATGATTGATTTTGCTACTAACGTGGGCGGTGGTACAACTCGTTTGCCACAAGTGCGTTACAACGTAAAACTTGCACCGCAAACACAATTATTTGTAGCTGCAGAAGAAGGAGACAGTAAAGCATCAGCGATTTCGAGTGTTTCCGTTACTGACTCTGTAGTAAAATATAGTCTTCCAGCTTTGACAGCTAAACTGACTCAGGGTTTTGCGGATGGTAAGGGGAATGCATCTGCACGTGCGCTTGTGGAACATCATAAAGTTCAAGGCGGTAATGATGATGAATTAGGGTGGGGGTTGGCAGCTGGTACAACGTTTAATGTGACGAAACAGCTAAAAATTAATGGTGATGTATCTTATGTAGAAGGGAACAGCAACTATTTATATGGCTCAAATACCGCATATGTTGTTGATGCTAATGGGGATATTGAGCAGAATAAATTTACCGCAGTACAAATCGGTGCAACCTATAAGTTTAATGAAAAGTTGCGTTCAACTTTAGCTTATGGTGCATTATTTGCTGATGAAGATACAGATTATGCAAAAGCATTTAAAGATGTTGGAAATAACTCTGCAAACAAAGAAGTACAGCAAGCTTGGTTAAATGTGATTTATACACCAGTGAAACCAATTGATTTAGGTGTTGAATATGTGAATGGTAAACGTGAAGCGTTTACAGGGAAAACATATAAAGATAACCGCGTTGGCTTAATGGCTAAATATAGCTTCTAAGCTAAATCATCGAAAAGAATCGATCAAAAAAGCCTGACTCAGTTCAGGCTTTTTTTGTTTAAAAGGTGGATGTTTCAACGCAAATGAACTCACAGTACTAAGTAGATGGATTCACTAAATCGCCTGAGTCATGATGTCGTACTGGTTAAGGCAGGCGTTGAACCACGTCCTATAATGCATTATGTTCAAATCTTTAATATTTTATATAGATAAAAAATGCGAATACATTTTAGTAAAAACAAATAGATATAACTTTAAATTATAGCAAATAAAACTTTTTGTAATTAAAATTAATGAAATTTCTCTGTTCTCCACGCATAATGTGCGACTTTTCTAATCAGCATTTGATTTTATGTATTTCATCTATGATGTGAATATTGTAGTAAGTGTTGGTTTAGTAAGCATGAACTGCTTTTATGGATTTGTTTTGTCGAATTGAGTTTTCACTTTTTTCAACTCAGGCATACATATTTGAATCAGATGATGAATATTTATGATTGGCAATGAATAGCTGGTAGCCTGATTTATTGGTTAAATTTACAAATTGGAATTGTATTTTAATTAATAAACGCTACTAATTTCTATTAATTGGACTAATAAATATTCTAACCATTTTGGACAAATTATTATGGAATTTAGCTTTAACGCATTTTATACCTTAATTGCGGCGGTGATCGTTCTTTTATTAGGACGTTTTCTGGTAAATAAAATCAGTTTTTTGAGGCGTTACAATATTCCTGAGCCCGTAGCTGGTGGTTTGGTTGCTGCAATAATTTCATTGGTTGTACATAGCATTTGGGGTTATAGCATTACTACGAGTAGTGAATTACAAACCAGTTTTATGCTGATTTTCTTCGCATCCATTGGTTTAAGCGCAAACTTTGCCAAATTGAAAGAAGGTGGAATTGGTCTTGTTATTTTTCTGGTAGCCGTTGCTTCTTTCATTGTTGTGCAGGATGTCGTTGGTATCAGTCTTGCCACTTTATTGGGTATTGATCCACTGATTGGTTTGATTGCAGGTTCAATTACGTTGACAGGTGGTCATGGTACAGCTGGTGCATGGGGTGAAATTCTTGAAGTTGAACACGGTATACAAGGTGCATTAGCTTTAGGTATGGCAAGTGCAACTTTTGGTTTAATTATTGGTGGTATTATTGGTGGCCCATTAGCTAAGTTGCTAATTAATCGTTATCGCCTAGCAACTCCGCGCACGAATGAGCAAATTGAGCGTAGTGATAACACACCACTAGCTGATATTAATTCAACAGAATATGTACCTTTTGAATATCCACATCGTGTTCGTTTAATTACCGCAGATAATGCAATTACGACTTTGGGCCTATTTGCTGGCTGTTTAGCATTTGCTGATTTTATGACGGCTTTCAGTAAAGGTACGATGTTTGAATTACCGACATTTGTATGGGCTTTAGCTGGTGGTGTCATTTTACGTAATGTATTAGAAGGTATTTTCCGCGTACAAATATTTGATCGTGCAATTGATGTATTTGGTAATGCTTCATTATCACTGTACTTAGCAATGGCACTATTATCGTTGAAACTATGGCAGCTATCAGATCTTGCAGGACCTTTAGTTGTGATTTTGGGAGCCCAAACATTAACAATGGCACTATATGCTGCGTTTATCACTTTCCGTGTCATGGGTAAAAACTATGATGCTGCGGTTTTAGCGGCGGGTCATTGTGGTTTTGGTATGGGGGCAACACCTACAGCAGTCGCAAATATGCAAGCCATTACCAATATGTATGGTCCATCTCATAAGGCTTTCTTAATCGTACCTCTATGTGGCGCATTTTTTGTTGATTTGATTAACGCAACAGTTATTCAATTAATTCTTAAATTCTTTGCTTAATTTAGAAAGGCTCTTCAAAAAAGAGCCTTTTATACTTTTGACCATTTAAAACTAGGGTTGAATATGAATGAACAATTAAACGAAACCCTGATGAGCTGGGTCAAAGTTTTTAATGATCCGCTTTGGGATTTCTTAGTCGTACTTTTAGTGGCGGTTGGTATTTTTTATACCTTAATCACTGGTGCAGTTCAGATTCGTCTATTTTTTCATAGTATTAAAGTGATGAAATCTAGCCGTAAAGAAGGCGATGATGAGCATGGGATTACACCATTCCAAGCCTTTGTGACTGGACTGGCAAGTCGTGTCGGTGTGGGTAATGTCGCAGGTGTTGCAATTGCGATTGCAATTGGTGGGCCGGGTGCAGTGTTCTGGATGTGGTTTACCGCATTTTTAGGCATGAGTTCTGCATTTGTGGAGTCTTCACTTGCACAGCTCTTTAAAGTGCGTGATACGCAAAATCAGCAATTCCGTGGTGGTCCAGCATATTACATCACGCAAGGCTTAAAGCAAAAGTGGTTGGGTGTGGTTTTTGCCATTGCGCTGATTTCAACCTATGGCTTTGTGTTTAATGCAGTACAAGCCAATGCCATTACGGGTGCAACTTCACATGCTTGGGGTTGGGATAAAGCCAATCTAGTATTGAGTTTGGGCAGTTTTAGTTTTGAAATTTCATGGGTAGGGTTATTCCTTGTCTTTATAACAGCGCTGATTATTTTTGGTGGTATTAAGCGTATTGCAAAAGTGGCAGAACGTTTTGTTCCATTTATGGCATTACTTTATTTGGCAGTCGCGCTCTATATCGCTTTTGCTAACTTTGCAATCTTGCCTGATATCTTCCAGTTAATATTCAGCAAAGCATTTGAGTTTGATGCTGCAGCTGGTGGTTTCTTCGGTGCTATGGTTTCTATGGCGATGATGCAAGGCATTAAGCGTGGATTATTCTCAAACGAAGCGGGTATGGGTTCTGCTCCGAATGCTGCGGCAGCATCAGATGTTAGACACCCGGTCAATCAAGGCCTAGTTCAGATGCTCGGTGTCTTTGTCGATACATTTGTGGTGTGTACCTGTACGGCGATCATTATTTTGGCATCTGGCTTGTATGAAAATGCAGGCTTTGAGGGTGTTGCTTTGACGCAAATGGCGCTTGAAAGCCAGATTGGCGCATGGGGAGATGACTTCCTTGCCATAATCTTGTTCTTATTCGCTTATTCTTCAGTAATCGGTAACTATGCTTATGCTGAAGGTAATGTGCAGTTTATCAATAACAATCCTAAGGTCATGTTTATATTCCGCGTAGTCGTCCTCATGATGGTGTACTTTGGCTCAATCATGAGTGTGCCACTGATTTGGAACTTAGCGGATCTCTTCATGGGCGTGATGGCGAGTATTAACCTCTTTGCGATTTTATTGCTGACGCCATTCTTATTGATGCTGATGAAAGACTACACCTCACAGTTAAAACGGGGTGTAAAAGAGCCAGTATTTAAAATGGATGAACATCCAAAATATAAGGATCGCGTTAATTCCGATATTTGGTAAAGTCAAAAATTAACTTTAAAAAGCTCCGTTATCGGGGCTTTTTTTGCTAGACAATGTTTTGGATCTTGATGTGGAAATTCTGCTAGACACTGAAATTTTGACAGCCAATGACTTTCTAGGTTGTATGTCAATATAATGTGCATCGGTCAGAGGCATTAACGAATAATAACAGTGACGTGAATGTGGACTGATTAGACTACTTTTTCTCTTCAAATATCGAGTTGCATTTGGAATATCTCTCAATGAAAAGCGTAACTGTTTTGATGACTGCATTCGCAATCAGCCTTGTAGGTTGTCAAAGTGTGGGCTCAAAAAAGGTCAGCGCTGAAACAACATCACAAATTCGAACTTATACAGCAGCACCTGCTCAAGTGGCGAATAACCGCATTGACTTTAAAAAAGTGAAAAAGCAGGAAAAGCGTCCGATTGTTGCTTTGGTTTTAGGGAGTGGTGGGGCACGTGGTTATGCACACATTGGCGCCATTCAAATACTTGAACAGCAGGGAATACACCCAGATTTTATTGTTGGAACTAGTGCGGGTAGCATTGTGGGTTCAATCTATGCATCAGGTAAAAGTGCCAATGAGTTAAGAGATATCGCCTTAAATATGAAAGCCAATGATGTTCGAGAAATACGCTTGGACAAAAAAGGCTTTTTTGATGGTAAAAAAGTTGAAGATTATATCAATGAGCAAGTTGATGATGTGCCTTTAGAGTTGCTAAAAACCCCAATGTATGTGGTGGCAACCGAGTTAAAAGATGGCAAAAAAGTCGTGTTCAATTATGGCAATACGGGGCAGGCTGTTCGTGCTTCGGTGTCAATTCCGAGTATGTTTATTCCAACGATTATTGAAGATACAGAATATGTCGATGGTGGCTTGGTCAGTCCTGTTCCTGTGGACGTTGCACGCGATTTAGGGGCAGATATTATTATTGCGGTGGATATTTTGGCACGACCGATTCATACCGAAACGTCGAATGTTTGGGGCTTGTTTAACCAAAATATCAATATTATGCAAAATCGTTTAGCTCAAGAAGAGCTCAAGCGAGCAGACATTGTGATTCAACCTGATTTACGTGAAAAAGCACATATATTTGATGTGAAAGGGCGTGAAGCGACGATGCTTGCAGGTGAAGAGGCAACCTTGGAAAAACTTGGAGAGATTTCTCGGGTTTATGCTGAACATCAATATAGCAAGGGACATCATATTCCTTATTTGGCAGCCAAAGACTAGGCTGATACGATTCGCAAATTTAAACGCATCTTGTTCACCTCTCAGGGTGCATTTTTATTTCAGCAAAGCATTTTAATTTTTGCTCTCAGCTTTTCCCATGCTCAATAGTATCTAGTAATCATTAATATCTTGGATGTTGATTGGTTTTAGGTCTTAATCAAAAGATTTGCCAAATATAAAAATCTTAATAATACGAAAATATACAGTTAATTATTTGAAATTAATTAAAAAAATCATATTAATTGGTTTTACGTAGATTTTAAGAGTATATACCTATATTAGCGTTTTTATTCATGTGCTTACATTTACCAATACTGTTGAAGTGTTTAGAATATCATCAGGTTATTAATACTTAAAACCAATAAATATTTTAAAGGTAGCTGTAGATGAAAACGCTTGATGTAGGACAAAAAGTAAAGCTTGCGATGATGGAAGAGAGGGTATTTATTGTCACTCATGTACATGTAGATAATTCTTACACGCTAGAAAGTACCAATGATTTTGGGCAAAAAACCAGCTATGACAATGTATCTTTCGAGATGTTAAAAGTCTTAGAAGATTAAGTTTAATGCCGTGCTATGTTGAATCGATGAACAACGCGTTTTAATGAATATGTTTTAAATATAAAACACAGCATAGCTTTGATCAAAAAACTGATAGATAGCGTGATAAATACTTGTTTATCGGGTGTATATCGTTATCGATATATATTTTACTGAATGATGGTGTGATCACTATAAATAATAATGATGGTTTTTTTGCCGATTTGAACATTTAATTTTGATTAAAATCTATATAATAATCACATTAATCATTGTTATATCACGAGTCTAGAGAAACAAGATGTCCCCATTAGATCAAATTGCGAATGCACTAGACGACCAGTCAGAATTATCGATGTCAGTTTTAATGACTCCTGACATGGCGAATTTTTCGGGTAATGTGCATGGTGGAACGATTCTAAAATTGTTAGACCAAGTCGCGTATGCTTGTGCAAGTCGCTATTCTGGTAGCTACGTGGTGACACTATCAGTCGATAAAGTGAATTTTAAAGAACCAATTCACGTGGGTGAGTTAGTGACTTTCCTTGCAAGTGTGAACCATGTTGGTCGTACTTCAATGGAAATTGGTATTCGTGTTGAAGCGCAGAACATTCAAAAACGTACAGTACGTCATACCAATAGTTGCTATTTCACAATGGTCGCTGTTGATGATCAAGGTAAACCGAAACAAATTCCAGCATTGAATCTAGATAATGACTGGAAACGTTGTCGTTTCGAAGCTGCGGAACAACGTAAAGTGGCACGTTTACAGGAAAATCATCATCCTTCTTGCAGTATTTATAAAAAGTCGACACAAAGCTAATCACTTTGGTGGCTGAATATTTGAAAAGATCGCTTAGGCGATCTTTTTTTATTCTGAAATTCTTTTGGATAGTGCAATAGGGATTTGAATTCCGAGTGTGCGACTAAAGTTTATCCTTCAAAGCTCAGTTAAAGATAGTCATTCAGTCCAATACTGTTTAATATAAAACGATACGTAGCGTTTCGTTTTTAAATTATGAGTGAAACTGAAAAAACTTCTCGGCGTAAGCAATGTATCTTACAAGCGGTCACAGATGCTTTAGCGGAAAGTGATTATCGAAGCATGACCATTGAAGATATTGCGGCTCGTGCAGGCGTGGGAAAATCGACGATTTACCGTTGGTGGAAGCATAAGTCCGATCTGGTTTTCGATGCTTTTAAAGCGCACACCGCGTCGGTGTTTGAACTTGATTTATCACAAAGTTTAGAGTTCAATCTAAATCAACAATTGCTCAAACTATCACGGGCTTTAAATCAGCACGTGGGTCGAGCATTGCTCGTGGTTTTGGTGGAGCATCGTGAAGCAGCGGGTGAGTTTTTTAAACAGTATTTGTTACCTCGACGAGAAGCGACACGTGAGCTGATCCAATTGGCCATTCAACGAGGAGAAATTCGCGCAGATTATCCTTTCGAACTCATGTTGGATATGTTGTATGGCCCGATTCATTATCAGATCATTTTCTTTAATACCCAGCCAGATGAAGACTATATCAAGCGACTGGTGCAGTTGGCGCTAAACCCGATTTTTACGCAGTCCCAAGCCACGCGTAGCAGCGAGGCAATGACCTCATGACTACTCAACATCAGGCATCGCTATGGAACAAGTCTTTCGTTTTTTGTCTGTGTAATAACTTGTTTTTATTTAGCTATTACTTTGCGCTGCTGACAATATTGCCCATTTATATTATGAAAGAATTGGGTGGTTCGATTCAGCAAGCGGGTATGGCTTTAACGCTGTTTTTGGTGTCATCCATTGCGATTCGTCCATTTTCCGGCATGATCATTGAACGTTTTGGTAAAGCCAATTCTGTACGTATTTCAGGCTTTATCTTTGTCGTTTTTGCGCTGAGTTATTTGTGGATTGACAGCATGTGGTCGTTGTTGGTCATTCGTTTTTTACATGGTTTTTGGTTCAGTATATTAACCACGGTCAATGTTCCCATCGTAAATGATTACATCCCAGATCATCGAAAGGGCGAAGGCATGGGCTACTTTGTCATGTCGACCAACTTAGGCGTGGTGATCGGGCCATTTTTAGCGCTGAGTATGATTCAATTCAGCAGTTTTAGTACCTTATTTGCAGTATTAGCCTTATTGGTTGCAGTGGGCTATATTTTTACGTGGTTAGTTCAAATACAAGAACACGTACAGCATAAATCAAGTGATCAAGCGAGCCAATCCGCAGCCATCCAATGGCGTGATGTGATAGAAACACGGGTACTTGCCATCAGTTTTGTGGCATTGCTGACCGCATTTGCATATTCGAGTGTGATGAGTTTTATCACCGCTTATGCAGAGTTGAAGCATTTACTCGCTTATACCAGTATCTTTTTTATTGTCTTTGCTGTGTCGATGTTGCTCGTCCGTCCTTGGGTTGGCAAAGTCTATGATCGTAAAGGCCCGAGTGCAGTCATCTATCCATCATTTATTTGCTTTGCCATTGGTTTGGTGGTTGTGAGTTTTCTCACGAATCAATGGGTGCTTTGGATATCGGCAGTTTTTATGGGCATCGGCTACGGTTCAGTGTTCCCATGTCTGCAAACTGTCGCGATTCAAACGGTAGAAAAAGCCCGAATGGGACATGCAATATCCACCTTTTTTGCCTTGTTTGATATTGGCCTTGCTGTCGGTTCGGTCATTATGGGTGTGCTGATTGCATACTTTGGATTTCAGGCAACCTATTTATTTTGTGCGGTGATGGTGCTGTTCACTACGTGGATGTATCGTCTATTCGTGGCAAACCAATTTAAACGCAGTGCTTTAGGAGCTGAATAATGGAATTACGACATCTACGATATTTTGTTGCGGTTGCCGAAGAGCTAAATTTTACCAAGGCTGCGCAGCGAATGTGTACTGTGCAACCTTCTTTAAGTCAGCAAATTAAAGACCTAGAACAGGAAGTTGGGGTGCAATTATTGATGCGAACCAACCGAAAAGTTGAGCTGACTGCAGAAGGTCAGGCCTTTTTAAAAGAAGCGCGTTTGAGTTTAGAGCATGCTGAAAAAGCCATGATAGATGCGCGTCAAATTGCGCAGCTCAGTAAAGAACAACTGAATATCGGCTTTGTTCCTGTGGCTGAAATGAAAGTCTTTCCATATATCATGCCAAATATTCGTGCTCAGTTTCCTGAGTTAAAAATTCATTTTCATAGCTTAATGGATGTCGATCAGATCAGTGCAGTACGTAAAGGGGAGATTGATATTGCCTTTACTCGTTATGTCGAAGAAAGCCCTGATATAGAATCTGTTCAGATCTTTACTGAGCCTTTGGCGCTGATTGTACCGAAAAATTCGCCTGTTGCAGAACAGCGGCATATCAGCATTAAAAACATGAATAATCAGGATTTTATTATTAGCGATGAACACTCATCACCTGAGCTATACCGAATTATTCAAGATTTCTTTAAGCAAAATAAACTGAATGTGAACTTGGTACAGCACTCGACCAATATTTTGTTAAATGTCAATTTGGTCGGTATGGGCGTGGGATGGAGTTTGGTGCCGTCTTATGTCATTCCATTGCTCGGTGATAAAATATTGGTTAAAAGTACAGTTGAACCCTTGCCGACCATTGGTCTGTATGCGAGCTATCGAAAAGATCGTAAAAATGATGCGATCGAGTTGATTTTAAAAGTATTAAAAGAGCAGTTCTATATGGGCTTTTTCTAAGCCTTTAAATATTGCCCTAAGATTTAAATGAAAAAATCCCGAATTAAGCGCTTCGGGATTTTTTTAGTTATCGTATTTTTAAGCATAGATTAAATGAAGAATGGAGCTTGTTCAGCTCATTCATTTAAACCATTTTTGTAAATAGGGTTTCATCACACGGTAGGCAATCAAACCGATAATAATAATCAGATAGAGTGGCCAAATCGTAATGAGAATAACCAGCAGGCTCAACACAAATTGCCAACCTTTTTGAATACCATACCACGCTCTTTGCCAGAAATTATCGCCATTTAACTGCGCAACAGCATCAAGGTTAATATCGATATGTTTACGGACAGTGGCAGGTTGAGTAAATCCAATCACAATCGTGCTATAGCGGACACGATCTTGAACTTCTAAGCGGGTCAGTCGTGAGATTTCATTGACTTGCGCAGCTGCAACATGGTCGGGCACGACCTGTGTTTGTGACATTTTTTCTTCGAGTAGTTTTAGCTCATAGCGTTTTGCCGAATATTGCTGACGGTTCAAAAAATGCATAAGGGGCAACAGTTGATTAACGAAATGTGCAGCTTTTTCACTTGGCACACGAATAATCATTTCAGCTTGCGGATTTACTTTTTCAAAGATTTTAATTTTGCCGTCAGCAATCGGGTAGGATTGACTCTCTTGCACCACAAAGTCGATATTTTTCTGTTCAATAAAGCCGCCTAAACTTAGCGTCAGTTTTTCAATTTCTAAGGCCGTTTTAACCACATCTTTCGACTCAAAACTGACATTGGCTTCTCGAACCATTTTACGAGAGGCTTCGGCTGGGTTGACCTGCTCATTTAAAATAGTTTCAGGTTTTTGTGTTGTTGCAGGCGTGGTAGACGGCTCATTGGAAGTGCTTTCCCCTGCTTGATCTTGCTGTGTACTGACTTGAGCAGGTTGTGCATCTGCGCTGGCTTCAGTTGCCATTTCTTCGGTTTTCTTGGAACAGCCTGAAATTAAAATCACCGTAAACATGGCAATTAAATATTTATTTTTCATCGATGTAGAGCTCAATTGTTTGATTATCAGAAAGTCGGAGTAAATACTTTTTGCTTTAAATATAAATTCAAATTTAGCGTAATTATTAGTCGGGCGTATTGTATCGGAAAGTGTTTAAAGCACGGATGAACGCAACATAATTCTACATAAAGCCGCGTATAGTAATTGACAGAACAACAAGGATGAAAATAAGGATATCTACAATGAACCCAGCAATGAAACTCTACAGCAATCCACGCTCACGCAGTAATACTATTCTGCCTTTATTGAAAGAATTAGACATCGAGTCAGAAGTTGAGATTATTGAAGTGCCATATGAAGAGATGCACCAAGCGGCATATCTCAAGATTAATCCCATGGGCAAAGTTCCCTGCTTGGTCGATGGTATTGTCGTGATTAGTGAGACCGCAGCCATCTTTAGTTATTTAGCCGATAAATTCAGTGACAAAGGTTTGGCACCCGCCTTAGATGATCCAAAACGGGGTGAATATTTGAAATGGATGTTTTTCTGTCATGGTCCGCTGACTGAATACATGGACATGAAAAATGTCGGCATTAGCACAGAGTTGATGGATGAGAAACGTGGCAGTTTGAGTTTTGGTAATGAAAAAATACTTTTAGATTTTATTAAAACAGGGCTTGCGCAAGCCCAGCCATATCTGTTGAGGGATAAAATTAGCGCAGCAGATTTGTATTTAGCTTATTGGATGGTGTATGCAATTTCATTCAAAATATTGCCATATTTAGATGAATTTAAACCTTTTATTCAGCAGATTCAGCAACGTGAATCGGTAAAAGATGTGCATTGGTTTCAGTCGGTTTAACTTGGATGCTTATTTGATTGTTGGCTGAACGTGGTATTGCTATATGTCTATTCATATAACTCTTTCATTGAGAATTAAAAAGAAAGAGTTTTAAATATCAATCATAAGATGCTAAAGCGATTTTAATTATTGCCATAAATAATGTATGGCATATATTGCGCTATATTAAATAGACTCAATCGTTGTAGGGTCTATTTAAAAAATCATGGGCTTCATCATCAGATAGAGGTGGGCCTAAATCTCTTTCAAGTTTGGCATATATTTCGAGTAGTCTTTTTTGTTGTGGATCCATATCTAAGGCACGATGCTGCTGATATGTTAATTGATCATTAATCCAATAATAATGCTGAACCGCAGCCCCTGCGAAACTGGTTTTCAAATGGAGTTTGTAATAACCAGAAAATTTATGTTTCTTGGTATCTAGACAGAGATAGGCGAAGGTAGACCAACCACTTTCGGGAAATTTAAGGCGAGCTCGGCAGGGCTTCTTTTCTAGTGTTAATGTGGGTGAATAGACTTGGCCTTTTAGAATGATATTTTTATTTTGACCAAAATATTGGGCTTGTAATGCAAATAAAGCAAGAATCACTGTGGTGAGAAAAAAGCTGGCAATGACTGCATAAAAAAATGAAATGTATAAATGGAAGGACAAAAAATTAGATTCTTCGTTTTTGTTCACATCTTTTTCTAAGCGTAATAAATAGCAATTCAAAGAAATAAGAAAACAGAGGCAAAAAACGAAAATAGATAACCAACTATTGGCATGAAAATGATGTATCTCTACGAAAATAAGTGAACAGATAAAAATAAAGCCCAACAAAATATAAATGAATAATTTCTGAAATCTTTTTTGCATTTTGCGAAGCTTATAATTATGTGTTGAACGATTATAGCATGCGATGTTTATAGTGATTATAGAAAAAAATCACCATGCTTTATGCATGGTGATTTTTAATTCTTGCAGATCTATTTGGATTATTAAGCATGCAATTTTGCAAACAATTGTTGGCTCACGCTGTCTAAAGTTTGTGGAATTGCAATCGCTGCAACAAAACGGTCTGGGCGAAGAATCGTAATAGATTCAGTGGTTTTACCAAACCAACCACGAATATCGGTACCAATATCACCAATCGTGATCACATTGTCGTACTTGGTGCGATTTTCATTGCTAAGTTGAACAGCAGGCAATACTTGGATAAATTTAACGCCCAATTTTTGCCACTTTTTCATGGTCGCATCTGACAGACCCCATTTTGGATCGACGCCCCAAGCAATGATTGCAAAGTCGTTACCGATGACTTCATCAAGTAGGACTTTCTCACCAGATTCAAGTTGAACATGTGGTTGAATGAACATTTTACCCACAGGTGAGTCTTTAACACCGTTATTGATCAATGCACCATCGTTGTACTTCGGCATTGGCTTGAAGCGCATTTCCAATAGATATTGCTTGATCGGTTTGATGTAATTGAGCGCATACGCGATACCATCACGCACGAAACCTTGCCATTTTTTTGGTGGCGCAAGGACATGACCCGCCATTACAGAAAGATCAATCATCGCTTTGGCATGATCTTTACGTTCAACTTGGTATGTATCTAAAAGCGCTGGGCCAGCTTTGCCTTGTACAACCATTGCAACTTTCCACGCAAGGTTGAATGCATCACGCATACCACTGTTATACCCTTGACCTTGCCATACTGGCATGATGTGCGCAGCATCACCTGCAAGTAAAATACGGTCTACACGGAATTTATCTGCAATACGGGCATTGTGGGTATAAACGCGCTGACGAATCACTTCAATACCATCGGTCGTTGGAAGTACTTTCGACAATAGTTTGGCAATGTTTTCAGGTTTACTTAATTCTTCTTGAGTTTCACCAGGCATCACCATAAATTCGAAACGACGAATACCGTGTGGAAGAGCAGCAGATACATAAGGACGCACAGGGTCACAGCATAGGTAAATGTGTGGCGTTGCAAGTGGGTCATTATTGATGTCGATCACGATCCATTGGTTCGGTGCAGTTTTACCATCGAAGCCTATGTTGAGGGTACGACGTACCACTGAGTTACCACCATCACAAGCAATCAAATACTGCGCTTGAATTATTTCAGCTTCACCGTCTTTATTTTGAATATTTAGCGTTACACCATTGGCATCTTGGCTAAAATCAGACAATTGACGAGAGAATAAAACATTTGTGGTTTCGTACTGTTTTAAGCCTTGTAGCAGTACATTATCGACTTGAGGTTGAATAAAAGCATTACGACGTGAGAAACCAAATTCACGAGTGAGCGGTTGAATGTCTGCGAAACAACGACCTTTAGGGGTTAAGAAACGCATCGCGTGGTTCGGTGTCGTATGCGGTAACACTTGGTCCACTAAACCTAATGATTGGATGGTACGTAATGATTCATCATCAATACCAATCGCACGTGGGTAGTCAATCAGGCTGTCCAGTTGTTCAATCACAGTGACATTGACGCCTTGCTTACTTAAGTAGTTCGCAATGGTTAAGCCGACAGGACCTGCGCCCAGAATGGCAACTTCCGTTGTGTAATTTGCTTTATTGCTCATGCGTAAACATCCAATCACTTCACATATGCCACTATTAAGTTCTAAACAGAGACTTTCAACAAGCTAGGCATAAGTCGAAACGATGAATCGAATTGTCGTGTTTTTTGCAGGGTTTTATTTTAAGTGAATGATATATATTTATTTATACGAAAATCATCAATCATTTTGAATGATTTATCGATCATTAAAATCTATCAATCAGTGGCTTTGAGCATAAAAAAGCCGAACCATTTTTCAATGATCCGGCGACTTTAATTCATTTAGCACAACATTTTATTAGTGAGGGATAAATGTTGAGCAGCAGACTAAATGAATTTGGCGTGTGGAGTACGCTATCCGTCTATTACTGAGCAGGTTGAGCTGGTGCAGAACCTTCAGCATTTGCTTCTGAAGCAGGTTGAGCAGCAGTACCTTCAGCAGCAGTTGTTTCAGTCGCTGGCTGTTCTTGAGTGCTAACCACTACTTTTTCTTGTTCAGGTGCTTCTTGTTTATCTTTGCTCGCAGCAAAACTTGTTGCAGCTGCAGCAGCTAGAGTAGAAGCAAGTAAAATTTGAGTTAATTTCATTTTGAGCATCCTTATATATTTTAGTAAGTCCTGAAAAGATCATCACGTCCATCAGGAGAGAGCTCATGCTAAATCGAGAAAACCGAGTGATCAATGCGAGCAACAAAGTGAAACAGACTGGTTAACTGGATGAATACATAACCGTCCATCCTGTGTTTTAAATGTAAAAAAATATCGGAATCTTCATTTAACTTTGCAATAAAAAATGACCAAATCGGCTTCATGATTCATTCATTGTTTACATGATGATTACATCGATGTCGTAAATAAGCAGAATCCAGAAATTTCACTAAAATCCAAATGTAAGGATTCTTTTCGAGATAACCATTTTTTAAAATATAAGAGTTAACTTTGCCAATAAAGTGTGACCAGATATGTCATGCATTCATGCAAATGGAATAAACAGGCTCTTAATAGCCAGATGATTATACAATTCGTTGGAATACGAGACTGATCTATGCTTTAGGAAAATGAAGACAGAGATATGAAGACTAGGCTTGCAGCATTTTTTTGAAATCATTATGGTAAAGGCCATCAATCATTGGCTATTTATTTGAGTGACTCACTTTTGAAATTAGTTTCTACCCACGGTGCGATTCCTGTTCATATTATTTCTGGCTTTTTAGGTGCGGGTAAAACCACAGTTTTACAGCAGTTATTGAAGCAAAAGCCAGCGGGCGAAACTTGGGCCGTACTGATGAACGAGTTTGGACAAATCGGGGTCGATCAACAGATGTTGCCGCAAGATCAAGGTTTTGCGGTGAAGGAATTATTGGGTGGTTGTCTATGTTGTAGTAGCCAACTGCCGATGCAAATTGCGTTGTCACGGTTATTGTCAGAGGTGAAACCTGACCGACTGTTTATTGAACCGACAGGTTTGGGACATCCTGGGCAACTTTTGGAGCAATTGACCGAGCCACATTGGCATTCGCATTTAGCCATGCGGGCATTGGTAACCGTGGTTGATGGCTCACGCTTACATGATCAAGAGTGGACTTCGCAAAATCTGTATGCCGATCAACTCAAAGTGGCACAAATCGTGGTGGTGTCGCATGTCGATTGTATGAGTGAGGCCGATCAAGTTGGTTTGGAACGACTCAAACAAGCGTATTTACCGTATCAGCAGCAATGGATCAATGTTGTAAAAGGTGATTTAAAACTAACAAATATTGATCTTGCCTATGTGGGAAGTCCTCGTAAAATTCAGCCTTTATTAGCGATACAAAAGCAAACGTTGGTCGATGTGCCCACAGAAATTAAACAGTTGCCTTATCATTATGTTGAATCCGCTCAGGGCTATAGTGTCGCAGGTTGGAAACTCCCAAAACGATGGACCTTCGACTTTTTTGAGCTGTTAGATTTACTCTGTGAGCAGCAAGATTGGCTACGGATCAAAGGTATTTTTCAGACAGACCAAGGGTGGAAAACCTTTAACTTTAATCCCGATCAGTTTAATTATCAGTCGAGCGAGGAAAGTATCGATAATCGTGTCGAAATTATTTACCAGACTGAACGTGAATGGCTCGAATTTGAAGAACGCTTAATGCAGTGTCGTATCGATGCCGATAAAGCTGAGAGATAAGTAAATCAACGCAGCAAAAGCTTGCTAAATCTTATATGCTAGGCGCCAAATTTGAGGACTTTACCATGGCGCTAAAAGCTACAATTTATAAAGCAGATTTGAACATTGCCAATATGGATGTACACCAATATGGTGATTATCAATTGACGATGGCTTTGCATCCTTCTGAAACGATTGAACGTTTGATGGTGCGTGTCTTGGCATATGCACGCTATGCAGATGAAGCATTAGAATTTACCAAAGATCTTTTCGAAACAGATGAACCTGCGTTGTGGGAAAAAGATTTAACAGGTCAATTGGTGAAATGGATTGAAGTCGGTTGTCCTGACGAAGACAAAGTCAAAAAAGCCAGTGCTCGTTGCCCACACGTTGCTGTGATTACCTATGGTTCTTCAGTAGACGAATGGTATAAACGCAACAGCAAACTGAAAACCCTGAAGAATGTTGAAATTTGGCAATTATCTGAAGCGAGTACAGCTGCCATTCAAGAGTTATGCGAACGAACCATGTCTTTACAATTAAACGTAATGGATGGCGAATGGACTTTGATTGGTGATAAAGCTCAAGCGGTGATTGAATGGACACAATTGCAATAAGCATTTGATGTGATTTAACTCATCACGATGGATGTGAGTTCAGGCTTGCATCCTGACTATAAAATTCGGTATATCTACAAACAATGAGAAAATTTTAAAGATGGGGAGCAGCCGATGTACCCTGATTTTTATTTGTTATTTGTGGCGCTTATGATTGGCGCTGTCATTGGTGCGGAACGTGAGTACCGAAGTAAGTCGGCAGGTCTGCGCACCATGATTATGGTCAGTTTAAGTTCATGTTTATTTACTATCTTATCGTTACGTATCGGCGTTGATAGTCATGATCGAATTGCGGCCAATATTTTGACTGGCCTCGGCTTTTTGGGTGCGGGGGTAATTTTTAAAGATGAAAATCGAATTTCAGGCATTACCACAGCAACTACCATTTGGATGACCGCTGCCTTAGGCATGGCTGCGGGAGCGGGCTATGTCATGCTGAGCTTGATTGGTACGGTGATTGTGCTGATCGTTTTAATTGTTTTGATTTATATTCAAGCGTGGATTGAAGCGAAAAACCAAGCACGGAGTTATCGTATCGTTTGTCACTTTCGACAACAAACGCTGGATGACTATGAAGAGCTGTTTAAAACCTATCAAATGCAAGTGGTTCGTAGTGTGCGACATAAAACTGAACATAAAATCAGTGGGCGTTGGATCTTAATTGGCTCTGCGACAAACCATAGAAAATTAACTCAAGATCTAATGAATGATCAGGATATTCTGGAGCTCAATTTTTAACAGCGTATTTACTACGGCATCCAAAGTAATCCTGTTTATAATAGGGTTTTATTTTGATTGCGGCATTTGAGGTTGAGAGCATGAGCACGGAATTAGAAATTATTGACTTAGTGGTAGGCGAAGGTAAAGAAGCGGTTAAAGGCGCTTTGATTACAACACACTATACAGGCTGGTTAGAAGACGGCACTAAATTCGATTCATCACTGGATCGTGGTAATTATTTTGAAACGGTAATTGGTACAGGCCGTGTGATTAAAGGTTGGGATCAGGGCATCATGGGGATGAAAGTCGGTGGTAAACGTAAGTTAATCGTGCCATCACATTTGGCTTATGGTGAGCGTAAAATGGGCAATGTGATTCCTGCCAATTCAAATCTTATTTTTGAGATTGAATTGTATGATGTAAAAACTCGCGATTAAGACTTCGACAGTTTTAGATCAGTGACATGGAAGTTATTGATCAATTTGATAAAATAGTAGTTGTTATTTTTGTCTTTTACCGTAGATTAGAATAATTGCTCGAGTATAAACGCAGGAATCAAAGCCGTTGTCTTTACAGTTGCCTTGCACCAGATTGTTCTGGGTTCTTACCTTTATCTTTTTTACATTGGCATTCACTGTATCGACTGCTCAAGCACAGTATGAAACTGCTCCTAAATCGTTTTATTTAAAACACCAAAACGAAGTTAACCAAATCTACTTCACGGAAGACACCACTAGCTTATTACAAGGCAAATGGTTGTTTTATCCAAATCAATTTTTAACTTCTCCGAGTTCGGTTCTAGTCGGTCAAACGGTCTATCTGCCTACATCATTTAAAGACATCACAGGGCACAGTAAAGGTTTTGGGACATTTACTGGACATTTCCAAATCCCCAAACAATTTATTGGCCGACGTATCGCGGTATTGATTCCAAATCAGTACGGTGCGTATCGAGTCTTTTTAAATGGTGATGTGATCGTTCGTTTGGGCGAGGTGGGGCGTACTGAAGCAGAACAAAAAACGGAGAATGCACCGCGAATTGCCTATTTTGTGGCACAAGATGAATATTTCACATTAACCATTCAGGCTTCAAGTTTTAACAGTATGCACGGCGGGTTTGAAAACCCGATGCGTATTGGTATTGCTAAGACAGTAAACCGCCAATTCCAACAACAAATGATGAGTATTGGAATGGTGTCTGGCGCCGTCTTGGGTGTGGGATTATTTACGATCCTATTTTCAGTCTTTCGAGGTTTACGCGGTCGCAATAGCCGAAGTAACTTGGTGTTTGGCTTATTTATTGTTTTTTTAGCACTCCATAATTTATTTTCAGCACCTTATGCCTATACAACTTTTACCGATATTAATTGGTTGTGGGGTACGCGATTAGAATACTTATTTACCTATTTGGCGTCGATTTTCTTTTTAAGTTATATCCACTTGCTCAGTCGTCGCTATTTATTTACCTTAAATTATCAGATCGCGATGTTGCTATTGTCTTTGAATATTTCAGTGACTTTTGTTTCGACGCCTGAAATTTTTCAGCCTTTGGCAACCTACAGCTTTGCCTATGTGATCGTTGTTCTAAGTAATTTTGCTTATGGTTTTTACGTAACACTGAAAAAGAAAGAACCGTATTCAAAATTAAATTTAATCGCGGTTATTTTCCTATGCATTACTTTTTTAAACGACTTTTTGCTGATGATGAATTTGATTGATTCCGTCAATTTATCGTTCATTTCAACCAGTTTGTATGCCTTGTTGATCATGTTTCAGCAATCGCACCATTATGCACAGCAGTCGATGCATACCGAGCAGTTAAATAATAGTCTGCTTGAGCTAAACAGTTCACTCGATCAGAAAGTCAAAGAGCGCACCTTACAGCTCCATGAGCTGAATAAAAAATTAGAGCTACAAATTCGTATTGATGCCTTAACGGGGGCATTCAATCGTCGTGCTTTGAATGCAGAAATTCAACGCTTATATTCGGAAGTCCGTTTTCATAGTCATCGAACATTGGTCTTTGCCATGTTAGATGTCGATTATTTTAAAAATTATAATGACCACTATGGACATCTCAAAGGCGATGAGGTGTTACAGCAGATCGTGAAAACCATGCAAAATACTCTGCCAAGTTCAGCCTATGTGGCTCGCTACGGTGGAGAGGAGTTTGCCATATTGATGCATGATGTTCCGTATGCGATTGCCCAAGAGCAATTACAATTGGTACTCGAAGCCATGCGTAATGAACAACTTGAACATGTTAATCGGGGTGATGAAAAAAATTATGTCACACTGAGTTTGGGCATGGCATGGATGGATAAGCAGAATGACTTCGACAGTATCGAAGCCTTAATGAAGCATGCAGACCATTATTTATATATGGCTAAACAGGCAGGACGCGATCAACTTAAGCCTTGATACCTAGTTATAAACGGTGAAAACTTTGCGGTGCTATCGCTAGTATCCTTTGCCAATACTTATTTAGATTGATCTCTTTTTAAATTCACCTATCATAATCATCCTATTTGAAAATCTATCTTTTTATGAGGTTTGCCTCTCTACTAACAGAGCTGTTTGACCAATTTGAGCGGAACATCGGCAGGCTCAAAATCCTGATGTGCGACAAAGCCATATTTTTGGTAAAAGGCGAGTGCCGTATGAGTACTTTCTAGACTGATCTCGGTAATATTCTTTTTCCTGACACAGTGCATCATGTTTAACAATAATGCCTTACCAATGCCTTGGTACTGACGTTCAGGGCAGATATAGTTCAGTAAAATTTGTCCCTGATCACTGACTAAAATAAAGCCGACCACTCGATTGTCACTGACGTAGACCCAACTATCGTTATAAAGCATCCACATTAAGATATTTGATTGATTTGCCTCCTCAAGCCAAGTTTGAATCACACTTTCATTACGTTGATGGTCCTGGATACATGAACGAATGCTGTTGTGAATCACGTGAATAATTTCGGGTATATCCTGAATTTGTGCTTCGCGTATCATAATTTTTTCTTTTTATAGAAAACTCCAACAGCCTGTCATTTCAGAAGATATCGCCTTGTGCTTAAAGAGGCTTCTTGTTGCGTTTTATGTTTTTTTGCAGCCATTGCGCCGTTGGGTTGGGTTTTTATTTCAAAATTGTTGCAAAATTTACAAATGTATATTTATAAATTAATCGTTAAATACGGATAAATAACCACATAAATGCATCTAACTATACTGTTTTTAAAGTAATAATAGATATTTTAGAAATGTATACACACTTAATAATTTCAGCAGGTGTAATAGTTTGAAATAAATTAGCAAAGAAAATAGGCAAGATTTCAGCTTTAAAATAATTTTGTATGAATTTTAAACGTTATTGTGCGTTATATTAGTCCATAAAAATATTCGATGATTCAAGATGTGCATGCGCGTCATCGGCAGTAGGTTGTTATTATGGTTAATTTTCTCATTGTGATATGTATTCTGATTGCGTTGTCTGCAGCAGGAATCGTGGTCAAAAAAATGATAAAAACAGAAAAATATCGTCAAAAATATATGCGTTACCAAGCACCAAAAAAATCGAACAGTATCTCTCTAGCATCAAATGATGATGCTATACGCCAAGTCGATCAGGTGATTGAAGTAGATGAATATGAACAGCAACTTTTTGATGATATTGCGGAAATTTTCTTTCAACAACAATACAAATTAGATTCGCTACAGGCAGCCGAACAGTTACAAGAAGTTTTTTTACGTCGCATGCCAGTCAATTGTAAAACTCAAATACGCCAATTAGATTTGAATGAATGGTCGATTTATTGGAGTTTTTACAATCAATCGCTCGAGTATTATTTAGGCCGATACGGCGAGTTTTATACACATGTCGACCGTTTTGGCGAAGAACATAAAATTGAATATCGCTATCAAGACTCTGCAAGTTGAAGCAAAATGCGGTCTCGGACTAAATCGAGATAACTCAAATCATCGCTCATTCGAGCCATTAAAATTGCGCCTTCATAATCCGCCAAGCTGACTTTGGCAAGTTGCGTGGCGTGTTCGATGGTCATGCATCGCTTAAAAAACACTTCAAAGGCGAGTTGCCACTCGTGAAAGATGGATTGTAATTTTGCAAAAATCTCAGTTGGCAAATGTTGCCGCTCCATACTTAATATCCCGACTAAACAACCTAATCCACCTTGGCTAAAAAATTGTATGGCGAGTTGATGGATGTGCGAGAAAGCCTGTTGAGGTGAGGTAGTAATTTGCTGTAATTGCTGAAAAATACTGTGCTGTAACTTTATATGCGTCAGGTTTAAAATTTCCATCAGCAATGCGTCTTTATTCGGATAGTCATAATAAAATGCAGCTTTTGAGAGTCCACAGGCTTCAGCCAATTTCCCCATGCTGCAGCCCATATAGCCATAGCGTTTAAAGGCGTGTGCTGACTGTAACAATAGATGTTCAGAGGTGTTTTTCCGTGGACGCATGTATCTCTCTATCCGAATAATTCAATGTGCTATGTATGAAGTAAATTGGTCTAGGCGACTAATAGCTCGTTAAACCTTCCAATCACTTCCTGCCATAAGAGTTCAGCACCTTTGCGGAAATAACCCATATGACCAATCTGTTTTAGACCATAATCTTGCGCTTCAATATTGATATAGTGCATTGATGCTTGCGCATAATGTTGCATAAAAGCATGTCGTGAATTGGGTAATGCCCAGTCATCATCGAGTGCAGCGACCGCATAGATCGGCGTTTGAACTGCAGCATATTGTTGAGACAGCTCACTCAGCTCAGGGTCGGCAAAGAAATAGGTTGGGTTTTTACACCAACGACGCCATTGTTTATAGACATCGACAGGGAGGTCAGCGCCCATATTGAGTTTGCTCCAAGGCAAATATCCTTTGACGGCAACCATTGGCGGAAAAACGATATTCCACATCACATGAACCTTCATTTTTTCTTTAAAGGGCATATAGCCATGCCAACCTGCGCCAGTGCCAAAACAATACATGGCACGTATCTGATCGTGATTTGAGGTAAGTCCTAGTGCTTGGCCGCCATAGGAGTGTCCCACTAGAAAAGTTTCCTGACCGTGTTGTTGCATATAAGCTATGGCACCAGAAAGGTCATAACGTCCCCAGTCGAGGTAGGACATCTTAAAGCCTTTAAGTTTTGACGGTGCAGAACGTCCAATACCACGATAATCAAAAGTCAGTACTTGATAACCGAGTTCTGCGGCATACTCGGCAAATCGACGGTAAAATTGTTGAGGTACACCTGTCGCACTTGAAATAATAATATTGGCCTTAGCGGCAGTATTAGGCCGATATTCAACGCCTGAAAGTGTATAGCCATCGGTTGCTGGGAAACTCACGGGTGTACTATGTATTTCTTGCGTTGCTTGTTCTAAATCCGTTGGCATAATTTTTCTCTGGATGGGCAGGACGGAAAGGGTTTACTCAGTTTAAATAAAGGCTTACTTGCCCTGAAAATTGGCTGCACGACGTTGTAGCATGGCCATCACACCTTCTTGTACATCTTGTGTTTTTAGTAATGGTTGTAAGTGCTGATCTAATTGCGCAAAGGCAGCATCGGCTCCCAAATGCACACCTTGCTGTGCTGCAGCGAGTGTTGCCTGAACTGCCAATGGTGCAGCCTGTGCAATCTGTTCCGCAAGTTCAATGGCACGAGATAAGGGCGCTTGGTCGGTGATTTCAGTCACCAAGTTCATGTCATATGCCGTTTGCGCATTGAAACGTTCACCTGTGAGTAAATAGCGCATGGCTTTATTCCAACCCGCTGCTTGCACAAAGCGAACTGTTGCGCCACCAAAGGGAAGAATGCCACGTTGCACTTCCATTTGAGCAAACTCCGTGTGACGCTGTGCGATCACGATATCGGCATTCAGCATGAGTTCAATGCCCGCTGTAAAACAGAACCCTTGTATCGCGACCACAACTGGTTTTTTTCGTTGTCGTGAGTTGGTTCCCCACGGATTAATCTGCTGATCAGGAAAATTAAACAGCCCGCTGCCAAGTTTGGGGTGTAGTTCGACCAGATCTAGACCCGCAGTAAAATGATCGCCATGAGCAAAAATTACCGCACAGCGTAAATTTAGATCATCTTCATATTCAGTGAGCGCCAGTGAAAGGTCATGAATTAAATGACTGTCAAACGCATTTCGTTTATCTGCACGGTCCAAACCGATTAAATAAAGATGACCACGAATTTCTCGACTTACACGACCTTGTTGTTCTGACATTTGGATGATTCCTTCTGATTATTCTTTATGCATAGCTAAGTTTTTAAATGATTGTTAGAAAACTGTCAAAACTGATGCGTTCAAAACATCAAAATCATCGTCTGGTGGATGAGTGGTTTGATTTAAAATTTACAGAGTTGATATGAAATAGTGCAGGATATAGCTTGCCTTTAGGCTGAATTTTTCCATAATAGCTTCAGCTTTTTTAAGGCCCAATCAACCATGTCGAACTTAGAAATATTTGCAGTCATTATTAGCTTAATCGGGGTGACTTTAACCATAAAGCGAAATATGTGGTGTTGGTGGTTTAACTTTGCAGCTTTTTTGCTGTATGCCTACCTGTTTTATACCTACAAACTTTATGGCGAAACCATTTTGCAGTTTTTCTTTGTGGTGGTGAACTTCTATGGTTTCTATCATTGGTTGAAGGGCAAACAACAAGATCATGACATCCGTATTGAACCGATTGCGACCAAACTCGTGATCTTTCAAATGCTCTTAGCAGCGGTGGGCGGTTTGATTTTTGGTTTAAGCCTGCACTATTTTACCGATGCAGCCGTGCCAATTTTGGATGCACAATTGGCCGCGTTTAGCTTACTCGCCACGTATTGGACCAGCCGGAAACATATTGCTACTTGGGTGCTTTGGGTATTTGTCGATATTATCTATGTGGGTATGTTTATATACAAAGACCTGTATCTCACTGCGGCGCTCTATGCAGGTTTTGTGGGCTTGGCGGCATTTGGTTGGTGGCAATGGACACAAGTCAAAAATAAACAGCAGCAACAGGCGATGAAAGCTCTATAAGGATCATCGGGTGATGGCAAAGCTTATTTTCTGATTACAGCTAGACAGAACCCGATGAACAATAGAAGAGCATGCTCGTCAATTATCGACTTTCAACTTGAGCAGCAATTACGTTTTGACCGACAAGCTGGGTTTCTACTGCAGCAAAAAGCTAGCTTTTTTCAGTTTGAACAAATAGCAGATGTGTATAACGCTGAATGGCTCAATGCATTTCCACAAGGGACGCAATGTAGCATCAGCGGTTTGGATGATGGTGCAGATGAATACGGCATCCAAATCAGTTATAAACACCAAAGCGTCTTGATCGATTATTCACAAGTAATCAAATTGGTACACCGTGATCGGGATGGTGTAGTGCATAGCATGCTGTTAAATTAACAACTTAAATTAAACTGAGATTTATAAAAGCAGTACCACAAAGATTTGTTATAGAAATATAAAAATAAGCGTAAGAAGAAATGAAAAGATATGGGAAGCTATTAAAGCAATGACGCAACTTGACCCAAAAGATTCAACATTTAAAATTTTTAATCAGCTATGTTTCGAACTTTTTCATGATTATGGCTCGCACTGCACGTCTTTTGAACCAAGCGCTTTGATACATGCAAAACCAATGCAACAGCTTCCTGAACAAGCCAGCTTTGATATTGTAAGGCTCGACTTCGGTCATTGGCACGCAAAGTTGTCCTATGCAGGGATGTATTTAAAAATCGATGCGGGCTGGGAATTTGAACTCGAGTTTAAAGATCAGCATGGGCAAATCTATCAAAAAGTCCTTTAAGGCAGAGTCCAATGAGTTGCAGTATGGCAATTCTGTTTTTTCAGTTTGGTTTCAGGTCAATGACAGCCATAACGCTTTTCGATTTAATTCAAAGCACAGTTTTAGCAACTGTAGACTGGGCGAAATAAAACAATAAAACCAATATTGACCTGAAGGATTACGAGAATGGCACATCAATTTACCGTCAATGCCACAATTCATGGCGTTTCACTTGAAGATTTTAAACGACTAGCCGCAGATATCAGCTTGCATGAAGCGGTGTGCAAACGCATACCGGGTGAAAATCTAGAAATTTTAGAATCAAAAAAAACAGGTGATATGTATACCTTAAAACGTGCCTATAACTTGGATGTAAATATTCCAGATATTGCCAAGAAGTTTTTAAAAGATGCGTTTCGTCTGAAACGTACGGATATTAGTAATTTGGCGGCATTAACATCAGATGTCAAACTAGATCCAAACCTACCGCTCGAAGCCAGTTGTAAACGAAGTGTCAGTGGTGATGCAACACAAGTGAGTTTCAATTTGGACTGGACGGTGAAAGTCAAAGTTCCACTTATTGGTGGATTACTTGAAAAACATGCAGAAGGTGAAATTCGTCGTTTTAGTCAGCTTGAGATTGAAATTGTAGAAGATGAATTGCGTAAAAATTTAAAAGCCTGAATTGATTTGAAAGAGATTTAAAAAAAGCGGTCATTGACCGCTTTTTTTATTATTTTAATGAGATGTTTTTTCAAAACGTTGACGATAGAGCATCGCAGTAAAGAAGGTCACCAAACAGACGGTCCAAATATAATACATGGCGCCAATGTTGCTGTATAAACTCAACCATTGAACCAATGGTAAGGTGATACCACCCGCGATGGCATAGGCCAAATTGTATGAAAATGAAATGCCCGAGAAACGAATCTGTGCAGGGAACATTTTCACCATACTATAAGACACCATACCAACCGTACCTGATGCCAAACCGAGCAACATATAGAGCGCAAACACGGTCGAAGCAGCCACATGGCCCAAGCTGTTATAGAACACGCCCGCGATTATCGCGACAAGGAGGGAACCGAACAGCATCACTTTACCCGCACCGAAGCGATCTGCCAAAAGACCTGCCAAGATACAACCCACCATTTGCATCACAATAGCGGCACTTTGCATTTTAAAGGCATCGGCCCGTTCAAAACCAAAGGCGCCTGTGAGTAAATTTGGCATCGCTAAAATCAGCACAACAACACAGCCGGTTAAGAACCATGTAAACAGCATACCAATCACAACGCCTGTTTTGTGATGTTGCAGTACTTGTTTCACTGGAAGCTCTTTAGCCAATTGTTTCTTTTCTTGCATGGCTTTAAATACAGGCGTTTCTTTTAAATAACTGCGGAGATAGAGCGCAACAAAGCCAAAGATCCCGCCTAAAATAAATGGAATCCGCCATGCCCAATCATGGATTTCTGACTCTGTAAATTGTAATGAAATAAATAAAGACATCAGTGCGCCCAATAGGATACCCAAAGATAAGCCGGCAGTGAGTAGGCCGTTGGCGATACCAATTTTTTGCTCAGGCACATGCTCTGAAACAAAAGTCCATGCCGCAGGGATTTCACCACCAATCGCGATGCCTTGAATCACGCGCATCAGTAGGAGCAGAAGCGGTGCTGCATAGCCAATACTTTCAAAAGTTGGCATCACACCGATCATCAGCGTAGGCAAAGCCATGAGTAAAATAGACAAACTAAATAAACGCTTACGACCAATCAAATCGCCAAAATGCGCCATCACCACACCACCCAATGGGCGGAAAAAGTATCCAGCTGCAAAAATACCATAGGTATTCAGCATCGCCCAAAATGGACTGAGTCCAGTGGGGAAAAACAGTTCCGAAATAATTTTGGCGTAAAATACATAAATAACGAAGTCATAAAACTCAAGTGCGCCACCGAGGGATGACAGTCCGAGGGTACGTTTATCTTGACGAGTCAGGCGTGGCTGAGCTTCCATGCAAATATTTTCCAGCAGCAAATAGCATTTGCGATTTTAGTGATTCAAGTTTTTATTGAATAATCAAACTTTTTTGCCTTATTAAAAACTTATAGTTATGAAAAAATCGTGAATTAAGAACAAAATAATATAGATAAAGTCGCATTAACTTAAAGAATGATTGCTAATAGATAATGGCGTACCTTGATGTATAAATGATAAATATCAATGGTATAGGGTAGTATGATCTACTATTTTACTTTGTGCTCTATATAAACCACAAAAGATTCAAAGCCATAGCATGCTGTTGTTTTATACTCAGAACCGATAATAATGCATATTGCATGATTGTTTTTTTTACGTAATTTAAGCCCGCTAGACTTAAAAGGATAAAAACATGAGTTATGTTGCTGCTGTTGCACAGCGTGGTGAAGCAATTTTGACGCTCACTGCCGCAGAGGTACAAGCATCTGAAATAGGTTCTGCATGGTTAACTGCACTAAGTGAAACACTGCATGCCACTATGCTTGAGCGTCAAGGCGTAGGCATTGCCGCGCCGCAAATTTATGTTTCAAAGCGGGTGATTATCGTGGCTTCACGTGCAAATTTACGCTATCCCGATGCGCCTGAAATGGAGGCGATCGTGATGGTGAATCCAGTGATTACATCTCGATCTACGACCACGGTTTTGGGTGAAGAAGGCTGCTTAAGTGTGCCGAATGCACGAGGGCAAGTCCCGAGAGCCGAGCAAATTCACGTGCGATATTTGACCCTTCAAGGTGAAGTCAAAGAGAAAACCCTGAATGGCTTTCCCGCACGGATCGTACAACATGAGGTCGATCATCTGAACGGGATCTTATTCACCGAGCGTTTAGAATAATAAACCGTGTTATTTCAAAAATAAAAAAGTGACCAATTGAGCTAAAAAATAGCGGAAAAGTAATTTGAATAGTGGTGCAAGTGAAGTTTAAAGGCTTCAAATGTTGCAGTTATAACTGTGAAAATAGGCATTCTTTTTGAAGTTAAAACCTTGTATAACTAGCGAAATAATAAAATAAAAAAGTAGATTAATGGGGAAAAACTGGGGCAATGCTGTCTGTACGAACTGGGGCGTACAATGGCGTAAGTTGAAGCATCTTTTATTTGAATCCGACTATCTCATCATCAATTGGTCTGACTATGATAAAGGGCGTTTACTTCTCATCTTTGGCATGCTGAGTCAAGTTAGCGTGTTGAAGTGGTGCATCATGAATTTTTATTATTCGACCAATCGGATTTGGTTTAATCCGAGTGAACTCAAGTTGAGGATCATCGTCGCTTGTATAGTCCTACTCAGTTATGGCGTATTGGCAGTACTCAGTCTTTATTTCAAAAAATATTTAAATTTTAGACTGTTTTTTAGCTATTTTGCGCCCGTCCTGTTTGGGTTCGGCATGATCTATGGTGGCTATATGATCGGGATCTATAGTCCTGCCACTATGGCGGGGACGGTCAATTTGTTGATGGTCGGTTTGGTTTTTTATCGTCCTGCAATTATGCTCAGTATTACATTTCCGATCACACTGTTTATTGGCTACATTTGCTATCAAACTTCGATTGACCATCTAGAATATGCACCGATTTTCAGCCCAGCTTTAAAACAGAGTGAGTTTTACGACAATGCCTTTTGGCTGATGAGTATGGCGGAGTTGTATTTACCCATATTGATCATCAGCGCAGTATTTTTTCAGATTTTGCTTTTACAGTGGCGACACCGTGAACAAAAGATGGAAGTCCTCAGCCGTGTCGATGGGCTGACCAATGTGTTTAACCGACGTTATGTTAGTCATGAACTTGATACACTCAGCAAACAGACACAGCCTGAATTTGCAGTGGTTTTACTTGATCTCGACCATTTTAAACTGATCAATGACCAATATGGACATGATGCAGGAGATGCCGTTTTACAACGTGTTGCTCAAATTTTAAATGACAATACTCGTGTACAAGATGTGGTTGGACGTTATGGCGGTGAAGAATTTATTTTAATTTTAAAAAATCAGAGTTTAGAGCAGGCGATAGAGGTCGCTGAACGCTGTCGATTGGCCATTTCTGAAGCTGAAACTATGATAGCCAATCAACAAATGTTGAAGATTAGTGCAAGTTTCGGTGTAGCAACTGCGATTGAGGGGACACCGTCTGCTGTGGTCACGCGTATGGCCGATCAAGCGCTGTACATGGCAAAGCAACAAGGTCGTAACCAAGTGCGTAGCTTTCGTGAGTTAAACTTTGCAGAAGATTAAAAACTTAAAAGATAGCGATGCAGCAATTACAATTTCAGCTCGGATTAGCGCAGCTCGACTTTCAGACCGAGCAACAGAATATTCATTTTAATCATGGCTTAGCGGCTTTGGTGCAAAAATGTGTCCGACATCAGCGCTTCGATGCTTTGGCAATTGAATATTTGATCTATGAAATTGAAGAAATTTTAGAACGATTACAGCTCGATTATCAGACGCAGCGCTATGCTCAGTCGAATGATGCGATGCTGCATATATTGGCGCAGAGCTTTTTTGAACATGCGACCCACATTGACCGACAAAGCTTTGAACATGGCTTTAATGAAATGATTGAACATACCGAATATTATCAAAATCTATTTGGTGAACAGGCAATCATTCAACTCAGTTATTTCGTTTTTATTCGAGAAATGATGCACCATTTGAATATACAGCACATACAGGTTTTAGCTCAGAACACGACTTCACCATAAGGACTTATACAGAGGCAGCTCAATTTGTTATAAATAAAAATGCACACAACAAAAAATAGCCCTTATGAAAACGCCTGTTCCAGATTATTTACAGCATGTCCTCAATGCCTGCGATGCCAATCAACACGGAGCTTTGGCAGATTATATTCCTGAGTTAGCTAACGCCAATCCAAATAGACTGGCTTTGGCACTGTCTACCGTAGATGGCACGATTTATTCCACGGGTGATGATGAAGTCGAGTTCACCATACAGTCGATGTCTAAACCTTTTGCTTATGCCTTAGCGATTCGTCATCTTGGCTTAGATCGTGTTTTACAAAAAGTCGGTGTCGAGCCATCGGGAGAGGCGTTTAATCAAATTGCGCTCGATCCACAAAGCAATACCCCGAAAAACCCGATGATCAATTCGGGTGCAATCACCACACATTCACTTTTACCGCATGACGAGCACAGCACTCGTGCTGAAAAACTCCGTGAATTTTTAAGTGAACTGGCAGGGCGTGAGTTAAGTTTTGATGAAGCGGTTTACCAGTCTGAAGTGAAGACGGCTTTTCGAAATTTGTCGATCGGTTACATGCTGCGCACAGTCGGTGTACTTGAAGAAGACCCTGAAGATGTGGTGAATGGTTACATTCGTCAGTGTGCAATATTAGTGACGGTTAAAGATTTGGCAAAAATGGCCAGCGTGCTTGCCAATGGTGGCGTGCAAGCAGCCACAGGTAAACGATTGCTGTCACGTTCGGTGGTGCGTCAAGTGTTGAGTGTGATGATGACTTGCGGCATGTATGATGCTGCGGGAGATTGGCTGACAACGGTCGGTATTCCTGCCAAAAGCGGTGTGGCCGGTGGCATCATGGGGGCTTTGCCAGGGCAGGTTGGGTTGGCAGTCTTTAGCCCGAAACTCGATACACATGGGAATAGTGTTCGAGGCGTCGAAATATTTGAACGACTGTCTAAGGACATGGGACTGCATGTGATGGAGGGAACACCTTCAGCGCAAACGATCGTCCAAAGTCGCTATACCTGCGGGATAGATCATTCTGTGGTGGTGTATGAACTGCGTGGTGTATTGCAATTTACTGAGTCGGAAATGTTGCTGCGGATCTTAGAAGATGAACCTGTTGCGACTAACCATATCGTTTTAGATCTGACCAATATTTCTTTGATACACGATGTTGGTGTTCGAATGCTCTTTGAAGGCGTAGATCGTTTAATTGCGGATGGTCATCGCGTGGTGGTGATCGACTCAGAGCATCTCTTGGAACAAAGTCGAAGTCATGCAGGACATGAGGTGGTTGTTCGAGAAGAGTTGGGTCAATATTTACAACGGTTTGAGCGTTAATGGACCAAAAGCCATTGTTGATTCATATAACTTGCTCATAAGTTTAGTGCTTAGATCGGCTATAATTTTCTTTTTGCGTTAAATTTGCTTATGTCTTTTGAGTTAAAAGTCAGTTTACTCCCGAGTGCTGAAGCTTTATCCCCACAGCATAAAAAGCTGAATAAACTAATTGAGCAAATTGAACAGCAAAAACAAGATTTAACGCTTTGGCAAAATGCCAAAAGTGAGATTCAGGGTTATATTCAGTTAAAACTTGTGCCGATCTATCGTGATTTGCATGCGGTGTATTTTCGTCAGCTTGCACAGCTTTGGCAGCATCTACAGCAAGAAGACTTTGCCAAAGCAGATTTAGCACAGCTCGATGCCAAACTCACGAAATTGGCAAAGCAGCTGAAAAAATCCAACTATTTAAATACAGCAGAACTTGAAAAAGTCTCGGAGGTCGATGCTTTTTATCAGCAGCATCATGCACATAATCAAAAGCCAAATAAAAAAGCCAAGTCAGCCCAAACTGAACAGAGCAAAGTAGAAGGTCATGTTGATATAGAACAAGAAACGACAGAAGAAGAATACGAGTCTTATGAAGCGTGGGACAGCGAACAATATCAACGTGAGAAAGAAGAGCATCAGCGCAGACGCTTAGCGCAAAAACGCGAGCAAGCTGAAAAGTTAGTGAACCAATCACTGAAAACCGTGTATTTAAAAATCACTGCCATGATTCACCCAGACCGTGAACCTGATGAAGCTAAAAAAGCGGAAAAAACCGAGTTGCTGCAAGTGGTGAACCAAGCCCATGAAGCACAGGATTTATTTTATTTATTAAAGCTGCAATTACAGCTTGAAACCAATAAAGGCAAAAGCCCTAAAGCTTTAACAGATGAACATTTAAAGTTTTATAAAATGGCTTTAGAGGCACAAAGCCAACGCCTTGCAAGTCAGATTGATGACATCACGGATAGTTTCCACTGGAGTGAAAAGGCGAAGCCAATAAATATGCAGGTCAAAGATGTATATAAGGTGATTGATGGCGATGTTTCAGTGCTGAAAGAGCAAGTGAAGTGGGAAAAAGAACGGCTGAAATATATGGAAAAGGTGAAAGGGTTGGAAGTGTTATTGGAGAATGGGGTGCTTTGATACTTTTTTCATTAAAAGCACGTTTCCCTCACCCCCTTGCGAAGCAGTGCTTCTCATCCCAAAGGGAGAGGGAGCTGCATCTAATTAAATACCGTCAATTGGCTTAATAATGAATATTCCCTCTCCTTGTAGGAGAGGGCTAGGGAGAGGTTATAAAATTTGATAATCTAAATAAAATAATAAAAAGCAAAATTCAATGAACAAAAAGCTCGATCCCCAATTATTAGAATTCGCCAAATCCATGCGCCACTCAGCCACTGACGTTGAAAACTTTATGTGGCAACTTTTACGTGCCAAGCGTTTTATGAACCTTAAATTTCGCCGTCAGCACGTGATCCAACCTTATATTGTGGATTTTTACTGTCATGAAATTGGTTTAGTGATTGAGTTGGATGGTAGTCAGCATGGAACGAATGATGCGATTGAATACGATGCTGAGCGAACTAAGTTTTTAGAGGCTTTGGGTTTAACTGTTGTGCGATATTGGAATTATGATGTGTTGGGGCGGACGGATGTGGTGTTGGGGGATTTGTGGCAGAGATGTTGTGAATTAAAAAATACCTCTCCCTAACCCTCTCCTAAAAGGAGAGGGAACTCCAATATGAAATTCATACAGGTATTAAATCAAAAGACGCTCCCTCTCCCTTTGGGAGAGGGTCGGGGTGAGGGTACTAGATATGGACGCTTACATGATCACGAGCGACACATACTCCATTTTTTATAATGTAGCATTCAACCCAATGTTCACCACAGAAACTAGACTTTTCCTGAAGGCGAGAATCTTTGTGCTTTCCGAAAGTGCTATCTTGTAATGCACCACGTTCTTGATTTTTTGCTACGGCAGCAGGACCAATATTACGTACCTTCCACTTGACTTGATATGGTGGTTCGACATCTGTATCCCTGATGTGGAACTCTAAATTTCTACTTATAGGAACTTTATAATTAGACAAAGCTTTCTTAAGCATTTTCCAAGTTCTTGATTCCAGACTAATAGAGTAATCAATAGATAGATAGTTTCTAATATCAACTTTCCCATTATAAACATGTTCAATAAACCGCTCATTTGGAGCTTTCTTACGCACAATAAAACTTTCGTGAAGTTGCTCTAATTCTTCTTCAGGGAAGTTCACCCCAAATACTTTTGCCCATTTTTCATTAGCAACAGATTCATCCTCTAAGGCTTCAAGGCATAGCTGATATGCCTTCTTCATTTTTCTATGATTTTGCCATGACCCATGAACATTTTGCTTACTACCTGGCGCTTTCCAAATATTTTGATCAGGCTTAAGATCGTATTGATCGACTAGATATTTAAAGAAATCTTTTACCAATTCACCATAATTTTTATAGCTAATATTTTTATAGTTTTCAGATTGTTTTAGAAAATTATAACTTAAAGTATCAATCCAAAGACCTGAACATTTAGCCCCTACATGATTTTTCCAAGCTCGTACCATTCGGCATAAATGCCGATAAGTATTATGACCATACTCATCATTTAGTCTTCGAGTCTCTTCTATTTCAAGTTTTGGTTTGGTTTCTCTCCAACGTCCACCATCATTGGAATCTGGGGAAAGTATAGATGTCATAATCCAAAGTACCGTCATCATTTGTGTTTAAATAAAATGTTGGTAGAACTTCAATGCGGAAACCATCTAGATCAATTCCCACGATTTGACCATCTGCTTTAACTTGGTCATGGTCATATACATTTTGAATGGCTTTCTTCACATCTTGTAATAATGAGCTTTGTCCACCTGATGAATATGCATTGAATTTATCGTAAATTGATTTTGGTAGTTCAAATGCCATATCAAGATCGCTGATGCCATTGATCCCAGTTTTTCGTCCATATGACCCAATTTGGCGACAATGAGTAGAAGTGCTCTCAGATTCATAGTAGTACTCATTTAACGCTTTAGTTACTTTGTTATAGTTTTCAGAAATGACATTAATATTTTGAATTTGGATGTTTTCAATAAATTTTTTAAATAAAGCAGCTGTTGTCATTTGCAGATTCCTTTAAAAAGTTCTAGATATGTTTGAGCATGACCATTAGCTACTAAATGATTAGCAATATAAAAACCAATAATTAATAAAAGAATCAGAATACAAAGCGTAATACAGAGAACAAAAAATGAAAAAGGTAGTTTATCAAAGAAAAATTTTAGTTTTAATTCGTCGGTAAACCATTGAGTGTTAACTTTTTTAGTCCAAAACATTTTGATATGGGCATACCAATCACTTCCAAAAATTTGCTTTTCGATAGCTAAATTTTTTTGATGATTGTCCAAAGTTATCCATTGTTGTTCATATGTAGAAATATTTTGAGTGGGAGAAGCATTTTTTACATCGTAAAATAGTTGTTTTAGATCACGCTCAATATCTTGTAATTGCGATGCTGTGGTTAAGTATTTGCTATCATTATATTTTTCCATATACATGACTAATACACCGCCGACAACTCCTGCGATAGCTAATGCAACAAATCCATTTAAACTTTGGTATCCGAGCATAAAAATACTTAAAACTAGTAAACCAAGACCAACACGTGTGATTGTTTTATTGGCTAGATCAAAAGTTGAATAACATTTATCTTTTCCATAACTAGTTGAATAACCACTTATTGCGATCTCATTTAAAAGTTGATCTTTAGTCATGTAATTCTCATATTTATTTTATTACATGTTTTATGGTGACAACTTATACAATTTCAATACCAATGCTTACAAAAAAATCCCCTCACGAAGAGGGGATTTTTTTGAACCAAACTAACAACACCTTAAAGCGCTGCAATTTGCTCCATATTCGCTTTAATTTTCGCTAACTGGTCAGCAAACTCAGCAAGTTTCACTTTCTCGCCTTCAACCACAGCCGCAGGCGCTTTTGCCACAAAACCTTCGTTAGAAAGTTTAGTTGCAATTTGGTCATGCTGTTTTTGAACCTTGTCTAAGTCTTTTTGCAAACGACCCAATTCCGCTTTAGGGTCAATTAAACCCTTCATTGGAACGAATACAGACACATGACCTACAACGCTTGATGAAGACAATGGCGGTTGTTCAGCATCAGCTAGGAACGTAATGCTTTCAACTTTTGCCAATGCTTTAAACAACGGTTCAATACGAGCAATTTGAGCTTTTTCAGTATCAGTCGTGTTTTGAAGCAGTACAGGCAACAAGCGAGCATTACCTAAGCCCATTTCACCACGGATGTTACGTACCGCACCAATCAAACCTTGCAGCCATTGCATATCTGCTTCAGCTTGGTCGTTGATTAACGCTTGCTCAGCAACAGGGTAATGCGCCAACATGATTGTTTCGCCAGAAATGTTCAGTTTCGGCGCAAGCGTTTGCCAAATTTCTTCTGTTAGGTAAGGCATCAACGGATGAGCCAAACGTAAAGATGCTTCCATTACAGCAAGAAGAACACGACGTACTTCAGCTTTACGCTCAACTGATACGTTTTCATCATTTAGAACAGGCTTAGTCAGCTCTACATACCAGTCACAGTATTCATTCCAAATGAACTCGTAAATCGCTTGTGCAGCCAAGTCTAAACGGTAAGTCGCAAATGCTGTTTGCACCGTTTGTTCCGCTTTTTGCAGACGGCTCACGATCCATTGTTCAGGCAATTCCCAAAGGTCTTGACGTACTTCTTGACCAATCACTTGCTCTTCACAGTTCATCATCACGAAACGGGTAGCGTTCCAGATTTTGTTGGCAAAGTTACGGTAGCCTTCAACACGTTTCATGTCGAACTTAATGTCACGGCCAGTGTTCGCAAGCGCACAGAATGTGAAACGTACAGCGTCAGTACCGTAAGATTGAATACCTTCAGGGAATTCTTTACGGGTTGATTTTTCAATCTTCGCTGCTTGTTTCGGGTTCATCAAACCAGTCGTACGTTTTTGTACTAAAGTTTCAAGATCAACACCGTCAATCAAATCTAATGGGTCAAGCACGTTACCCTTAGATTTAGACATCTTCTGACCTTCGCCATCACGTACCAAACCGTGAACGTATACAGTTTTGAACGGAACTTGCGGTGTGCCATCTTCATTTTTCATGAAGTGCATGGTCATCATGATCATGCGGGCAACCCAGAAGAAGATAATGTCAAAGCCAGTTACAAGTACATCAGTCGGGTGGAAAGTATTTAAGAAATAGTTTTCTTTATCTTTTGCTTCGTCGCCTGTCCAACCTAAAGTTGAGAATGTCCAAAGACCAGATGAGAACCATGTATCAAGCACGTCTTCGTCTTGTTTCAATGCAACTTCAGGTGCAATGCCATTTTTCGCACGAACTTCAGCTTCGTCGCGACCGACAAATACGTTGCCTTCAGCATCGTACCAAGCTGGAATACGGTGACCCCACCATAATTGACGTGAGATACACCAGTCTTGAATGTTGTTCATCCAAGCCATGTACATGTTGCTGTATTGCTCAGGAACGAATTTAATCTCGCCATCTTTAACTGCTTTAATCGCAGGCTCAGCAAGCGGCGCAATTTTCACATACCATTGGTCTGTTAATAGTGGCTCAACAATCACGCCTGAGCGGTCACCGCGAGGTGGCTTCAATGTGTACGGTTGAATTTGGTCTAACCAGCCTTCAGCTTCCGCTTGAGCAACCAATTTTTTACGTGCAGCAAAACGTTCTAAACCAATGTAGTCCGCAGGGGCAGGAATGGTTTTAGAAATTTGCTCGCCCGCTTTTGCGATATATTCAAACTCAGCCAACACTTCCGCATTTTTGTTGAAAATGTTGATGATTGGAAGTTCACAGCGTTTGCCCACTTCATAGTCATTGAAGTCGTGCGCAGGGGTGATTTTTACACAGCCTGTACCAAATTCTTTGTCTACATATTCGTCTTTTACGATAGGAACAGCACGGCCTGTAATAGGTAGGATGATGTTTTTGCCTACAAGCGCTGCATAGCGTTCATCATCCAGTGCAACTGCAACGGCTGTATCGCCAAGCAATGTTTCAGGACGAGTCGTCGCAACAACGATGTAATCTTTACCATCGTGGGTACGAAGTGACTTATCTTCAAAGAAGTATTTGAAGTGCCACAGTGAACCTGCTTCTTCTTTATCAGACTCAACTTCTAAGTCAGAAAGGGCAGTTTGTAGTTTAGGGTCCCAGTTTACAAGGCGTTTACCACGGTAAATTAAGCCTTCTTCATGCAGCCTAACAAACACTTCTTTAACGGCATTTGAAAGACCTTCGTCCATGGTGAAGCGTTCACGTGACCAGTCTACAGATGAGCCTAGTCGACGAATTTGACGGGTAATGTTGCCGCCAGATTGTTCTTTCCATTCCCACACTTTTTCGATGAACTTTTCACGGCCTAGGTCGTGACGGCTGATGCCTTCAGCACCCAATTGACGTTCAACAACCATTTGCGTTGCGATACCTGCGTGGTCGGTACCCGGCTGCCAAAGGGTATTTTTGCCAGACATACGGTTATAACGAGTCAACGCATCCATAATGGCATTGTTGAAACCATGACCCATGTGCAAGCTACCAGTGACGTTTGGTGGCGGAATCATAATACAGAATGAATCACCTTTTTGAGATGGCTTGAAGTAGCCTCTCTCTTCCCAAGTCTTGTACCATTTTTTTTCGATCTCGGTCGGATCGTAGGTCGTAGCAATATTTTGCGCTGAATCAGTCATAGTCTAAACAGATCAAAAGTGGATAAAAAATTAGATCTATTGTAGCAAAAAAAATGGTGAATTAGGGATGTTGGGCGAATGTTAACTTTTAGGATTTGGCAGTAAATAAAAGAGTCCGTATGATAGGACCTAAGATAAGAAGTATCCATTGATCCCAAAACTAAGATAAAAGGAGCAATATCAAATGACTTATTCTATTTCGTTAAAGATTCAACCTACGACATATCAACGTTTTGAGATGATTCATCAAAAACTCAATGCAGGTGAAACAGAAAGTCAGTCCAAAGCCTTAGGGGATAATTTAGCGGATATTGCATGTGAAATTTTAGATCAAGTTTTTGGCCAAATGGCGCGCATGAATAAGTCTGGAGACAATGAATCCGAAAAAATTATTCAGCAAATACGTGAAACGACCCGTAAATATATGCCGTGGTCGGTGTCTTTTTTTGGCAATGACCGCCTTGTACCGATGGTAAATTATTTATATGGACGTTTTTACAGCGAAGATGGTCAGCATTATATGCATTATCCGATCGATGCCTCTTTAGCCACCGACTTGCTTGCCTATGTCAGTCAAATGAAAGAAGGGCAGAATCAATATGTCCCACTCGCATTGAAGGCATTTACACAAGTGGTCGATGCCGGGGTGACGCATTTGGTGCGAGAACCAAAAAAAATGCTGAAATTTAATATGGTGGTGGATAAAACTTTAACCGGTGTCATCAATCTCACCACTCAACTCGGATATAAACGCTTCGATAAACTCGGCAAAATTTATGATGCACAATCGATGAGTCAGTACTTTGATCATTTTATGGTGTTTTTGAACAATGAGCCTGTACTACGTAAAGCATAAAATACATATAAATGAATAAATTAGTTATTTAAAAGGATGTCAAAATGGCAAAACGTGATGATTTGAACGGAAAAGTGGTGTGGATTACTGGGGCATCGTCAGGTTTGGGTGAAGCTTTAGCAAAAGAATGTGCTTTGCAAGGGGCGCAGGTCATTTTGACCGCACGTCGTTTTGAAGAGTTGGAAAAAGTCCGTGTTTCATTATTACATCCAGATCAGCATCTTTCAGTGTGTGCAGATATTACCAATGAAGAACAAGTTCGCCATGCTTATGAACAAGTCCTTGCGCATAAAGGTCGAATTGACTGGCTAATCAATAATGCGGGATTGAGTCAGCGTGCATTGATTACGGATACGACTATGCAAACTGAACGTGCCATCATGGAAGTAGATTATTTCTCGCAAGTCTATTTAACCAAAACCGTTTTACCGACATTTTTAGCACAAAAGTCTGGTCGAATTGCTTTTGTTTCAAGTGTTGCAGGCTTATTAGGGACACAATACCGCGCGACCTATTCTGCTGCAAAAGCTGCCATTCATATGTGGGCGAACAGTCTACGTGCGGAAGTTGCGGATCAAGGGGTGGGCGTATCGGTGATATTCCCCGGATTTGTCAAAACCAATGTTTCATTTAATGCACTCAATGGTGCCGGCAAGCCACAAGGGCATCAGGATGAAGCCATTGAAAATGGTCTAGAAGCCAATGAGTTTGCCGAAACGGTGGTGCAATCTTTGCAACGTGGGGAAGAATACATCGTGGTGGGTGGTTCTAAAGAAAAGCTCGGTGTTTGGGTGTCACGTTTATCACCAACAACGTTGTATAAAATGATTCGTAAAACCAAAGTGAAGTAAATTTTATCAAGTTTAAATAGTTTAAAAGTCACTCTTAACAGTGACTTTTTTAATGAGTAACGAGATTATAAGAAATGAAAAAGAATAATTTTAACAAATGGGGAATAGCCATCATTTTGTGCGCAATCATTGGTGCAATCGGTACAGTGGTATATTTTTATTTTAAACAGAAAACTCAAAAAATTGAGCAGAGGTCAACGCTCGAAAAGCCTGAAAAAGAAATAGGAACTGTATCAGAACCAGTTATTGAATCTGTTGAGATTGAGCCTAAAGTTGAAGCGGCGAGTGCAGAAGTTGTTATTCGAGGACCAAATGAGGGGTGGTTACCGATCGAAACACTGTTTGATGAACAAGGATTATTGAAGTCTGAGTATTACAGTCAAAATCCTCAAGATTCAGATGTTGATAAATTACCTTATAGCTCGAATAAAATTGGTGATTTTAAATGGCGAGCTGAATTTCATCCTGTTGATGATTTTAAAGGCGATCAGGCTAGATTCAAAGATCAATGTTTTGGATATTGTGTTTTAGTGAAAGGTAAGTTGCTGACCAGTGTTGAATCGACTGTATTTACGGGAGCATTTATTGCGAAAGATCATTTGATCGAAGTGATTGCACATAAGGGGAGTGGCGCATATATGCCTGTCAACTATAGCTTTATCAAAATCGACAAAGCTGGTAATGCAGAGTTAATCTCAGATGATCATAATTCTTACAAAGATCAATTGGCTCGTATCAATCATTCGGGACTCGAGATTGACTTAAAACCATTTAGAAAACTTCAATATTTTCTTCTAATGAATGAAAATGGTTTAAATGTGTCGATGCAAAAACCCAATAAGGTGGATGTCGAACCGACTCAGTGTAAAGAGTATTACGAAGGAACATTAGAGGCATGTCCAACTTTATATGGATGTAAAGCTGACATTGTGGTGCAAGATCTGGCACGTGCTTATGCTGGAGATGTTGCATTTAGTTATCATGATCCAAATATTGATGAAAAGAAATTTAATGAAGTTTGTTTTAAAGTTTGTCGCAATGAAAATGTGAGTTATGAAGAGTTTGAAAACACATTGTGTAAAGTAAATTAAATAGTAAAAAATGAATAGGGGAGAAGTAGAGAGATCAGATGTCTCTCTTTTGAATAGCAGTTCCATACGCAAAGACTTCGACCATGCCGCCTTGCATACCCAGCTCAGTGGTGCTTAAACGCAGGCCCATAATTTGCGTTGCGCCCATCTTTTCAGCTTCTTGCTTTAAACGCACCACGGCTTCACGACGTGCCCGATCGACAATGCTTTCATAACTGGTTAAACGTCCGCCAAAGAAGTTCTGAATATTGGCAATCACATATTTAAAATAATCATGTGAAATCACTACATTACTCGAAATCAGCTGTCCGAAATGTTCAGTAGTTTTAAAACGGTTGTTGTCTATTTGAATATGCGCTAAACGTTTTTCTTGAGCTTCGAGTTCTTTGAGATGTTTTTGTTCGATATGGCGACCGAAGCCCCAGCCAATACAAAAAAGCGCCACAAAGATCAGGACTTTAAAAATAAAGGCATCCATGACTTAGTCCTGAGTTGGAAATGGGTCTGGGAGTTTTGCTGAGTTGGCTTCTACGCGAACAGCCGTGCCATACACAAATAATTCAGAGGCGCCTTGAGCAATATTTGAGGTTGAAAAACGGATGCCGACGACAGCATTCGCGCCTAAGGCACGTGCTTTATCAATCATACGGCTCATAGCTTCTTGACGGGATTCTTCGAGTAGTTCTGTATAACCTTTGAGCTCACCACCCACAATATTTTTTAGGCCAGCCATAAAGTCACGACCAACATGTTTACTGCGGACAGTACTGCCATAAACGACATCAAGTTGTTGTGTAATGGTATGACCCGGAACAGATTCAAGATTACTTAAAAGCATTTTCTAGTTATCAATATAAAAAGGTGAATTGAAGATAGGAAACTCTTCAACAAAAAGCAATATGTTCATTTTTATTTTGAGGCTTCGATCTAAAAATGAAAAAGCCCACCGAAGTGAGCTTTTCAAATATTACGGACTAGGCTAAATCAAATTATTGTTTTGATGCCGCTTTACGTTCAGCAGTAGAAGGTTGGTATTGCACAGCATCAGAAGTGTTGGCTTTGATACCACCACCAAGTGTTTTATACAATTCAACTTGATTGTTGAGATTTGCTTGTTCAAGCAACAACAAACCTTGCTCAGCTGCATAAGATGCACGCTGCGCATCAAGTACAGTTAAGTAGCTATCAATACCAGCACGGAAGCGGGCATTTGACAGTTTGTACGTTGTGTTGGTTGCATCAACTAAACGGCGCTGTGCTGCAATACGGTCACCAATGTTTTGGCGAACTGCAAGCGCATCATTCACTTCACGGAAAGCTGACTGAACTGATTTTTCATAATCAGACAATGCAATTTTCTGGTCAGTTTCAGAAACTTTAATATTTGCCTGACGTGTACCCCAGTCGAAAATTGGAATATCTAGGCTAGGGCCAGCAGACCATACAAAGTTGCCTGATTTAAATAGATCACCTAAGTCCGTTGAAGCATAACCCGCTGAACCTGTCAGACTAATCGTAGGGAACAGACGTGCTTTAGCTGCACCAATGTTCGCACCAGCAGCAGACAGTTTATATTCAGCTGCACGTACATCTGGACGGTTGTTCAACAAGTCACTTGGAATACCTGAACCAATGGTATTGGTCGAAGTAATTCGACTGACACGTTGGTTCGGCAGCAAGTTCGCAGGCACTTGTTGACCCACTAATAGGTTCAATAAGTTTTGCGCTTGAGCAATTTGAGTCTTGTAATTCGCAACATCATTACGTGCAGTTTCTACAGAAATTTGAGCCTGACGAACAGGAACTTCACTGTCAATACCGACATCGAAACGCTTTTTGTTGAGGTTGTAAGATTCAAGCTGAGCTTTTAAGGTTTGATCCGCAAGCTTCAAGTTCGAATTGGCATACGCGTAGTTTAACCATGCTTGAGCCACTTGACCGATCAACGCAATTTGTGTTGCATCACGGGCACTTGCAGTTGCAAGGTAACTGTCCAAAGCATTGTCTTTTAAGCTACGTACACGACCCCAAAAATCAAGTTCATAGGCAGTGACACCTAAACCGACATTATAAGAGGTGATAGGCTTTTGTGTATTCAACGTGTCTTGACGAAGTACACTACCACTTGCACCAATGGTTGGTAATTGACCATTGGCAGTGATTTGATACTGTTGCTGTGCACGTTCAATATTTAAAGCAGCCGTACGTAGGTCACGGTTATTGGCTAAAGCTAAGTCAAGAACTTGTACCAGACGTTGGTCAGCAAAGAAATCTTTATATCCTTGTTCAGCAACAGAAGTACCAGAAGCACTTGCTGTGTAGCTTTCGGGGATATTGGTCTGAACAACCGGCTCTGGACCACGCATGCTTTGGCAGGCAGCCAAAGCAAGCGCAAGTGAAGAAACCGCAATGCTACGACCTGCAATAGACCATACATTTTGCATCACGATAAATGCTCCTGATTATTTTGTTGTTTTGGTTTGTACTTAAAGATACTTCGGATCCATACATAGAACACAGGAATAAAGAAGATACCAAGTAGGGTAGAACTGATTACGCCACCCAATACACCATAACCTACGGAGTGCTGACTACCTGCACCTGCACCCGAAGAAAGGGCAAGCGGAAGTACACCAAAACCAAAGGCTAAAGTGGTCATGATAATTGGACGTAGACGCATTTTAGCGGCATGCAATGTTGCGTTAAACAGATCTTCACCTTTTTCTTGAAGTTCTTTGGCGAATTCTACGATCAAGATCGCATTCTTCGCGGACAAACCAATGACGGCAATAATAGCCACCTGGAAGTAAATGTTATTCGCCAAGTTTGGATTTTTGAAGAACACCATTCCAAGGAAAGTCAGTAATAACGCACCCAATACACCTAATGGTACAACCAGTAATACTGAGAACGGAATAGACCAGCTTTCATACAAGGCAGCAAGACATAGGAAGACGATTAACAATGAAAGTGCGTATAAGAATGGTGCTTGTGCGCCAGACTCACGTTCTTCTAGAGATAAACCAGTCCATTCATAGTCAAAGCCTTGAACGCCCATCGAAGGAAGTTTTTGTACAATTTCTTCCATCGCTTTCATCGCGTCGCCCGAACTTACACCCACACCCGGTGAACCTTGAATGTTCACAGATGCGATACCGTTATAACGTTCAAGACGTGGTGAACCATAAGTCCATTCACCAGTAGCGAAGGTCGAGAATGGAACCATTGTGCCTTGGTTGTTACGGACATACCACTGGCTCAGGTCTTCAGGCATCATACGTGCCGCAGCTTCACCTTGTACATAGACTTTCTTCACACGACCACGGTCAACGAAGTCATTGATGTAAGAACCACCCCATGCCATACCCATTGTGGTGTTAATCTCAGAAATACTCACACCCATTGCACCGGCTTGAGCTTGGTCAATCGTGATTTTGTACTGTGGTGTATCTTCTTGACCGTTAGGACGAACACCCATGAGGCGTTTATCTTGAGCAGCCATACCGAGCACCATATTACGGGCATCGATAAGTTGTTGATGGGTTTGACCTGCAGAAGCTTTTAACTGCAAGTTGAAGCCGGCAGTTACACCCAATTCAGGCATTGCTGGTAATTGGATTGGCATGATGTATGAAGCATCCTTCACGATCATGTTCAATGCCATACCACGTTGAATAATCGCACCCACTTGAGATTCAGGTGATGTACGGTCTTCCCAATCTTTTAACTTGATGAATGCAAGACCTGCGTTTTGACCTACACCTGTGAACGAGAAACCGGCAACACTGAATACAGAATCGACATATTTTTCTTCGTTTTTCAGGAAGTAATCGGTCATTGCAGTGACAGTTTTATCCGTACGCTCAAGTGAGGCATTCGGTGGTAACTGTACCAGTGTCATTACAACACCTTGGTCTTCTTCAGGTAAGAATGATGATGGTAACTTTTGGAATAAAAGCACTAATAAGCCGATTACAACTGCATAAATCACACCAGAGAAAATCTTGTGGTGTGTCATGAAGTTCACGCCGCCTTGGTATTTATGCGCAACTTTATCAAAAGAGCTGTTAAACCAACGGAAGAAACGGGCAAAGATGTTGTTGCTTTCAGGTTTGTTTGGATCATGTTGTTTCAACATGGTCGCACATAGGGCAGGGGTAAAGGTCAATGCCACAATCAATGACAGAATCATTGCTGTTACCAGTGTGATTGAGAACTGACGATAAATTACACCTGTTGTACCACCGAAAAATGCCATCGGCACGAATACAGCGGTTAACACAGAGGTAATACCGATTAAGGCACCCGAGATCTGTTTCATTGAGATTTCAGTTGCAGTCACTGGGTCAAGATGATCTTCAACCATGACACGTTCAACGTTCTCTACGACAACAATCGCATCATCCACGAGGAGACCAATCGCCAGTACCATCGCGAACATGGTGAGTGTGTTGATCGAGAAACCAAACATGTTAATGACAGCAAAAGTACCCAATACCACTACAGGTACAGCCAATGTCGGAATAATCGTTGCGCGCCAGTTCTGTAAGAATAAGAACATCACAAAGAATACAAGAATCACGGCTTCTACAAGGGTATGTACAACACTTTCAATCGATAACTTAATGAATGGAGTCGTATCAAATGCAAGCGTGTCTTCTAAACCTTCAGGGTAGTTTGGACGTAGTTCTTTTAAACGTGCTTCAACAGCTTCGGCTGTGTCTAATGCGTTTGCACCAGTTGCTAGTTTGATCGCTACACCACCAGCAGGTTTGTTGTTGAACTTAGAGTCGAACTGATAGTTGTCAGCACCTAATTCAACACGTGCAACATCACCTAAACGTACCTGAGCACCATCACTACTGTTACGCAGGAAAATGTTTTTAAACTGCTCTGGTGTTTGCAACAAACTTTGTGCTGTAACTGTCGCGTTCAGTACTTGACCTTCAGTTGCAGGCGCACCACCTAACTGACCAACAGCAACCTGAGCATTCTGTGTACGGATAGCCGCAGCCACATCACTCGGTGTAACTTTCAGGTTTGCCATTTTGGCTGGATCTAGCCAAATACGCATCGCATAAGAACCACCGAATACTTGGACTTCACCTACACCTGCCACACGGCTGAGAGGTTCAGAAATATTCGAGTTTACATAGTCCTTAATGTCGTCCGCAGTCAACTTACCCGACGGTGAGTGGAATGCTACAACTTGTAGGAAGCTTGCGCCAGATTTGGTGACTTTTACACCTTGACGCTGTACATCTTCAGGTAATAGCGCTGTCGCAGACTGGAGTTTGTTTTGGACTTGAACTTGGGCGATATCTGGATCGATCCCTTGTTCAAAGTTCAATGTAATAGATGCTTGACCGTTACCCGCACTGTTTGACGAAATATAACGTAAGCCATCCAAACCATTCATTTGTTGTTCAATGATTTGGGTTACGGTGTTTTCAACTGTTTCTGCAGACGCACCAGGGTAAGTCGCAGAGATTGAAACCGTTGGCGGCGCAATGGTCGGATACTGTGCAATTGGCATATTAGATAGCGTGAGTACACCCGCCAACATAATCACCAATGCAATCACCCACGCAAAAATGGGGCGATGAATAAAGAATTGAGCCATTCAGTCTACTCCCTATGCGTTTGAAGTAGCTTTTTGTTCAGATTTAGGTGCTGCTTGTTCTGCAACTTTAGCATCTGGCTTTGCTGCAGCAGGTTGTTGCGCACCTTGAGGTGCAGCAGCCTGAGGTTGATATGGTTTGGCTACAACTTGTTGTTCTGGCTTAACTTTCGCAATACCGTCAACAATAACTTTATCGCCAGTATTCAAGCCTTGAGTCACGATCCAATTCGAACCTTGTGTACCAACAGTGGTTACAGGACGAGATTCAACAGCACCTTTTGCATTCACAATCATTGCAATCGCTTGACCTGTAGGGGTACGTGTAATAGCAGCTTGTGGAATCAGGTAAGCATTTGGAATCACACCTTGAACGATGCGAGCATTGGCAAACATACCCGGAAGTAATAAATGATTCGGGTTAGAAAAAACAGCACGAAGTGTAACCGTACCTGTATCTGGGTTTACACTCGCATCAGAAAATGCAAGACGACCTTCAATTGGGTATTCGCTACCATCTTCAAGACGTAATTTCACTTTGGTGTTATTACTGCTGTCTAAGTTGCCTTGGCTTAATTGTTGACGTAAGCGAAGAAGTTCAGCACTTGATTGGTTAATGTCAACGTACATTGGATCAAGACGTTGAATTGTGACTAATGGATCAGCCTGAGATGCAGTAACTAATGCACCCGCTGTGACTGTAGAACGGTTGGTTTGACCTGAAATTGGCGCACGTACAGTTGAGTAACCTAAGTTAATTTCTGCATTTTTAAGTTCTGCCTGAGATGCAGCAACGTCTGCTTCAGCCAGTTTTACTTGCGCAACAATATCGTCATATTCTTGTTTAGAAATCGCATTTGAGCCAACAAGCTGACGGTAGCGACCTTCTTTAACACGTAACACGCCTAAATTTGCTTGTTGACGTCTTAAAGCAGCACGAGCACTGTCAGCTGAAGCACGGTTTGTACGCGAGTCGATCTCGTACAAGGCTTGTCCTTCGCGAACATAGCTACCTTCTGCAAATAAACGTTTCAGTACTACACCACTGGTTTGTGGACGTACTTCTGAAATTTCATAGGCAGATGTACGGCCTGAAAGTTCAACAGATTGTTCAACGCTTTGCGGTTGGGCAACAATGACACCGACTTCAGTTGGTGGCATTTGCTGTGCAGCAGCAGCTTGCTGTGCATTTTTAGGATCTTTGCTACAACCAACAAGTGCAATACTTGTTGCCAATGCGCAAGCAGTCAGGGCGGGAGCCCAAAGCTTTGCAGACATCATTGTTCCACCTCAATTAGATATTTATCTAAATTATTCATTTGTTTACGCTTTACTGATTTTGATGTAACTCAAATAAAGTAGCGCGATCCAAATAAAACTTATGCTCCAACCGGATAAGACATCTGTCGGAAAATGAACCCCAACATATACTCGCGAAACACCCATACACAGCATCCATAACAATGCCAAAATGGTGATCAAGCGATGTTGAGCATGTTGTCGGCAAATCAAGATCATCAGACACGCAAGCGATGCAGCATAACAACTATGCGCGCTTGGAAATGAACTCCCGTAAGGCGCTACAAGATGGTACATTTCTGGGGGACGCGGTCTGGTGAACGTAAATTTAAGCAACCATGCAAGGCCGATACTTCCGAAGATCCCTATACTGATAAAAACAATCTCTGTATATTTTTTATACCACGCAAAGTGTAAACACCATAGCGTGGTGAAAAATAATACAAAAGGCATGCCGCCTAGCGCCGAAAGTCCGATGGCAATTTGATTAAAAACAGCAATACGGTGCTGACTCATCCATTCCACGATATTTAAATCTAATAGATTTAAATAGCTAGAATAAAGCGACAACACACTGATAATTAATGCAAAAAAACCAACAAACAGTAGCGTTCGTGGCATATTTTATTCCTTGTCATTTTAACCGGTTTGAGCTCGGTTAATTAATGGACTAAAGTGTACTCATCAGTACACTTTATTTCAAGTATGTGTAAATCATACTGATTTTATTTTTTGTGTTCATTTACATCTTACTAAAATAAAACACAAATCTGCTAATGATTGTTCTTACAGGCTTGTGTGCCATCTTCAACTTCAAGTGGGGTTTTCGGTGGCCAGAAAAAATCACTTGGTCGCGTTAGAAAATGAGTCATCACCAATTTAGCCAGTGGTTTCCATTGTTCAAATCTTACGCGACGTGCCCGTAGTGCCACAATAATGGTTAACGTGAAACTGACGAATAAGTTAGTCAGACCGATCAGAATAACTCCTAAGAATGACACAATGATTAAGCCAATGTCTGGTGAACCATTAATATTGATGAGGCCTTGAATGAAGTTGGCCGAGGCGAAGGCGATATGGCGAATATCTAAAGGTAAACCAAAAATAAATCCAATTGTTCCCATACTGCCCAGCATGATCCCGAATAAGAAGTTACCTGCTAAAGCACCTAAGTTTCGCTCAATGTAAGCGGCAAGCTTATCCAGTCTCTCTTGACCCATGATGCGTTTTAACTTTGGATGTGCTTGAATCCGTGGTCCAACTTTGCGATAGATCGCCATGTTGTCAAAGTACCCAGCAAGCAAACCTGATAAAAACAAACATACTCCAGCTATCGCAGCATGTGGCACAGCCAGTGAGGTAAATGGATTGAGGTCGTGTAAGGTTTTAGCTGCTTTTGCATGATTCATTAATGGCTCATGTAAAGCCATATCCCAACTTAAGGCGATCAATGCCGCGACCGGAATCGCAATACTGATGTTGCCTAAGATTGCAATAAACTGGGTTCGAATGATGTTAATAATTAGCGCGGCAAGTTCGGCAATCTGCGCCATTTTCGAGCCTTTACGATGCTGAACCGTCGAGGCAAGGGCGGCAGCTGTCATCGCAGGCTGTTTAGTGGCAACAGTAAAATGTAAGACATGAATCAGCATAAAGCCGAAAGAGTAGTTCAGACTATATGAAATGGCTTGCATGAGCGGTGCCATGCTGACACGGGCCATCAGCACTTTTAAAGTTGCCATACATGCAATGATCACACCGGCACCTGCCGCAGATCGGTACATGCTCATAAAGCCTTGTTTGTCCGTACTTACATAGTGTTCGCCGGTTTTACTTGCGTTTTCGGTGACTTGTAGGGCAACCAATTCACTATTGGTGGCGAGCAAATCGCGCACACTGCGCTCGCTATAAATCGCTGACGTCACATCACTGAGTAAACTACCCATAGACACATAGCGGACATCATCTTCTTCAACAATCAGGTTGAGTAAGATTTCTAAGCGATCTAAACACTGTTCTAAAAGCGACAATAAGTAAGTCAGGCTGACACTTACACCAATTCGTTTGGTCGCACGCCGAATCTTCAGCACCACATCACGACATTGTTCCAGCATTACCAACGCTTGAGAAGCATCTGGCGGTAGCACAGCACTCATTTCTTCAGCACTTTGATGGAGCTTTTTATACTGCTGAATAAAATCGTTTATTTCGCGGTTTTGCACCAAAAAAGGTGATTCATATTCGGTCAGTTCAGGCTGTGCATTAATAAATTCAGGATATAAGCCAATACCACTTACCCGATAGGACAAAACGGTAATGGCTTTAATTAACTCACGGCGAATTTTCTTTTTTTCTTCCTGATTGCTATGACCTTGATTAAATAGTCGAAAGAGCTGCATCCATTGCTGATCATCAATATTGTCCAGCCAATATTTGTCGCTATGACGATAAAAAACTCGACGGACTAAATCTTGTAATTGAGTTTCGTCATTGATCAGAGGAAGAAAATGTGCGCCAAGCCGTTGGAACAGTTGTCCCCAGAAACCATCGAGAGACAAAATACCCGTGTCCGCATATAAACTGGTTTGTTTATATCGGCTAATGAGTTTTAGGACAAAACTTTGCAGGGTAGAGGCTGCATCTGGCGTGATGAGTAAAGCTTGGATGAAAGCCTGAAATTTTTTCTTAATTTCGTCGGTATTTTTTGTATCTTCTGGTCGAATTCGGTTGACCAATTCGATCAGCAAGTTTTCATCCAGCACAGCCCGAGGGGTATCGAGCTGTTGCTGCATGGTCAAAAAGATATCATTGAGTTTTATATGCATAGGCAAGGGGGATTACGATGAATATTGTTAATTATTGAATTCGGTGTAATGCCAAGTTTGCGAGGTTGATTAAAGCTTGACGATATTCAGTATCTGGTAGCGCTGCTAAAGCGGCTAGTGCTGCCTCAGTTTCTTCAGTCGCTCGTTGGCTACAATAATCAAGTGCCCCAGAGCTTTGTACAATCTGAATAACACGCTCTAAATCTGCCGTACCACCTGTGGCAATACTGCGGCGAATAATGTCATGTTCTTCGCCAGTGGTATTCTTTAAGGCAGAGATTAAAGGTAAAGTTGGTTTACCTTCCATCAAATCATCGCCAATATTTTTACCTAATGTTTCAGCATCTGAGGTGTAATCTAAAATATCGTCAATAATTTGAAAGGCATTTCCAAAGTGTCCCGCAAATTTTCTAAGCGGTTCACGGTACTCTGGTGTACCAGTCAGAATCGCTGCACCTTCGGTAGCGAGCTCAAATAAACGCGAAGTTTTACCGTGAATAATATCTAAATAGGTTTGTTCAGTAGTTTCGGGTTGGTGTTGTGATTGAAGTTGTAAAACTTCACCTTCAGCAATTTCACAGGTACCCGTTGAAAAGTCTTTGAGTAATACTTTGCTGTCTAGATCCACCAATAAATCAAAAGCTCGTGAAATTAGAAAATCCCCCACTAGTACGGCAGTTTGATTATTCCATGTCGCATTTGCGGTTGGGCGACCACGGCGTAATCCCGATTCATCAACTACGTCGTCATGAACCAAGGTTGCGGTATGTAGCATTTCTATAATTGCTGCAAGTTTACGGTGTTTTTCTAAATCTTCTGCGCCACATGCCTTTGCTGCAAGTAAGCACATAATGGGACGCATGCGTTTACCGCCTGCTTCAACTACATGTTTACTGACTGCCATGACCAAGGCAACTTTAGACGTGATCCCTTCATTAATAAATTTGTCCATCGCAGCAAAGTCAGTAGCAACAGGCGCGAGAATATCTTGCTTAAAGTCGATGGTCATATGAAGAGAAACCTCAATAATTTTTGAATTACAGACGTAGTGTAGCAATTTGTTATATGAATAACAGATAAGAACTTACTCAATTGACTTAATCTTAAGTGATTTTTTTCATCAAGCGGAAGTATTGTACTTATTTTTTAACAGACTTTTATCTTTAGCATGTTGTTTGAACAGCATGTTGTTGATGTCAGTCCAGTGTATATTAGCGAATTGTTGCTAAAAATCTATGTCAAACCTTGCCAAAAGCATGATAAGTGAAATAGAGCACTCATTTTAATGGTTTTAATGACACTGTTTATATAATAAACGCATACTCATCTAATATTTTACGGAAATGACTTGTTGTTTTTCGGGTTATCCCTTAAAATCTTTGCCTTTGCGAAACCCCAGTGACGATCGTTTTAAGATCGGTATATCCCTTTACCGGCACGACAACACGGGCATGTTTGGAGTACTTAAATGTACGCAGTAATCCAAAGCGGTGGTAAACAACACCGTGTAGTTGAGGGTGAAACCCTTAAAGTAGAATTATTGAAAGCTGAAACTGGCTCAACTGTTACTTTTGATGACGTGTTGATGCTTGTTAACGGTGACAGCATTCAAATTGGTGCACCAGTAGTAGCTGGCGCTAAAGTAACTGCTGAAGTAGTTAGCCATGGTCGTCACGACAAAATCCGCATCATCAAAATGCGTCGTCGTAAACACTATCGTAAACAACAAGGTCACCGTCAATGGTTCACTGAGTTGAAAATTACAGCTATTTCAGGCTAATTACGAGGAGTAAGTAGACATGGCAACTAAAAAAGCCGGTGGTTCGACTAAAAACGGTCGTGACTCGAACCCAAAAATGTTGGGTGTTAAAATCTACGGCGGTCAATCTGTGACTGCTGGTAACATCATCGTTCGTCAACGTGGTACTGAATTCCACGCTGGTGTAAATGTAGGTATGGGCCGTGACCATACTTTATTTGCAACTGCTGACGGCGTTGTGAAATTCGAAGTGAAAGGCCAATTCGGTCGTCGCTACGTATCTGTTGAAGCGTAAGCTTGAATAGAAAAAAGACCCGCATTTTTTTGCGGGTTTTTTTTCGTCTGAAGAAAATGTGAGGTATTATTTTAGATTGTTACAAACGATGTATATATCAATAAATCACCATAAATAGTGATTTAAATCACAAAAAATAAAGAGCGTAATAGAGGAGTACAAATACAAAAAAAGGATAGGGACATGAATAAAATATTGAATACAGTTTTTATCAATGCTGACTATCAGAAAAGGAATTGTCCTGATAAAAGCCAACAAATTGCATTTGAAAAGACACTAGGACTTGGTGAAATAACTTCAATCGCTATTAAAGCTGTACCAAAATTACTTGCTGTGAGTATTTTACTTTCTCTAGGCTCAATTGCATGGGCTGGTGGGAGTGGCTCGTCATATCCTGAGCATACTTGTAATCGTTGCAATAGTGGTATTCCTGGGCCAGTAGGGCCAATGGGACCTCAAGGTCCTGCTGGTGAGACAGGAGCAACAGGTGCACAGGGTGAGACTGGAGCTAAAGGTGACAAAGGCGATACTGGAGCAACAGGCGCTACAGGTGCTACTGGTAAAGATGGATTAAATGGCCGAGACGGCATCGATGGTAAGGATGGGTTGAACGGTCTGAATGGTAGCAATGGTTTAGATGGTGCAAGTGCTTATCAAGTTGCGGTGAACAATGGTTATGAAGGCAATGAAGACCAATGGCTAGAAAGTCTACATGGTGCAGTTGGCGCACAAGGGCTAACAGGTGAAAATGGTTTCAGTGCATATGAACTTGCGATAAAAAATGGATTTGTCGGTACTGAAGTTGAATGGTTGTTGAGCTTAAAAGGAACAGATCCGTACATTAAAATACAATCAAACGTTGCCAATACAGCACCTAAACCAACTGCGAATGGACAAGATGCGATTGCAGTCGGTGCAGGTAATAAAGCTGATGGTAATCAGTCTATTGCCCTCGGTGTAAACAATACCGTCAGTGGTGATGGATCTGGTGCTGTAGGTTCAAATAACACAGTCACAGGTAATAATACCTATGTGGTTGGTAACAATATCAACACCTCTGCAAATAATGCTGTTGTACTTGGTAATGGTTCAAGCTCTGACCGCAATAATACGGTTTCCGTTGGCTCGGCTGGTGCAGAGCGGCAAATTATTCATGTGGCAGCAGGTACGGCAGACACCGATGCGGTAAACGTGAAACAAATGCGTCAAGCAGATCTAGAAGTGTTAAATAGTTCAAAAGCATATACAGATCAGCATGGGGCAAATGTACTTAATCAAGCCAATAGTTATACCAATCAACGTGTGAATGAATTGAACCATAATTTCAATAAATTTAAAGATAATGTTTACGGTGCTGTTGCTTCAAGTATTGCAATCGCCTCCTTACCGCAACCCACAGATGCCGGATACAACATGTTTAGCGTAGGTATGGGGGCTTGGGAAGGTTCACAAGGCTATGCAGTTGGTTTCAGTGGAGTGACTGAAACCAATAAATATGTGTATAAATTGGCTGCAACAGGGAATTCTGAAGGTGACTTTGGCGCTGGTGCATCGATCGGTTGGCAATGGAAATAACTCAATATTGGATTATTAAAATTGCTAAATCATGGTTTAATTATTTGAAAGGCATTTGAGTCAAATTAAGTGCCTTTTTATTTTATATTTCTCCATCATGATGAATAAAAAACAGCAATTTGCATTAATAACCATACAAAACTTCTTATTTTCTCTAAATTTAGTCAATGAAAGTGGTTTAAGATGGAGCCATCTAACAAATTGCGTTGATGCAAATATAAAAGGTGAATCTATGAAAATGCTTCGTAAAACCATCTGTGCTATGGCATTAGGTGCAGCGACACTGGCACCGGTTATGAGTACGACAGTATTCGCGGCACCAGTTGCAGCGTCGGAGCAGCAGGCAACTGCCAATTTGGTGAAACAATTATCGGGTATTAAAAGTTTTACAGCTAACTTTCAGCAAACTACAAAAGTGACCAACCCCAAAGCTACTCAAAAGAAAGGTTTAAGTGCGCAGCATATGAACCAAACTTTTACTGGGGTCATGAAAGTTCAGCGTCCGGGTAAATTCTATTGGGAAACAACCAGCCCATCTAAGCAAACTATTGCGACCACAGGTAAAACAGTTTGGATCTATGACCCAGACCTACAACAAGCAGTACGCCAAAGCTTAGATGACCAAGTTGCGAATACGCCTGCATTATTATTGTCAGGTAATACTGCTCAAATCATGAAGTCTTATCGTATTACACAGCCGAATAAGACCAAAACTTATTACACTTTATATCCAAAAAGTGATGATGGTGTGTTTCAAAGCTTAACCATTAGTTTTGGTGCGAAAAATGCGCCGACTTTAATGATTCTCCAAGACTCATTAGGTCAAACAACCCATGTACGTTTCAATAATGTGAAGGTGAATGCGTCTATTCCAGCGTCAACCTTTAATTTTGTACCTCCAAAAGGTACGGACATTATTGATCAATAATTCTCATAATCGAAAAAAAGCAGACATCGGTCTGCTTTTTTTATGGAGAAATGTAAAGCCAGCAAGCTGAATATAAGAGAAATTTAGTAGTATGCTGATATTCACAGTTTGCTTAAATGAAGTGACTTGTGGTTTTGACTGTTGCTATAGGGAATTTTGGGATGAAAAAAAATCATATGAATAATATAGCTTGGGCTGTTTCAGCTGTGGTTTTAATCGGGTCATTAACGGCCTGCCATCCTCGAAATGAACCTGTTGAAGGTGAAACAACGGAACAGAAGCCAGCGGTCGTCGCTGATGCGATTCCACTTATTCAATCTAAATCTGTCGAGATGCAATTACCAAAAGCTCAAGCTTGCGATGCGGAAGGTTGTACCCAATATAGGATTCAAACAGTTGAAACCAATGTTGATTGGATTAATCAATATTTTATTGATCGGATTAAAAAAGCAGACCCGATTGCATTTTCAACTGAGCCGAATCAAAAAATCGATTTATCAGACAAGACGGATGCAGGCCTAAGTCAAAGTACCACTTCTGTTCGATATATTAGTCAGTGGGGACATATCGCAACTTTTGCAATCGAAAGCTATACCTACGCAGCGCATGCGGCTCATGGTATGTCCCATGTTGAATATGTCAATTTTGATTTAAAAGCCAAAAAACGTTTGGCTTTACAAGATGTATTGGTCAAAGGTGCAGATACGAAAGTGATTAGCGCACTTTTTGATGCCAACTATATGTGGTTAGATAGTCATGATATTGAACGTTCAAAACTTCAGTTAAGCGATAATTTTTATTATGGTGCGAACGGGATTGTATTTGCTTATCCACTGTATGAATTGGCGAGTTATGCAGAGGGCATGCCTGAGCTAAAACTTCCATATTTTACGGCTAAAGGACTATTTAAACCTGAATATTTACCAAGTTTGCCAAATTACGACACCAAATAAGACAATTTGAAGCAAGATTATTGGTCTAATAAGGGGCAGCTGTAAGCTCGGTCACTGTATTTTTGAGTGTTAAGAGCTTACACTATAGCCAGTTTTTTTCTTTACTTAAGATTGGCTATGATCGACCCGAAATTACTCAGAAATAATATTGAGGCTGTAAACTTAGCCTTAGCAAAACGTGGTGTTCAACTTAACGTAGCAGAGTGGGCAGACCTTGAAGCGCGCCGTAAGGAAATTCAGTCTAAAACTGAGTCGTTACAAGCTGAACGTAATGCTGGTGCAAAACAAGTTGGTCAAATTAAAAAAGCTGGCGGTGATGCATCTGAAATCATGGCACGTATGTCTGCTATTGGTGATGAAATTAAAGCCGCAGAAGTTGCACTTTCTGAGCTTCAGGCTGAACTTGAAGCCAAATCTTTATCGATTCCGAATTTACCTCATGAGTCTGTGCCAGAAGGTAAAGACGAAAACGACAATGTTGAAGTTTTAAAATGGGGTACACCACGTCAGTTTGATTTTGAGATCAAAGACCATACTGACTTGGGTGAAATGATGGGCGGTTTAGAATTTGAAATCGCAACCAAATTGACAGGTACTCGTTTTAGCGTACTCAAAGGCCCATTGGCGCGTTTACAGCGTGCAATTACCCAATTTATGTTAAATACACATACCTTGGAAAATGGCTATACAGAAGCGTATGTACCGTATTTAGTTAATGCAGATTCTTTACGTGGTACAGGCCAATTGCCTAAATTTGAAGAAGATTTATTCAAACTTCAAGGCGAAAAAGAATACTACCTGATCCCGACTGCAGAAGTGCCTGTAACCAACTTCGTGCGTGATGAAATCATTGATCCAGAACGTTTGCCATTAAAATATGCAGCGCATACGCCATGTTTCCGTAGTGAAGCGGGTTCGTATGGCCGTGATACACGTGGTTTGATCCGTCAACACCAATTTGACAAAGTAGAAATGGTTCAGATTGTAAAACCTGAAACTTCGATGGATGCGTTGGAAGAATTAACGGGTCATGCCGAAGGTATTCTTCAAGCATTAGGCTTACCATACCGTAAAGTCGTTCTGTGTGGCGGAGACATGGGCTTTGGTGCAATCAAAACTTATGATTTAGAAGTTTGGGTGCCAAGTCAAAATACCTACCGTGAAATTTCATCTTGCTCATGCATGGGTGACTTCCAAGCACGTCGCATGAAAGCACGTTACCGTACTGACCAAAAGAAAACTGAGTTTGTACACACGCTAAATGGTTCAGGTTTGGCAGTTGGCCGTACTTTACTTGCCGTGATGGAAAACTATCAACGTGCAGACGGTTCAATTGAAATTCCAGCAGTACTTCGTCCATATATGGGCGGTGCTGAATTTATCGATTAATAGTCGATAAAGTGCATACATTTGTGCACAAAAATTGCTTAAGACAATCAGATTTAAACTATTGAGGTCGTGTGTGGATATCTTTCCAATCTCTTTGAAGTTGCAGCAGCAACCTTGTCTGATTGTTGGTGGTGGTCGAATTGCATATAGAAAGGCTGTGCTGCTTGCAAAAGCGGGCGCTCAGCTGACAGTTTGCTCACCCGAAATTGAAGATGATTTATTGACCTTGGTTAATAAAACCCACGGTCAATATCTCAACTCGATTTATCACGAATCGGTTTATCAAGAAAATGCCATTGCGCTGCGTCAGTTTCGTTTAGTGATTGCAGCAACCAATGACAAAGCAGTCAATCAGGCGGTATTTGAAGCCTGCGAAGCTGAAAATGTCTTGGTCAATAGTGTCGATGATCCGCCGCATTGCCGTTTTATGGTTCCTGCGATCATTGACCGTTCTCCACTGGTCATCTCCGTTGCATCTAATGGCACATCGCCAGTACTCTCGCGCCAAATACGCACCCAGTTAGAAAGCTCGATCCCGCATGGCATGGGCAAACTGGCTGAGTTCTCAGGCCAATGGCGCGCGGCCGTTAAAGCCAAAATCGTCAATCCAGATGAACGCCGTATTTTTTGGGAAGACTTGTATGCAAGCCCGCTCAAAGAGCAGGTATTTAATGACAATTTGACTGAAGCCAATCGTTTGATTGAACAGGCCTTATTGGAATGGAAACAGCCGAAAGGTGAGGTGTATTTGGTGGGTGCAGGGCCGGGTGATCCTGAACTGCTGACCTTAAAAGCCCTGCGTTTAATGCAGCAAGCGGATGTGGTGATCTATGACCGTTTGGTTTCACAGCCAATTATGGACCTCTGCCGTCGTGATGCCGAAAAAATCTACGTAGGTAAAGCTCGATCGAATCACGCAGTGCCACAGGAAGGCATTAATGCCTTACTAGTGAAATATGCAAGTGAAGGAAAACGCGTTTGCCGCTTAAAAGGCGGAGATCCCTTCATCTTTGGTCGCGGCGGTGAAGAAATTCAGGAGCTGTTTGCGGCAGGCGTTGCCTTCCAAGTCGTTCCGGGAATTACTGCTGCCTCTGGATGTTCGGCTTATGCAGGGATTCCTTTAACGCATCGTGATTATGCGCAAAGTGTACGCTTCTTGACAGGACATCTCAAAGAAGGTTCACCGGAGCTACCTTGGAATGAGTTGGTTTATCAAAATCAAACGCTCGTGCTGTATATGGGCTTGGTCGGTCTAGAAAAAATTTGTGAGAAACTCATTGCGCATGGGCAGCGTCCAGACATGCCTGTCGCATTGGTTTCTAAAGGGACGACACCTGAACAAAAAGTCGTGGTCGGTACATTGGCAGATATTGCATCTAAAGTCAGTGAATACCAAATTCAGGCGCCTACATTGACGATTATTGGTGATGTGGTGAGTCTGCGTGAACAACTTCAATGGCATGAGCGAGGGTAAGCAACGCAACGCGTTGCCCGAGCGCAAGGTGAAGGCTATGCCTGAGCAAAGAGGATAAGCAAGTTATTGTATTGTCCAATTGCAAGGCGAAAGCTAAGTACAAAGGATATGAGTAAGTGGATTGTCCTCGTGTAGCGAAAGCTAAGCAATGTAGATAAGCAAGCGCTTGTTGTACCATCTAAACTTATGCTACAGCTATAGAAACTATAGCCTGAGCTTTAGCCATTATTTAACTAAAGAGTAGAGAAAAAAACTGTGATCCATGTTGTTTTATACGAGCCAGAAATTCCTGCAAATACAGGGAATATCATTCGTTTATGTGCCAATACTGGAGCGCAGTTGCATTTGGTCAAGCCATTAGGTTTTGAGCTGGATGATAAAAAACTCCGCCGCGCCGGTTTGGATTATCATGAATGGGCACACATGAAAGTATGGGAAAACTTTGAAGAATGCCTTGCGGGCTTAAAAGCGCAAGGTATTGAGATGGATGCCATTTATCCATTAACCACCAAAGGTTTTGAAACACCGCATACCTCTGATTTAAACCGTCCTGTGGCGCTGTTGATGGGGCCAGAAACACGTGGTTTGCCGGAAGATGTCCGTATGATGTTCCCGAAAGAACATTGGATTCGCCTGCCGATGGCACCAAATTCGCGTAGTTTAAACTTGTCTAATGCTACTGCTGTGATTTTATATGAAGCTTGGCGTCAGCAAGACTTTAAAGAATTGGTCTAAGTGTGATCTGTTCAAAAAGCCGCTCTATCGAGCGGTTTTTTATTGGGAATGAACACAGTGAACCATTTACAGCAATGAAGTTTTGTAAAATAAGGGCTTAAAAACTTCAGCATCAATATAAAAATGTGTATAAGAACACTGTGAAGAAATAAAACGGGTACTTAAAACTTGAAATCTATAAATTTAAAAGCTTTTGGTGTCGTGATTGCGACCGGATTCATTTCATCAATGAGTTGGGCTAATCCAAACGTATCGAACACAACAGAACAGACACCAGTGACCGTCACTGCAACTACAGAAAATGTTCCAGTTGTACCGAAGGTTGAGGTGATCAAGCCTTTTACTAAGGCAGAAATCCAGCAGGGCATGCTGGAAATGCAGCAAAGACAAAATCAGCGTATTGAGGAATGGGGAAAAACACTAAAAGCCGACGATTTTGAACGTTCATGGTATGGTGGTCGTCAATTGAAAAAGTCCAAGCGTCAGGAAGTTTGCGGGATCTATCAGGGTTTAGTGAATGAAACCTATGCGTTGGCACAAAAAAATAAAGCAAGATTGAGTCAAGCGGATCAAAAACAAATATCAGACCGCAATCAATTTATTCAAAGCTTAGGTTATGAAAATAATATCGTTGATACCAAGATGGGTTTTAATTGCCGCTTAAAATAAGTGATTTTTATCACTGCTTTGATTTATGTGAATGATCCATGTCCTTGATGTAAAAAAATAAAGGACATGGAAAAGCTCGAGATACCTCATGAATTAATCAATTAAATTAAAGTCACTCAGTTCTGTTTGTAGATGTTTTGGATTATTTGCAAATAGAAGTTGACCACTGGTGTATAACCAACCCAATTGACCTTGCTGCTGAAGACGTTTCAGTAAGACGTTGTTAAATGTCGACGTTGCAAAGACAGTTTCACTAAAGACTTTAAACTCACCGACATTAGTGTTTTCGCTGTCTTTCATAAACAGGATGCCGTTTTTGGTGGTTGAACTCATATCTAAAGCACGGCTGACTATGCGGTAACCGTCTTTTGCTTGCTCATCGATCATCTCCTGTAATTTTAAGCTGCGCTCTACACTATTGCTGCCGGTTGGGTAAGTTTTATAGCGATAGCTGTATGTGCCATGGTGTGCGCTGCTATTTATACAGGTTGCAACTTTAGGACTGTTTTGATTGCCGTTCAGAATTTCAGGACGAAAACCTGTGAAATAGCTTTTGAATTGAATAATACGGCAGCCTTGGGCACCCAGTGTATTGAGCATAGTTTCCAGTTGCACTGGGTCTACGAGCGGGGAAACATAGCCGCTGTCGTAGGTATATGTCGCGGTATCATTTTCTTTTTTAATGAAATAATCTTTGAAATTCAGGGCATTGGTTGGTCTGACGCTATGCAAGTATTGATAGCCTGATTTGCCTTTTTCATTTAACTGATTACGCCATGTAAAATATATGTCAGCGGTAGAGGGTGCTGCACGGTCTGCCACAATATGATTGAAACGCGTATTTTCATTGGCAAGTTTCATGTAGCTATTAACATTACCATTGTCCAAAGTTTTAGAATCATAGCCAATTAACTTATAACCGCTTTGTCCCATTGTATTGAGCTGAGCCAAGAAGTTTACTGTGTCGGTGGTATTAATAAAATTCTCAGACTTAAAATCTGCAGTTGTGATTTTGGTTTTCGGTTTTAAATTGGTGAAGAATTCATTGGAATTTTTTGTATAGCAGCGGCTGTCCTTGAGTGGGTCGGTAATTAGACCTCGTTGCATGATGATATAGCTTGGATTTGAAATCGTCGCGTTAATTACACAGAAAGAATTATTATTTAAAAAAGTTAAGACACGGTTGCTCGTCGCGCCACCTCTGACTGGTTGAAACTTAATCGAATGATATTCAAAGTTATTTAGTGTTGCAGCCGGCTGTATTTCACTCATGACCATGTCATGAAGTAATTGATAGCGTTTGGAAATAAATTCACCGCTGCAAGTTTTACTTGAACTATTGTGTACCGCATATTTTAGTTCTTCGTTCAGTGAACTGACTGAATTTTCACTGGTTTTATGAATTGAAATTTGTGGTAAATCGCAATTACCGTTACCGAGGGCAGAGTTCCCTTGAATCCATTCTCCTGTGAATTTATCCGCTACAGTTGTTGGCGTTGGCGTTGGCGTTGGCGTTGGCGTTGGTGTTGGCGTTGGTGTAGGTGTAGGTGTAGGTGTAGGTGTAGGTGTAGGTGTAGGTGTAGGTGTAGGTGTAGGTGTAGGTGTAGGTGTAGGTGTAGGTGTAGGTGTAGGTGTAGGTGTAGGTGTAGGTGTAGGTGTAGGTGTCGCGCCACCATCATTGGAGCTTGATCCACCACAGCCCACCAATGTCGTAAATACAGCAGCGATAATGCTGATTTTGTGATTATTATTCATGACTAGTGCTCAATAGAGTAAAGTTGTTATGTACGGCTGATGCGGTTGTATAAACATTTAAAATCAAGATTTATTGAACAAGGTGTGATTCAATCCAGCCATTGCCATGTTCTGTAGTGACTTCTATCAAACCTGTTTTAGTCATGTTTCCCGCAAAAATAATATCTGCATTTTTTGACAGTTTATTAATGACTTGGCTCGATTTATCGGCAGTTTTATAAAGCGGTAGATTATTAATTTTAGGTCTAAGTTGCTGTCCCATACTGAAACCATTTGCAGCATAATTTGAATTAGTCGTGGCCTGACTGCCTGTCCATTCTTTTGCGGTATTCGATACTTCTTTGGATGTTTCATTAAATTGATTCAGTGTATTTCTTAAATCACGCATGGTATCGGCAAAACCTGCATATACTGATATTGAAGCTAAAGACAGACTGCTAACGATGACTAAATGACGAATTTTCATGAACTTTCTCCTTTACTTTGTTATGTCTTTCCGCGTGATATCTGACGGATTCATAACATTCGCGGTGTTTAAATAATTATAAAATGCGAAAATTTAGCATTTTTAAAATAGATCATTTATACTTCACTTGTAAAGAGGGTGGAGTGGTGAAAATGAATGTAGAAAGCCAGAGTGAACATCTAAAGCAAAGTAAAAATTGGTATCAGTCCTTACCGACGGAATGGCAAAATTGGTTGAATGAAAATATTGAAAATGGTTGCGATGTACAGAAAATAAGTCTAATTTTACAATCACATGGATTAAGCCCAAGGGCGGATCAATACTTATTTTCTGATGCAGACCAACTTTCAGAACAGCTGCAAAATGAACTTTTGGAATACAGTCTTGAGGGCTTAGAGACAGATGAAATTTTAGAAAAAATTAAGCAAAAAAATATTTCAAATCATTTGATCATTCAGTTTCTAAAGCGTGTAAACAATAACGTCATTTTTAAAAAACTGAAGCAAGTACAGCAACAGCAGAATAAACAGCGTTGGCTATTACAGGTGATGGGTCAATTGAATCAATTGAACGACCACTTTCCATCCACAATCGATCGCATAGAAACACCTGATTTTGAAACATTTATAGAGCGGTATTATAGCAAGATGCGACCGGTCATTTTAAAAGGTGGGATACAACATTGGCCTGCACTGCATAAATGGAGTCCTGATTATTTTGCACAGCATTTTGAAAATGAGTTGGTTGAAGTCCAGATGCATCGTGAGCAGCATCAAGATTTTGAAAAAAAATCGGTACAATTGAAACGTATTATTTTGATGCAAGATTTTGTCGCACAAATTAAAGCCACTAAGCACAGCAATGACATTTATTTAACTGCGAATAACGCCGCTCAAAATAAGCAGTTCATGCAAAAGATAAGTGAAGATCTAGGTGACTTCGCCAATGGTTATTGTCAAAAAGAGATCAAAGATCGACATTTTTTATGGTTTGGTCCTGCAGGCACATTTACGCCACTGCATTATGACTTGACCAATAACATGTTGGCACAAATCTATGGACGTAAGAAAGTGACTTTGATTCCTGCATGGCAAATGCCGTATATGTATAACGATCAGTGGGTATTTAGTGAAGTTACAGATTTAAAAAAGGCTAATTTTTCTCAATATCCATCGTTGAAAAAGGTCAGACCTATTGAGTGTACATTGAATCCGGGAGAAACATTATTTATACCGATTGGGTGGTGGCATAGCGTTGAAAGTTTGGATATATCGATCAGCGTGTCGTTTACGCACTTTAATGTAAAGAATGATTTTTTTACTGAATACCCTCAAGATCTCATCAGATAAAAATTGTGTAGTAGAAAGAATAATGCGAAAATTTCACTTATGCAGTCTAATTTTCATGGCAATTTAATGAGCAAACTTCTCACCAATGAGGCAGATCAAAATTTACAGCAAGTATTGGTGCTGATGAATGAGTTGAGCCAATGGTTGATACGATCAGGTGTTGGATATACTGAGTTTACTGCTGCATTGAAGCCTATATTTTTTCAACAAGCTTTACGTGAGTTAGAGCGTATCGATCAAAAACCCACGATTTCTGCGATCAGTTTACTTTCAGGCCTACACCGTAAAGACGTGACAGCTTATAAAGAAGTGATTTCTGAAGGTAAGGATTTGACCGAAGCGACTGTTTCAGAGCCGATTAGTGTGCCATCACGTGTGATTGGTTTATGGTTAGCAGAAGGTTGGGGGGATTCTTTACCATTTAGCAGTGAGTCAGAAAATAGCTTTGAAATGCTGGTGAAAAGAATTTCAACAGAACGTCATCCGCGTTCGGTACTCAATGAACTTGTTCGTTTGGAAATTGCCACTGAAAAAGATGGGCAGGTGTATTTACAACAGCGTCGTTTTATTCCAGATCCTTCACAATTAGAAGCACGCAAAATTTTAACGCGAAACGTTCAAGCGCATTTAGAAGCAGGTTTGCATAATTTATTGAATCCTGATGAAATGCCATACTTAGAACAAGCCATTTGTGCTGACGAATTAACAGAAGAATCGATTAATAAATTACATGAAATGAGCTTAGAGCTTTGGCAGAAATACTCACTACAACTTTTAAAACTTGCCGCGGAGCGTTGCGCAATGGATGACGGGAATCCTGAAGCAAATCGTGTATTTCGCTTTGGAGTTTATCAACATGATACGAAAATTAAACTTTAAGACTTTAACCCTTTGTGGCTTGATCAGCGTTTTAGCGGGTTGTGACATAGAGTTTTTTCGAAGTGGTGGGGTTACAATTGAAGGTACAGGTGATCCAATCATTGATATCGGTCATGCAGGGGATGGCCGCGGAACAATTATCTTGGGGACACGATATTTAGAGTTTTCAGCTTCCGTGCAGGATTCTTGTTATGGCGTGGAACGTAAATTAGCCTTCCTCAATCCATTTGATCGTCAGTCGATTGACACAAAAACGTATGTAGAAATACCTGCTGCCCAAGCGGATCTTAATTCGCAAAATGTTCAATTGATCTTAAAAAATACCAATAGCGTACCAGTCACCATTCATTTGCAATGTGATATGCCATTAACCATGCAATTATTCGAGCAGGTTAGACCATATTTTCCAAAACAAGTATGTGATACACCTATAGATATCAAACTCTATCCACAACAACAGCATATATTTGAAGCAGCTGTAAATTTAGAGACTGTTGAAGATGGTATATGGTCACACGGTGATGGAGCATCGGTTGAATTAAAAGGCAATACACCAGACAAGTGTGAAGAAATTTCAATTCAATTTCAGCAATCTAGAAAAGCCATACAACCTTAATTGGTATATTTAGAATAACAAAAAAGGCGCTTTAAGCGCCTTTTTTGTTTAGAGATAAACTTGCTTAGAATTTATCATCAAATTCGTTATGTTGCGGTGCAGGGTGTTTAAAACCTTTAGTTTTATAACCAAGGTATAAAATACCGAACATTGCCCACCACAAACCATATTTCAATGCAGTTTCTTCAATTTCTAACCACATCGCAAAGATACTGATAAAGCCAAGCATTGGAATAACGACAAAGCTAAAAATATCTTTGGCTGTTTTTGTGCGGCCATCACGAAGTGCATAACGTGAAATCACAGATAAGTTCACGAAAGTAAAGGCTGTCAATGCACCAAAACTAATCATCGAAATGACAATATCAAGATTCATAAAGCCCGCAGTTAATGCAACCGCACCTACGATCATGATGTTGTACGATGGTGTGAAGTTTTTCGGACTAATATGACCAAAAATCTTTTTGTTAATGACGCCATCACGACCCATTACATACATCAGACGTGATACGCCAGCATGTGCAGAAATACCTGATGCCATTACTGTCACAATCGCAAAAGTTAACACATAGGATTGGAACAGTGAGCCGCCGACGAGCAAGAGTATCTCTGGCTGTGTTTCAGCAATATTCTTGAAATAGTTACCCGGCTCAGCAGGGAAGAACAGCTGCATGAAGTAGGTACTAATAATGAAGATAATCCCTGCGATTAAAGCAGTTAAGAAAATCGCTTTCGGCAGTGTTTTCTCAGTATCTTTGGTTTCTTCTGCCAATGAACTTAATGAGTCAAAACCAGTGAACGAGAAGCACAGTAATGTTGCACCTGTAATCAGCGCACCCACAGACGTCAGCTCATTCCAAAATGGCTCAAGGCTCCATAATTGGTAGCGTTCTGCCGCAGAAATCGGGCCATCAGCATTGAAGCCCATTTGAAGCTTGCTGTAGACCATCCACGTGAAAATACCAATTACTAATAACTGCACAAGTACAATCAGGCTGTTGAAGTTAGCAACAAAACGCGCGCCGCGTAAGTTAATTCCAGTCATGAATGCCGTTAGCACAATGACCCATACCCAGTGGTTTACTGTTGGAAATAGTGCTTCAAGGTAAATCACTGCAAGAATAATATTCACCATTGGAGATAATAGGTAGTCTAACCAAGAAGACCAACCCACCATGAAACCTACGTTCGGGTGAATAGATTTTTGGGCATAGGTATACGCAGAACCCGAAGAAGGGTAGCGACGGATCATATGACCATAACTAATCGAGGTAAACAGAATTGCAATAAGGGCAATAATGTAAGAAGTCGGCACGTGTCTATGACTTTCTTCAGATACTAAACCAAAAGTATCAAATAGAGTCATTGGTTGGATGTAAGCCAAACCAATAATAATAATGTGCCAGAGTCCAAGCGTTTTTTGCAGTTTAGCTGCCGATTGAGTCCCAGAGATATTTGTCAACGGCGTTATCCTCTTATCGTTGATCAAGGATCAGTCATGTTCTAAGGATCGTTTGAGACGAACGATCCCCCCTACGTTTTAAAACAAAAGTGCGCCAATCTACTCCAAATTGGTACATTTTGTCAGTAACTTTGAAATTATTTTTAGCAGAAATTATGCCAGTTTGATTAAAAAATAACTGATATTGCGTTCTGCAAGTGAAAAGCCCGATGTTTAAAAAAACATCAGGCTTAATTTTTCGCTATATTCGCTTATTTTTCAGCAATTACCAAGCTTTTTTTAGAATAGTTTTGAGGTCTTCTAAGCTGGATTCTTTAGGATTATAAATAATAGATCCATCATTCAGTGCTTTCTCTGCCACTTCATCTAATTGAGCTTCAGTCACTTTACCTGTTTCACTCAAAGTACGTGGTAATTTGGTCAAGCTATACAAGCGATCACGCATAGTTAAAATCGTTGAAATTGCTTTATCTGCACGAAGATGTGCTGGTGTTTGTGCATAAATATCAGGACCAGCCAGTGGTAATAGTAATTCAGCAATCTTATCGCCATTCACTTCTTTGTTGTATTCCAACACATACGGCAAGAATAAATTCATGCATAATCCATGGGGCAGGTGAGCAACAGCACCTAAAGCATGACCCAATGAGTGGACTAATCCAACCATCGAATTCGAAAATGCAATTCCTGCCATTGTAGACGCTTGTGCAAGTTCTAAGCGCCCATGTGCATCGCTAGTATTATCTAATACACCAAATAAGCTATTGCTAATTTTCTTGATTGCGGCAGTTGCATAGGCATCTGAAATCGGGTTCGCCGCCATGCACGTATAGGCTTCAATGGCATGCGTCATCGCATCCATCGCTGTCATAGCCGTAAGATGAGGTGGCAAAGTTTGCGTCATACGTGGGTCAAGAATTGCCGCATGTGGCATCAAATAATTCGATGCAAAAGCCATTTTGACATTCTTTTCAGGGTCAGAAACCACAGCGACCATAGTCACTTCTGAACCTGTACCCGAGGTTGTTGGAATCACAAAAAATGGTTTTAAAGGTTTTGGTAAGTTGTGCGCACCTGAGTATTTCAGTAAGTCATCACCACCTTCAGATACCAAGATGTTGGTTGCTTTAGAGGTATCAATCACTGAACCGCCACCGACGGCAATAATGGCATCACATTGGTTGTCGCGGTAAAGTTGAGCCGCTTTACGTACGGTTTCTAGACTTGAGTCTGGCGGAACATCATCAAAAATATAGCCAATCACCGTCTCGGTACTTTCAAATGCCGCTTCAATCGGTGCAAGTAATTGATTACTGCGAACGCCTTTGTCAGTAATGATCATGGGGCGTTTAGCACCCAAAGTAGACAGTTCGAATGGAATGTGTTCTAAAGCAGCATGGCCAGCAATCACTTTTACAGGACAGAAAAATTCGTAATATGGTTTAGCCATGTGTTATGCGCTCCGTTTTAAATAAGACTGGGCTACTTTTAAATAAATATTTGCAGCACCGCTCAGTTTTTCTTTTAGGCTTAAATGTGTTGGATATTCTTTGACAGCCAATTCAGCCACCAATTTAGGTAAAATTAACGCTTCCATTTTGTTGAGACAACGCACCAGTCGGATGGCATAAGACAAATCACCATCGGCGATCATGCGGTCATTGGCAAAGGCTTGTGCGGTACTTTCTTGAAATGAGAAGACCAAAAAGGCATGATTCAAATGTTTAAACGTAATGGTTAAGTCAGGCTTTTGAGTGCCGGGTGTGAGGAGTTTGAGTTGATGGTCTTCCGTGACTTGCGCGACAAATGCAGCACCATTAGGAAAAACATTCATAGATAAAATAAAATTAACTGGAAATTTAGCAACTTCTTGTTTAATTTCTTCATCGACCTGGCTCGCCATGACCAGACCTCTGCCAATCACATCCATCATGAGTTTGACATAGGCCTGCTGGAGCGCGGGTTTAACGGATTTAGTTGCAATCACGTGTACATCCCTTATCTATAATTATTAATTTAGAGCTTTTACTCTAAATTATTTTATTTGAGAAAGCAAAGTCTTTTATAGTTGTTTGACTGTTACGTCTTTAAAGTAACCACTGTTTTTCAAAGTATCAATGATATCGACGCATAAGTTTTCAAATTTAGGGTAATCTTGCACCAAATCTTGTATACGAACCATTTCTAATCCAGCATAGCCACATGGATTAATGGTATGAAAACCAAATAGATCACAATCGATATTCAGTGCCAAACCGTGATAACTGCGGCCTTTACGAATTTTAAAACCGAGAGAACCAATTTTGCGTTCTGCAACATAAACACCGGGTGCATCAGGCTTGGCATAAGCGTCGATGCCGTACTTTTTCAGCAGTTCGATCATCAAGTTTTCTGCATAGGAAACCAGCGTACGCACGTTCCAACCTAAGCGATTTAAGTCAAACATGAAATAAGCGACCAACTGACCCGGTCCATGCCAAGTGACTTGTCCACCACGGTCTGTTTGTATCACAGGGATGTTACTTTGCACCAAAATATGTTCAGGTTTGCCAGCTTGCCCCTGAGTTAATACATCGGGATGTTGCAATATCCACAGCTCATCAGGTGAGTTTTCATCTCGCTGTTCAGTGAGAGTTTTCATCTCTAAAAAGCGGTCTGCATAAGGGGTAAGTTGGTTATATTGACGAATGATTAATTCGGGTTTTTGAACAGTTTCAGTCACGTATTTCGTGTCCTTTTCTATCAAAGTCATGTATGGATTATAATGAATTAGACGTACAAAAGGGGGGTTAAATACTGAATTACTTGAGGGTATTACTATTATACTTAGACATAAAAAAACACGCCCTAAAGCGTGCTTTTTTATTTAAATCAACAGAATTACAGCGCGGTACGAATGTGTTTACAAGCTGCTAAATCCGCATAGACCGCATGTACTTGTTCTAACTCTTCGAAACGTAATTGAGCAGTAATTGAATGATATTTACCTGTACGAGATGGAGTCACAGTCATTTTACTGCCATCAAAATCAGGAAAATGTTTAACAAAAATTTCATTCACTGCAAGGCGAAGTTCTTCACCTGCATTACCAATCAATTTAATAGGGTAGTCCATAGGGAAGACCCAAAGATGCTCTTGCAATTCACGTGAAGGAGCGCGATTAGTCATATCAGTCATGGGACACCTCATTATTTAAAAATACCTGCAATGAGCAGGTATTTGGAATCATTTGCTACATGCTCATAATATGGGGCGGAAAACCCCATATTCAAGCCTGCATTGTCCTAGTTATAGGTTAATCATTCTCAAGGAATGAACGCAAATGCTCTGAACGTGAAGGATGGCGAAGTTTACGTAATGCTTTCGCTTCAATCTGACGAATACGTTCACGTGTTACGTCAAACTGTTTGCCCACTTCTTCCAAGGTATGGTCGGTTGGCATATCGATACCAAAACGCATTTTCAAGACTTTCGCTTCACGTTCAGTCAAGTTTTCAAGAACTTCACGTGTTGCTTCTTTTAAGCCTTCTGACGTTGCAGCGTCAATAGGAGAGGTGATATTACCGTCTTCAATGAAGTCACCAAGATGCGAATCTTCATCATCACCAATTGGTGTTTCCATTGAAATTGGTTCTTTCGCGATTTTAAGCACTTTACGAACTTTCACTTCGTCCATTTCTAGACGTTCACCTAATTCTTCTGGTGTCGGTTCACGACCCATTTCTTGAAGAAGTTGGCGAGATACACGGTTGATCTTGTTAATGGTTTCGATCATGTGTACTGGAATACGAATAGTACGTGCTTGGTCAGCAATCGAACGCGTAATCGCCTGACGAATCCACCAAGTTGCATAAGTAGAGAATTTATAACCACGACGATACTCGAATTTATCCACCGCTTTCATTAAGCCAATGTTACCTTCTTGGATCAAGTCGAGGAATTGCAAACCACGGTTGGTGTATTTTTTCGCAATCGAAATTACCAAACGTAAGTTCGCTTCAACCATTTCCTTTTTCGCACGGCGAGCTTTCGCTTCACCAATCGACATACGTTTAGAAATGTCTTTGATGCCTTTAACATCTAAACCAAGTTCTTTCTCGATGTCAGCGATTTTTTGTTGGAATGCCAGAACGTCAGGGCGGACTTTTTCAAGATAGCCTTTCATTTCTGCAGGTGCTTTAGCAATTTGTTCATCTAACCAAGCAAAGTTAGATTCTTGACCTGGGAAAGACGTACGGAATTGAGTACGGTCCATACGACCACGACGTACTGCATAACGCATAACTTCACGTTCAGAAGTACGGATTTGGTCATGGGTATTACGAATCAAATCAGAGATGATGTCGAATAAACGTGGTGTGAATTTGAACATCATAAACACAGTTGCAAGTGCTTCAAGTGCAGCAGCAGCTTCTTTACTGTTACGCCCATGTTTTTCAATTGCAGCTTTAGTGACTAACCATGCTTGTTCAAGCTCAGTGAAACGTGCTTTAGCAATTTCAGGATCTGGGCCAGATTCGCCTTCAGAATCATCATCACCTTCAGACTCTTCTTCTTCATCGTCATCATCAAGTTTGACATCTTTAGTTGGCTTGTTGGTTGACGCTTCATCTTCATCGATCTCAGAATCATCTTCATCGATCACTTCTGGGATGGCTTCGTCAGATTCTGGATCTAAATAACCAGAAAGAATATCAGCTAAACGGCGTTCACCCGCTTCATAATCTTTATATTCTTGCAATACAACTTCGACTGCATTTGGCCAATAAGCAATAGAATGTAAAACGTCACGAATACCTTCTTCGATACGTTTTGCAATGCTAATTTCGCCTTCACGTGTCAAAAGCTCAACTGTACCCATTTCGCGCATATACATACGCACAGGGTCAGTGGTACGACCGGGTTCATTTTCAACAGATGCAAGTACAGCAGCGGCTTCTTCTTCAGCAACTTCGTCAGTCGCTTCGCTGCCACCTTCAAACATTGTATCGTCAGTTTCTGGTGCACGATCATGTACCGGAATACCCACGTCATTCAACATCTGAATGATGTCTTCAATCTGTTCACTTTCAGTGATTGAGTCCGGGAGATGATCGTTAACCTCGGCGAAAGTTAGGTAACCTTGCTCTTTGCCTCGGCTAATCAGAGCCGCTACTTGAGAAGTAGGGGAAGTCATATCGCTCATCTTTGCTTACTCTTCGTTGAATCTGTGGCAGTAAAAAACCGTGCATTTTAGCACGATCGTCTCATTAAATCTTGTTAATAGCTGGCTTATCCCATTAGGACGGTACAGCATCAAGCTGTCCAATGAGATATTAAAAATTTAAATTCAGTAATTTAGGTGGGGCTGAAATTGTTGTTTTCAAGTTCATCCCATGCATCGATTATTTTACGAGTCATCTTTGACTGTCATAAAAATGAAGGACGCAGGGTGGATTATATCATGCCACAGGTTTTGGTAAGAAAAAAAGACCTATTTTTAAAGTTTAGTTGTTAAAAAAACAAATAAAACTTGACAATATTTTATATCCCATATAAATAGCGGCTAGACCCCTTCAATTTTTTTCATTATGAGGTAGTTTTGGTGTCTTCTACAGATTTTGAACTAGATGATAACTACGGTGATGATGATGTGAATTTCGATGAGGCCAGTGCAAAAACTAGCGCGAAAGAATCGTTAGAAAAGCGCCGACTTATTGATGACCTTCTGGCTCAGCGCCGTCTTGAACGTGAGCTTAAAGATTTTGATTACGATATCGACGATGACGATGATTTTGATGACGAAGAAGACTAAATAGCGATTTAGCATAGCGCTTGAAAATGCTATGCTTACGCATTAAGTTTCTAACTCTGGATTTGAAATGAGTGCTTTAGATTTAGACCTTTTGAGTGACTATCTAGACGGCGATGACAACGAGCATGGTCTAGATTTTGCAGCGACTCATGGTTTTTTATGTGCAATTGCAGTAGGCCCAGCTTTTGATAAATGGCTAGACGAACTTTTTGATAACAATCAGAAAAAAGTACCTGCTGAAATTATTGCACAAGTAAAAGCATGGCTCGAATCGATTCGTCAGAATCTTGCCAATGAAGATGGTATTGAATTTCCATTTGAAATTGAAGAAGCCGATGTTGAATCAAGTCTTGGTGACTGGAGTGTTGGCTTCGTTGATGCCATGTTCCTAAACGAAGATGCATGGTTCACCGACGAGTTTGAAGAACAATTGGTAGATTTAACTTTGCCAATCATGGTGTTCAGCGGCATTGATGAAGAAGATCCACAAATGGAATCTTTCCGTCGTAATGGTCAGTTGATGGATGAACTTGCAGAAGAAATCCCAACCAATTTGAACGAATTATATTTGATGTATCACACACCAAATTAATTTCGACGAAATTTAAAAAAAGCACCTTGGGTGCTTTTTTTAGCGCTATACCTTTTCAATTCAAAGTTAGTCTAAAGGCTTAACTACGTTTGGCTTTTAAGAAGCTCTTTGCCATCCATCCAAAAGATAAAGCCAACATGAGATAATGGATGAATAAGCTAAAGCTGATAGCAAGCAGCCAGACCCAAGCGGGTAATTCCGTTAGCGCCATTTGAATAAAGGCTTGGGTTTCAGGGAAGATCAAGAGACAAATGACAGTCGCGACGACACTAATCAGTACGGAAGCTAAAATACAGCTCCAAATCAAAGTTCGCTTTTCTAACTTATTTGGCACTCGCTGATGGTCTTTAACAAAGCTAGATGCTGCAGCAAGACCGCCCACGATGAGACAGGTAATAGATGAACCACCAGGTAAATCAAAGAAAGATTCGATGGCTGCGACAGCAACCATGGCGAGTGCATAAGCAATGCTAAATGTGATGATGTATTTTTTCATTATTTAATGTTCATGTTTTCGTTTTATAAAGAGCGAGTATAGCTTGCCCGAAGTTTCTTCACTGAATTTTAAGTTTCAGTGAAGGGTATTGATTCAAATTCTAACGGAATAAGTTAAAAAAATTTATAATTTTTTAGCGCAGTAGTCTGCATACCAACCGTAGGCAATATGAAATATCGTGCCATGAATGGCGACCATGCAGAGCATAACTACAGCAGTTAGCCCAATGCCTGCATTATCCACAGACTTCATAATGCTTTCGGCATTGGGATTCATCAGCACCAAGAACAGCACAAAAAAGCTACCAATGATGATTGCAACGGCACTGGAGCCCCAAACCAGTTGGATCTTTTCATGGTTGCTAGGCACACGTTGTTCTTTCTTTACAAAATGCCCAACGCTGATTAATGCACATGCCACCAATGTAGGAATTAATGTAATACCACCAAGATTTAATCCAAAAATTAATACGGTAATCAAAAGCACCAAGGCGATGCTATAAACAGCAGCAAAGTGTAGGAGATAGTGTTTCATTTAAGCCCCAAAACAAAAAATTAACGAGGTCGACGTTGATGTCGACGGTACAAAATCCAAGCAATAATGATGACTGTGATCAGAATAATCAGATGGCCAACTTTACTAAATATTTGCTGCATTAACTGCTGATTTTCACCTAAATAAAAACCCATACAAGCTAAAAAAGTGGTCCAAATAATCGTACCTAAACCACTATAAAACATAAACTTCCAAAATGGCATGCGGCTCATTCCAGCAGGAATACTAATAAGAGAACGCACAGCTGGAATCATCCGGCCGAAAAATACAATGCGGTGACCGTATTGCTCAAACCATGCTAGAGATTTTTTTACATCTGCCGATTTGATAAATAAATACTTTCCATAGCGATCGACGAAGTGAAAGATGGATTCATGCTTAAATTTATAACCAATCCAATATAGCAATGCAGCCGCCAGTAAAGAGCCGACACAACCTGAAATAATGACACCAATGAGCAGTAGTTGACCTTGGGAGGCAGAATAGCCAGCCGAGGGCATAATGATTTCTGAGGGGATTGGGGGGAAGACATTGTCAAGGAACATGAGTAGGGCAATACCGACATAACCCAATTGTTCCATGATTGAAATGATCCATTCAGTTAAAGTCATGGTAGCTAAGGCAGAGAAAAGGTGTATTTATCCTATGTTGAAACGCGCAGTGGGTAAAGTTCCGTTTTAAATATTCCTGAAACCACCTAAGCAAAAACAACAAATATTGAGTTCATCTTGTATTAAGTAGCATGTAGGCTGAATTAGAAGGAAAATGTATCAATGCGTGATGGCATTAAGATATGCTGAATGATATAAGGCTGAATAATTGAAAGGCTTGGATCATAGTTTTTATAGTATTGAGTGTACGCTGTTCAGTTTGGATTTTATTTAGATTTCGGAGCTTTAGCAGCTTTAAAAATCGTTTTATATACTGAACAGCGTAGGACTAGGTTGCAATAAGTGACGTTGTAAGGTGCGTAAATTAATCATCATGTTCCATATTTAACAGTGTGTGAATATAGACTTGGCGTAAGCTTAGAGATAAAGCAAATGGAATCACACAAAGTCCAAGAATATTGAGCATAGTGGGTTGTAAGTGCAATGTATAAGCAATAAATAAGGCAAAAATTGCACCAATGCATGTAGCGACACTGACTATCAAAATATGCGACTGTTGGTTAAGGAGGTGTTTTAATTCTCCTACACTTTCTTTTACACGGGGAGCGGGTAAAGCAAGGCGCCTTGAGGTTGCAATTGGAGAGTTGATTAATTTTGGCATAATGCTTTCCTTTTCAATTATCTATAATGATTTTCTCGGATCAATTGATCAGAATAAGCATAAATGCGCGAACTGATTCTCGTAAATAACCAGATATAGTTATTTTGTCAAAAAAATTAAGTCACTGTTGAGAATGCGTAAAAAAAGCCCTAAAAATAGGGCTTTTATTTATATATCGTTACAACAAATTTTCCTTAGAGGCGCTTACGTTTTGCTGCCACAATTTGTGATTGACGCATACGGAAGCCAGCTTTTTGTTGTTCCGTAGTTTTGTCGATACAGTATTTGCATGATACGCCATGTTCGTAGCTCGGAAGTTCAACTTCAGCAGGAGCCAGTGGCCAACCGCATGCGTGACATTTGATATTTTCGCCTTCTTCCATACCGTGAGTGACAGCAGTACGACCGTCAAATACGAAACATTCACCTTCCCACATGCTTTCTTCAACAGGGGTTTCTTCTAAATATTTTAAGATACCGCCTTTAAGGTGATAAACCTCATTAAAGCCTTCTTGAAGTAAAAGTGAGGTTGATTTTTCACAGCGAATACCGCCTGTACAGAACATGGCAATTTTCTTATCTTTATGCTGCACAAGCTCTTTTTTCACGTATTCAGGGAATTCACGGAAAGTCTCAGTTTTCGGGTCAATCGCACCCTTAAATGTACCTGCTTTGTATTCATAGTCGTTACGTGTATCAATTAGGATTACGTCATCACGTGTAATTAGTTCATTCCATTCTTTAGGATCAAGATAGTGACCGACTAAATCACGTGGTTTCACTTCCACACCTAAAGTCACGATTTCCTTTTTCAGTTTGATCTTCATTTTACGGAATGGTTTATCCGTGCTATGCGATTCTTTGTATTCCATCGCATTAAAGCCTTCATTGAGAAGGAATTGATGGATGATATCTACAGATTTACGGTCACCGGCAACAGTACCGTTAATACCTTCACCTGCCACAATTAGAGTACCGCAAAGGTTGATGGTTTTTACCAAGTCTAAAAGACGTTGTTGAAGATCGGCAGGATCTTGAACTTCTTTGAATTGATAAAGTGCGGCAACAACCCAACCAGAGGTCGCTTGCTGTTCTACAGGTGCAAGCTGTTCTACAGTAGCGTTCATGGAGTACTCCAAATGAATAAACAGGATAAAAATTAAGGCGCACATTCTACCGTGATTTGGATGAATAAGCGAGTAAAGCGATGGCTTTTAACCACACATTTGATCATAGCTTCATTTCAGTAGTTTTAGCGTGTATAGTCATGCCGAGTTGTTTTTATCCCATAAATATTGATTGAATGGAGCCGGTTTTGAGTACTGATCGTCGAATTGCCTCGTTAACCCCATGTGCAGGGCGTTGTTCTACGGTATTTGGTGATTCAGTCTGTCGTGGTTGCCGCCGTTTTAACCATGAAGTCATAAAATGGAATACCTATACAGCAGAGCAACACACGGCCATTTGGTGTCGTTTAGATGCACAATTAGATCAAATTTTAATACCGATGTTGCCTCAAGCAGATATCATCCATGTCGAAGGCTTTGTCTTGTCTAAGCGAGTTCGCTTACGTCCAGATGCAAGCAAAGGCCGTAAACTGTATCACGCACTCAAGCTCTGCGAAAAAAACCGTCATTTCACAGATGAAAGTGGACTCGGGATACATTACAAACAGGTGCGACCGTTGTGGGATGAATTTGAGCGTCGTGTTTTGGCACTCGCCACAGCCAGCTATGATTTGGCATTTTTAAGAGCAGATGCCATTCGCTTGCATTTATTGCAAAACATGGATGAAGAGGACTAAGTCCTCTTTTTTTATGTATGAAATTTATCGTGATGTAAAAAAATAAGTGAAGGAATCTCAGCGTGAATTATTCGGAGTACTTTTTATATTGTGTGGCAGTCATCGTGATGATTGCAACACCTGGACCTGTCATGCTGTTGGTCGCAAGTTCAGGTTTACAAGGTGGATATAAAAAGGCATTTCAAACCATTGTCGGGACAAATTTTGCGTCACTGATTTTGATTGTGCTGTCAGTGTGTATTTTAAAAGGCATTTTAAATGTTAATGCTCATTGGCTCGATGGCATCAAAATACTGGGTTGTTTATATATTGCTTATATTGGATTTGATATTTTAAAAGAAGTAACTATACAGCCCACTGCACAATCTCTGCAGTTAAAAGCAGCACAAGGGGGGGTTAAGCAAGGACTAATTGTGGGGATTTCAAATCCTAAGGATATTATTTTCTTCGCGTCATTTTTTCCGCAGTTTGTAGGAATTACTCCTCATCTTAATCTGAGTTTAATTGTGTTGACCCTGAGTTGGATTGTTTTAGATTTCGCAACTTTGTCTTTGGTGTATTTGTCTTTTCATCGATTGTCGAAATCACGCTGGTATAAAAAATTGTTGGCACTGTGTGGGCTGATTTTAGTGGTAGTTGCCATCTACGGGATCTATAGCATATTCACGGTTTAATTCTTAACTTGAAATGTGCAGTAAAAAATAAAAAAGGCTGATTCAGTCAGCCTTTTTATGAATGTGTAGAGCTTTAATTAATTCGCACTAGAGATTGTGTTGTAAACGATATTGCACAATTTCTTCAATGGTGAGTACAGTCAAATGATGGGTTTGTGCATACGCTAAAACTTGTACGCCATTGGCCATTGTGCCGTCTGGGTTGGTTAATTCACACAAAACACCTGCAGGTTTTAAACCGGCTAGACGTGCCAAATCAATAGTCCCTTCAGTATGTCCACGACGGGTCAATACGCCGCCTTCACGCGCACGTAAAGGAAAAACATGACCCGGACGGTTTAAGTCACTAGCAACAGCACCATCTTTAATTGCGGCTTTGACTGTAGTTGTTCGGTCTTTTGCTGAAACTCCAGTAGTAACACCTTCCGCAGCTTCAATGGTTACGGTAAAGGCAGTTTTAAAATGGCTAGAGTTATCAGACACCATGGGTGGAAGTTCTAAATGATTGGCTTGAGCATCGGTTAAACACAGGCAGACAATTCCTGAACCGTCACGAATCATACGTGCCATGGTTTCTACAGTGAGTGTTTCTGCAGCAACAATCAGGTCGGCTTCATTTTCACGGTCAAAATCGTCCATGACTAAAACAGGCTTGCCATGACGAATGTCTTCTAAGGCTTGCAGCATGCGCTGTTCTGCAGGTGGAAGGGCAGAAAAGAAAATTTCGGGTTGAATTAAACTAGACATTGAAACGCTCGCGTAAATTTTAGATACGGTTGAACATTTCAGGACATGTGAAATAGTGGCGTTACGATATATATTGAAAATGATCAATGATATAGAGATGTGACGTCGTCTTCTTTCATCCGGACTATACCGTCGGCTCAGGTATTGCACCTGATCTGCGAATCGAGTTTAAACGATTGGCTCGTGGGCTTTTTGCAGGGCGTTCAACCCAACAAATTTACCACCGGTGGGGAATTACACCCCGCCCTGAAGCGATGTGAAATGATTATAGACCTGTTCTAGGCTGAATAGGATGTTAATACTCGGAATCTTTTGCAAAATTTTAGATAAGTAAAGTTATAAGATTGGATTTGTAAGCATTTATATAAAGTGTGTCAAAGCATGCTATCGTGCCGATAAATCAACCATGATTGCATAATGATAAAAAATGACCGCTCCTCAGCATTCTCAGCAGCAGAATATAAAGCTGCATCATTCACAGTTAGATCAAGAGTTTTCAACAGATCTGTTCCAAGATGTACAGGTCATTCGGTATCTGCAAGTGATCGGTGTTGCACTGATAGCAGCCAGTTTCGTGTATTTGATCGCGGCAAACTGGCTGATGTTACCCAAATTTATTCAATTGGCAATTCCAATGTTGCTGTTGGTACTGAGTGCTGTGACGAGTGTATATTTTGTAAGGCATGCTTGGATTCAGCAAAGCTTAGATGCTTTAAGTGCTTTGTTGCTCGGATTAAGTTTAGCTGTGATTGGGCAGGTCTATCAAACAGGAGCAGACAGTTATCTGTTATTTTTGGTCTGGGCTTTGCTGCTTTTACCTTGGTTATATCGACCGAATATCGGAGTCTTTGCGTTACTGTGTTTGATCAGTCAATTGGCATTATTTTTATATTTTAAACAAAGCTATTTAATCGTTGATCATTCTTGGGGGTATTTACTCTGTATGAATGTATTGACGGCAATTTGTGTGACCTATTGTTTGAAATATTATGCTGCACTGCGCTTAGTATTTATTGCATTTATTACACTAATGTCGATGTATTGCATGTTTTTATACTGTGGAAATGGGGTAGATCAGTATCAATGGCAATATTTAATTTTTGCCTTGTTGCTTCCAATTTATCTGATTATCTATTTTTATCGACAACAGCGTGCATTAGAAACCAGTTTACAAACTGCGGGTCTTGCCGCGAGTTTCAGTATTTTGATTTTCCAATGGGCAGAACATATTTTATCTGACTCGAGTGCAGGATTGTTGGTTTTTGCTTTGCTGATATTTGCTTGGTTTGCGGTGATCAGTTGGGCGCTGATGAAATTTCTGCCACAGACTAAATTTGCGGTTATTCCTTTAGCGATTGGGGCATGGTTGGCAGGAATTATTTTATCGAGCTTATTGCTGACCTATTGGAAGGCGTTTTCGATCGTCATGGGCTTAGTTTTTGTAGCTGTGGCTTGGTGGTTGATTCGACGAGCTAAAAGTATCTTTAGTCGCCAATTTGCTTACTGCTTATGGGTATGTGGCCAATCTGCGGTCTTCATTCATACAGAGAGCTTAACCAATAGCATTTCGTTTATTTTAGTGTTGCAAATTGGCGTTATATTGCTCTGTTTGTTTAGTCGAATGCATTGGTTTATTGTTTTTATTCAACTCATTGCAGGATACGGCCTTGCAGTGGCCACACTATTTGATGCCGATCTTTTTATGAGCAATGAACATGTCATCTTAGCTGTGATTGGATTGAATTATATTCTACTGATTTTCTTGCTCGGGAGTGCAACAGCTTGGTTGCACTCGATGTATCGAAAAAGCATTGTGTTGTGGATGTTATGCATCGTATTGGTGGGTGTGGTGTTGCAGACGTTGTCAAATAACATTCTACAATTTGAACAGACCCAAAATGGTGTTCTTGACCTGTTTGTCGGTTACCTGCTGCCTGTGGTTTGGCTTGGCCTTTACATCGCAAATCAGCAAAAACAGGTGGGGAGCGAAAAATGGCCGTTACTGCTATTGGGCCTTGTGCTGATTGCGATGGGCTATTTTGGAATTTTCTTGTTATTGGTTTTATTGGCATGGGCGCAGGTCTATCAGCAATCTTTGGTTAAAGCCTTGAGCATCTTGTTGATCATTTTTAGCTTATGGATGCTGTATTACAATTTGGGTCTGAGTTTTTTATTGAAAAGTTTAACGATTTTGATTTCTGGCCTTTTGCTACTTGGCATTACCAAGATGTTATCTACGATACAGTATAAACAAGGGGGAGATGTGTGATGACCATACTCAATAAAAAAATGCTTCCTATTGGTTTGGCTGTACTTAGTATTCTTTTATTTGTACTGATGATTGCACGTCATGAATGGCATCTGGCAAACAGTCAGAGTATTTATGTAAAGCTGCAGCCTGTCGATCCACGCTCTTTGATTCAAGGTGATTATATGGTCTTGAATTATCAGCTCTATTTTGGTGGTCAGCCATCAAAAGAGCAATCTGCCAATGGGCAGGCTGCCAAAGCGAATACAGAAGAAAATGTACACCGTGACTATTTTGTCGATCAAAAAAGTATTGTGAGTTATGTGCAGCTTGATGCACAGCGTAGAGTGATTCGAACCAGTTTCAACCCAGAGTTGTTAGCGCAGTATCCAAGCTCATCCACAAAACTGCTGCTCAAAAATCCTGATAATAGATTTGAGGGTTTATATCCCGCTGCGAGCAGCTTTTTATTTGCTGAAGGCTTGGAGTCGTGCTATCGCGATGCGCAATATGCAGAGCTAAAGGTACAAGAAAATGGTCAGCCTTTGTTGGTGGGTTTGGTCGGAGAGCATTTACAGCCCTTTGATTGTAAACAAAACCAAGCATGGTGGAAGGGCCCGAGAGCAGGGGAGATAAGTTGAGCTGTTGAGTTATATGTAGTGATATGCGTCTAATACTGAATTTTTGCAGTCAATAATGCATAGTTCAGCCATAAAAAAGCCCGCAAATTTTGCGGGCTTTTTAGAATCTTTAAATGCTTGAATTAAGCGACTTGAACTGGAATACAGTTCGCTGTGTGGTTCACCGTGTTGTTTGGGTTCGCGTAGACTAAGCGTGGCTTATGTGCATTTGCTTCAGCTTCTGTGAAATCACCAAAAGTTGCGATAATCAACAAGTCGCCAATATCTGCTTGGTGAGCAGCACCGCCATTTACAGAGATAATGCCAGAACCTTCTTCACCACGAATGGCATAAGTGGTAAAACGCTTACCATTAGTCACGTTCCACATATGAATTTCTTCATACTCACGGATACCGGCTAAATCTAGAAGAATACCGTCAATTGCACAAGAACCTTCATAATGTAATTCTGCTTGTGTAACGACGCAACGGTGGATTTTAGCTTTTAATAAACGAGATAGCATGGCTAGCGTCTCCTTGGTAGACCTAAGATCGTATCTTATGGTGGAACAATCTCTTGAATGCTGGGTGAGCAGTCAAATGCAAGCGCATTTTGCTCTGAAATCATTCAGATGGCAATAAGTATTGTTCAACAATTTGTGGAATTGTCAGTTCTATTTGTAAGCGTTGATTTGGTTCATAGCTTGCTGAATCTCACCACTTACCAACAATTTAGTACGTGATAAGGCATGTGCAATAGCATCATCCATTAAGCCTTGTTCACTACTTGGTGCTTTACCTAAGACATGGCCTGAGACACGTTCCTTAGAACCTGGATGACCAATACCAATACGTAAACGATGGAAATTTGGACCAATATGCGGGACGATATCGCGCAAACCATTATGACCACCATGACCACCGCCAGTTTTCAGGCGAATGACACCAGGGTTCATATCAAGTTCATCGTGTGCGATAAGTATTGCTTCAGGAGCAATTTGATAGAATTTGGCGAAGGGAACAACACTTTGACCAGAGAGGTTCATAAAGGTTGTGGGTAACAGCAGACGAACGTCTTGACCTTCGATATTACCACGACCACTGATGCCTTTATATTTAGGATCAGCTTTGAGTTGGATGCCATATTGTTCTGCAAGGCGTTCTACGAACCAGAAGCCTGCATTATGGCGGGTTTGGGCATACTCAGAACCTGGGTTACCCAAACCAACAATCAGTGAAAGTTTACTCACTCATTTACACCATTTAACACTTATGCGCGTTTGAAGTCAGCGTGCATAGGAGTGTTTTTAGCTGGGTGACGTTGTAAAGCTTGGATTTTAACGCTTTCAGCTTTACCGTCGATGTTGATTTCAACAACTTCTTCAAAGAATGCGTTGTTTTCTAAAGCTTTAACAAGTTCGCGAAGTTCCAAAGTAACTGCTACAGGTTCAGCTGCACCACCGTAGATGATTGCTGGTACTTTATTTTGAAGACGAAGGCGGCGGCTCGAACCTTTCCCTTGTACTGCTTCTTCACGTGCTACTGCATTTAATACGAAGTTTGCCATGATAGACATTCCTATTTAAGTTTAATTAACTAGACCTTCGACCAGTCTAGTGATAGAAAGCCCCACCAAAAGGCAGGGCTTTTAAATTTAGCGCTATATTATAGATAAGAATCGAACATTGCGCTAATAGATTCTTCGTTGTTAATACGACGAATTGTTTCAGCAACCATACTTGCAACTGAAACTTGGCGAATCTTACCAAGAGCTTGAGCTTCTTCTGAAAGCGGAATAGTGTCTGTTACAACCAATTCGTCAATCACAGAGTTTTTCAAGTTTTCTAAAGCTTTACCAGAAAGTACAGGGTGAGTTGCGTAAGCAACAACTTTGCGAGCACCGAAAGTTTTTAGTGCGTCAGCAGCTTTACACAATGTACCTGCTGTATCCACCATATCATCAACGATGACACAGTCACGGCCTTTAACGTCACCGATCAAGTGCATTACTTGAGATTCATTCGCTTTTTGACGGCGTTTGTCGATGATCGCAAGATCGATATCACCCATTTGCTTAGCTACAGCACGCGCACGTACTACACCACCAACGTCAGGAGAAACAACCATTAAGTTGTCGTGTGACTGTTGACGAAGATCTGCTAAAAGTGCAGGAGTACCGTAGATGTTGTCTACAGGAATATCGAAGAAACCTTGGATTTGGTCAGCATGAAGGTCGATCATGACAACGCGGTCAATACCAACAGTTGTGAGCATATCTGCAACAACTTTTGCTGTAATTGGCACACGGCTTGAACGTGGACGACGGTCTTGACGAGCATAACCAAAATAAGGAATGACAGCAGTGATACGACCAGCACTTGCTCGACGCAAAGCATCAGCCATAACTAAGATTTCCATAAGGTTATCGTTAGTTGGAGCACAAGTTGGTTGTACGATGAATACGTCTTTACCACGAACATTTTCAGTAATTTCGACAGCGATTTCACCGTCAGAAAATTGACCTACAGATGCAGCACCTAGAGGGATGTGAAGGTGGCTAACGACTTTTTGGGCGAATTGTGGATGTGCAGATCCACTAAAAACGACAAGATTGGGCATGAAGCACCCTTGGCGGTTGGCAAATTAGGGAATTAGATGGCAGGGGCGGCTGGATTCGAACCAACGGATGCCGAGATCAAAACCCGGTGCCTTACCACTTGGCGACGCCCCTAATGCGGCAGAACTTTAATATTTTTACAGTATTTTGTCAAGTTGAAACAACAAAGATACTGCAAATTATGCTCTGTCTTTTTTGAAGTAAATGGCAGGGGCGGCTGGATTCGAACCAACGGATGCCGAGATCAAAACCCGGTGCCTTACCACTTGGCGACGCCCCTAAATTGATGAAATAGCGAATAAAGTAAATGGCAGGGGCGGCTGGATTCGAACCAACGGATGCCGAGATCAAAACCCGGTGCCTTACCACTTGGCGACGCCCCTAATACTTTACAGCAATTACATCTACAGGTGAAAAATGATGGCAGGGGCGGCTGGATTCGAACCAACGGATGCCGAGATCAAAACCCGGTGCCTTACCACTTGGCGACGCCCCTATATCAAACTTCAAAATGACGTAATGGTGATTCTTGCAAACTGCGAACCAAGTAAGATTTACATGGTGCATTTTTCAATATGTCATCAATATTCATATTTTCAGTCACTTCAGTAAATACACAAGCACCTGTACCTGTAAGCTTTGCTGTACCGAACTGATCTAAGTACCGCATTGCTTCATCGACTTCGGGATATAAGCTTCGTGCCACAGGCTCAAAGTTATTTCCAAAATCAGATGGCGTTTCCTGATAGCCGCAAAATTTAGTGGGCTTTGAGTCTCTTGTCAACGTTTTTTGTGAAAAAAGCAGTTGAGTGCTGATAAAACAGTCAGGTTTTAATACAATGTACTGTTTTTGAGCTAAATCTATGAATGTTAAGTGTTCACCGATACCTTCTGCCCATGCATTTAGACCATGTACAAACACGGGAACATCTGCCCCAAGTTGTAAGCCGAGTTCTGCAAGTTGTTCGGTATTTAGACCACATTTCCAAAGTTGATTAAGCACGATTAGGGTGGTGGCTGCATTGGATGAACCACCGCCGAGCCCTGCACCCATCGGTATATTTTTTTCAATGTGGATTTTTTGTGCAGTCAGTGCTTTAGCAAACGGTTTGAGTATTTGAGCAGCACGATAAATTAAATTTTGCTCTAGATTGACGCTGTTTAAGCCCTCAATTTGAATAAAATCTTCATCAGCAGAATTTGCAAGTGGGTGAAATTCCATCCAATCCGATAAATCGATGAGCTGAAAAATTGTTTGTAATTCGTGATATCCATTAGGACGTCGGCCAGTAATGTGCAAAAACAAATTGAGTTTTGCAGGAGAAGGTACACGAATCACGGAAGTCATAGTTCAGCTTTTAGGCAAATTAACGATTTTGAATCACCATTGTAATACGGTTTTCCTGACCGGATTCAAGTGCTTGTTTTAAAATTAACTTGTTCGGTACCGTTGCAGTTTCATTATAACTCAGGTCAACCGTCCAACCATCTTCAATAATCTGTTGTGGACGCTGCGCAGTATCGCGTTGAATTTTTGCTTGTGTGGTTGCAGGGCGCGCCTGTACCCAGTCGACGAGGTGGGTAATGGGAGCTTGCCAACCGGTAGCACGTTCGAGTAATTCTTCTGGTGTTGCTGCTTCAATCAAACCGGTTTTTGCACTATTGAGTTGAACTTGACCGGGTTTACCGCTGATTTGAGTTTTTCCAACACCTAATATGCCACTCAGTTCGATATCATATTCATTGCGGTCTTGAACCCAAGTAAAAAAAGCACTTCCTGACTGTTGTGGCGTGCGCACACCAATCTTACCTTGTAAGTTGAATTGATTTGCAGCGACTTCTTCAGGGCTAGGTTGAGCGGGTGTTTTAACATATTGCTGACAACCGGTAAAAAATAAAGCGCAGCAGGTCAGGGCAGATACCCCAAATTTTGAAGATACTTGCATAAACTTTTTCTAACTCTTTTTCATGGGTTGGGGTAACAATAACGAATGTAGTTGCTCTAATTGCGGATCATTCGGATGTTTTTGTTGGAGTTGTTGTAACAACGCGTCAAATTTATTCATATCACCTTGCATGAAGACTGATCGTGCGTAGCGAATGCCAATTTTTAAACTATTACTCAGTTCATACGCTTTGGCCAAAACAGATGCAGATGTACTAAAATCATTTTGCAAATAACAAATATAACCGAATGTATCTAAAATTGAGGCTTGCTCAGGAGCATATTCCAAGGCATGTTCGACATATTTTCGGGCTTCATCTAAGCGTCTATTTTGTACCGCCAAAGTATAGGCATATGCATTTAAATAGGTCGGGCTATTGGGTTCAATTTCAAGTAATTGTTTTAGTAATTGGTCGAGTCTATCTTTATCTTGATGGGCGTCGAGCAGTAGAACTTCGGCATAAATGAGCTCTGGATCTTCAGGTAAGTTTTTTACCGCTTCATCAAGTAAACGAACTGCTGCTTTTTTATTGTTCATGCGTTTTAAAATATCTGCCTGAGCAAGATATAAGAAACTGGCATGTTGAGGATAATTAACCCGCTCTTGGGTTAAAAAGCGCAGTGCATCATGCAGCTTATTTTGCTGGCTAAAAATGCTGATCATATTGCGCCGTGAAACTGTATAAAGACTGCCATCAACAAGGCGATAATAGGCTTTTGCCGTTTCATAATGCTGTTTGCGTTCAGCATTTACTGCGAGATAGTAATACGCTTCATTTTGGTATTTGCTCGAATAACGTAACTCCACCAAATACTTTTCGGCTTTTTCATAAAGCTCTAAGTCAATACTGGTCAGACCTGCCATAAATAGCGGTTCTTCAGCAGATGGCCACTTCTTTAGTATATCTTCGAGTTTTTCTAGACCTAATTCTGACTGATTGATTTTAATTAAATATTTTGCTTCTGCTAAGCGAACTTCCATATTGTTGCGGTGTTTACGGCTGGATTTTTCGAACCATTTTAAGGTTTCTTCTTCATCACCTAACGACATAAGTAAATTGGCTTTCATTAAGATATAGCCAGTCACTTTCGGGCGTTTTTTTAGTGCTAAATTAATGGTGTCTAAGGCATCAGCAAAGGCACCATTTTGAGCTTGTAAACCTGCGACTAAGACCAAAATAGAGGGATTGGTTTTTTCTTTGCTGGCGGTCAGTGCTTGGATCAGATAAGCACGATCTTCCTCTGACTCAGGGGAAATACCCGCCAAAATTTGTTCTAAATCTGCATTTGGGTCAATGGTTAAAATTTTATCAAGTGTTTCGGCGGCAAGCTCATATTCATGGGCTTTCAAAGCAATATGTGATAAATAAAATAATGCTGGTACATCTTCAGGTTCTTGCACAACCCAATGTGTAGCAATATCTAAGGCTGCTTGTAAATCATTTTGCTCAATAGCAACGTTTAAAGCACGCTGTTTGACCATGGTGGATTTGCTTTTGATTGCAAGCACGGTGTAATTATGAAGCGCGGTTGGGATGTCGTTATAAGCTAAGGCAAATTCTGCAATCATACTTTGTTTAATTGCATCATATCCTGAATTTGCATGGTAAACTTCTCCCACGGCCCGAATTGGGGCAGTAGAAGCCATGCTACCAACAAGTAAGAATGTGGTAGAATACTGCTTTATTGTCTGGCCGTTCAGTCGGCTATTTGTTAGACGCAATTTTTCTTGATCCAAGTAATGCTTTTTATGACGCCGATAATGCACAATAGCATAAATTTAGCGAAATGATGATCTGATATGTCTTTCTTTGCATTGGGTGTCAACCATCAAACCGCCTCTGTAGAACTGCGCGAACAGATTGCATTTAACCCTGAAAAGTTAACAGCGCTGCTTGAACAGCAAAGCCATGCACCTGAACTCAATGACATGGTGGTGGTATCTACATGTAATCGTACTGAAGTCTATGCGATGTCTGAAAATGCAGACATGGTATTGAATTGGCTTGCCCAATCAAATGGTATTGATGTAAAGCAATTGTCAAATCATGTGTATCGTTATGAAAATGCACAGGCGGTGACACACCTCATGCGTGTGGCTAGCGGCTTGGATTCGCTCATGCTTGGTGAGCCTCAAATCTTAGGTCAAGTTAAAACGGCTTTGTCCTTAGCCAAAGATGCCGAAACTGTCTCCCCAAATTTAAACCGTATTTTTGAATATGCCTTTTATGCGGCAAAACGAGTGCGTTCTGAAACAGCGGTAGGAAGTCATGCGGTGTCGATGGGCTATGCCGTTGCTCAGCTAGCTTTACAGGTTTTTAGTCAGCCTGAAAAATTGACGGTCATGATTGTTGCTGCTGGTGAAATGAATAGCTTGGTTGCGAAGCATTTGGCCGAAATGGGTGTGGGTAGAATTATTATCTGTAACCGTACACGTGCCCGTGCTGAAGCTTTATCCCAAGAGATTGCTCATCGCGTAGAAGTTGAAATAATTGATTTTGCAGATTTGGCAGACAATTTACATCGCGCAGATGTAATTTCAAGTTGTACTGGAAGCTTGCATCAAGTGATTTATTTTGCGGATGTCAAAGCAGCATTGAAAAAACGCCGTTATAAACAAATGTTGTTGGTCGATTTGGCGGTACCCCGTGATATTGAAGCCAAAGTCGAAAGTTTAGATGGTGTTTATTTATATGGTGTCGATGATCTGCAAACAGTCATAGAAGAAAACTTGGCTCAGCGTCGTCAGGCGGCAGTTGAAGCCGAAGTGATGGTTAATCAGCTTGCGACAGATTTAATCACACAGCAAAAAGTGAATTTGGCTGGCTCGACAATTCATGCATACCGTGAACATGGTGAGTCATTGCGTCAAGAAGAACTGGCTTTAGCCCTGAATCGTCTACAAAAGGGCGAAGATGCTGCGAAGATTATGCAAGAAATGTCGCATCGTTTAACCCAAAAGCTGTTGCATCCAACCTCTATCGTGCTGCGCAATGCAGCGATGGCGGAAGACCCTGCTTATTTTGAAATGTTAGAACAAAATTTAGTTAATGTGGCTGAAAATCGCCGTAAACCAAAGAAATAAATAAGCTATTCATTGAATAACGGTCATTCACAGTTTGAACTTGAAGTTAAAAATTAATCTTCAAGGAGGGTGAGCGATCTTTTTTTATCAATATCATAAATACGTTGTTTTAAATTACGCATTTCAGCAAGGCTAGAAAACTTATTCGACTTGATCTTGAGTTGTAAGAATTGATATTGCAATTTTGTCGATAAATCTGCCGCAAGTTTATCTGCTTGTTCAGGTGATGACGTATAGTCACTGATATTGGCATGTTCTAAAATATGTTGTAATTCATGATGATGTGCTGCACAAGCACCGAGTACATAATAGGTGGATAACTCTGGATCATCAGGCAATTCATCAAAAATCACATTGAAAATATTTAACACATGATAAAGCAATAGGTCTTGTGAAACTAAGGCGCGTAAAGGCTCAAAATGAATGTAAAGATAAGGATGATTGATTAAAATCGCAATCACATATTCTTCAGCATCAATTTTTGTACTAAAGCTCAATGATGCATCATTATTGACTTGAGGCTGCCACTTTCGGCTAAACCCTAATTTTTCACGGAAATATTGTTGTAGCAAATAACGATATGAACCACCTTTCGGCAACAGTTCAGTGAGCTGTCTGAGTTCACCCATCACCTTGCTTTTACCTTCAGGCGAAGCAACATTATGATTTTGCGTTAAATGTGCAAAAACAAATTCAGAAAGAAGCGGTGAGGTGTGCAGTAACCGTCGAAAATTTTCAATACCTTCACGACGGATCAATGAATCTGGGTCATGGTCATTCGGCAATACAAAGAATTTAAGTTCACGTCCATCATTCAGTAATGGCAGTGCAATTTCGAGCGTACGTCGAGCTGCTTTTTGACCTGCGGTATCTCCATCAAATGCAATGGTAATACGGCTATTTTGCTTAAATAAAATGTTTAAATGTTCAGTATTACTGGCAGTCCCTAAAGTCGCTACAGCGCCATGAATGCCATATTGCTGTAGGGCAATGACATCCATATAACCTTCGACCATTAACCAATCTTGGGCTTTTTGTTTACGGCCTTCATATAAACCATAAAGTAACTGGTTTTTATGGAAAACTTCAGAGTCTGGAGAGTTGATGTATTTTGGTTTGATTTCATCATTTAAGGCACGACCACCAAAACCGACCACACGACCTTTCGCATCTCGAATCGGGAAAATCACCCGCTCGCGCAGTAGGTCAAAGTCACGACCACTATCACTGGTGCGAATCAAACCGAGGAGTTTGAGTCCTTCGATATCTTGTGGAAAGGCTTTTTCCAGATGTTGCCAATCTTCGGGGGCATAGCCTAAACGCCAATAGGCGATGGTGTCTGCACTGAGACCCCGTTGTTTAAAATAAGCTTGCCCAATTGGACTGAGCGGAAGTTGTTGCTCATAAAACTGTGCGACATTTTCCAGCAAGTCATATAAGTTTCCGTCTTGCGGCACATCTTCAAATCCATTGGTAACTTGGTCAAAGTGAGCAAACGGATCGTTCCCATAAAAGGCATCTTCGTTATTTTGAAACTCAGCAAATGGGTCGTGTTCGAAATTTACTGCAGCAGGATTTGTGTCGGTTTCGCCTGTTTTGGGTGGCAGAGCTTTTGCTTCGATTGGAGGTTTTTGTACAGGTTTGGGTTTAGATTCGCGTTTATATTTGAGTTTATTGGAATCGTTATTGTCTTTCGGTAGTTCAATCCCTGTTTGGCTTGATAAATCCTTCATCACTTCGATGAAGTTACGGCTACCAATATCCATTAAAAAACGGATGGCATTACCATTGGCCTGACAACCAAAGCAGTGAAAATATTGTTTATCACGATAGACATGGAAAGATGGCGATTTTTCCTGATGGAATGGGCAGCATCCTGAGTAGGTGCGTCCAGTCTTTTTCAATTTCACAAATTGACCAATCACATCGACAATATCGGTGCGATCTAAAATTTGATCAATTGTATGTTGAGGAATGGCCATGCTGTTTTATCTGTCTATCTATTGAATTTGGGCAGTTCGTGAAATATGTTGAAATCAGCAATGCTGTAAGTTCAGTGGGGATGCAGTACAGCATCGTCCATCGAACTATTGTATACCTTTTAATCTAACCGAATCTGTAGATCCTGAAAAGATAAAAGGGCAAGTATTCTAACTTGCCCTTTGTGAAAAATCGACCTTCGTTGCGACTATATTATTCAGCTGATTCTGACGACTCAGTTTTTTTCGCTATGAGGACGATCCAATAAGCCAAAGCTTAAACGATTGGTTAAACTGCGTTTTTCTTCATCAGTTTCAACCGCGTCTGTAGAGGTTTGCTCAGACATCGTCTGTGCTTCTTTACCGAAAATACCCAAAGTTGCACGGTTAAGGAAGCTGCCTTCACTACGTGCAGCACGCATATTGACCGTACCGTCTGACTTCACAAGTTTTGGATAGTTCAGTTTAAGTACTTCAATGTATTGCTGAGACGTGGTTTTATCACCAAGTTTGTCGTAACCATAGGCTACAGTCGCTAGAGCTTCTGGAACTTGCGGTGCTTGCGGATAATGTTCGATCACCCAAAGTGAACGTTCAACAGCAGCTAACCATGCTTTACGCTTCACATTAAAACGCGCCGCATTCATTTCGCTTTCAGCCAATTCTTGACTGATGAACTTCATACGTTGTGCGGCATCGACTGCATATTCGCTCGATGGGTAGCGACGGATAAAGTCGACAAAGTTTTGATAAGCCACTTTGAGATAGCTCACATCACGATGCGATTGCTTTAAAGAAGTATAGCGAAGCAAACCGTTGTAGTTTTGCTCCATGTTTGAAACACCACGCACGTAGTACGCATAATCAACTTGCGGATGTTGTGGGTTCATACGAATAAAACGGTCTGCAAGTGCAATCGCACCTTCATAGTCTTTTTGCTGAAACTTTACATACAATAGTTCAAGTTGTGCTTGCTGCGCATAGTTACCTGTAGGGTAGTAGGTCTCTAGAGCTTCAAGGTGTTTTGCTGCATCTGTATATTGGTTACGTTCAAGCGCTTTTTGTGCTTTTTCGATATAAATCTGTTCGCTTGATTGTGGACCTGTGTCGACCACTTCTTTCTTTGGATTACTGCTACAGCCTACCATTGCCGATGCAATGCCTATTGTTAGAGCAAGCATTGTCATTTTATATTTTGGTAGCGACATAAAAATTCCTCTGTTAATACGGGCAATGAGCTACAATTGAACTATTAAACCACTTTTGTCTGAATGAGCAAATGAGTCAAGCACAATCTTCCAATTCTAATTTCCCTGAAACTGATTTCAATTTACTTGAAGATTCTGAGGATGCAGATAACCATACTTCAGACTCAACTGCAACACGTTTATCGTTGCAATTTCAATTGGATGAAAGCTATTTAGGACAACGTATTGATCAGGTTTCAGCACTGGTTTGGACTGATTTTTCTCGTGAAAAGCTAAAACAGTGGCTCAAAGAGGGCCATTTGTTGGTCAATGGTAACACTGTGAAACCAAAGTACAAATGCGAAGGCACAGAGTTATTGACTTTAGACGTCGAGTTAGAAGCACAAACCCGTAGCTTACCTGAAGATATTCCACTTAATATTGTCTATGAAGATGACGATATTATGGTGATTAATAAACCTGTCGGTATGGTTGTTCATCCGGGCGCTGGAAACAGTACAGGCACATTGGTGAATGCAATTTTGCACCATTACCCAAAATCTTCAGAGTTGACCCGTGCAGGTTTGGTGCATCGTATTGATAAAGACACCTCAGGTCTGTTGGTTGTTGCGAAAAACCTCGAATCCCAATTTTCTTTAAGTAAACAATTGGCGAAGAAATCGGTTTACCGTATTTACGATTTGATTGTATATGGCAACATTATTGCCGGCGGTACAGTCGATGAACCAATTAAACGTCATCCTGTCGATCGCATTAAAATGGCTGTCTTGCCGGGCGGTAAAGATGCAGTGACTCACTACAATGTGAAAGAACGTTTCCAAAACTTTACCCGCGTTCAAGCACGTCTAGAAACGGGTCGTACCCATCAAATTCGTGTGCATTTTACTTATATCGGTCATGGTCTTGTGGGCGATCAAGTGTATGTACCACGTGTACGTATGCCTGCAGGCGCGTCGGTGTTATTAGATGACACTTTACGTGGCTTTAAACGTCAGGCTTTACATGCGGTTAAACTGGGTCTCGTTCATCCACGTACAGGTGAAGACATGATGTTTGAAGCACCATGGCCTGAAGACTTTAATCAATTGGTTGAAGTATTACGTAGCGAAAACAAAGCGTATTAAGTTTTAACCTGATTTACACGCCATAGATAGAAAAGGACGGCAACATGCAATTTGTTCAGGGACTTCCACAGGGTGTTTTTGTGGGACAAACTCGAGTTCATCATGATCAGACGCAACCCGCTGAACAACCTGAACTGGCAGGATTTAATCTGGCATTGCATGTGGGAGATGATGCAGCGCGTGTGCAAAAGCACCGGATGCAATTGCTCAAAGACTTTGCTAAATATGGCGTGAATAAAATCAGCTGGATGAACCAAACGCACAGTACGCTATGCCATCGCATTGATGAACAGATCAACTTTGTTGCACCCGAAGGCGATGGTATGGTCACGCAGTCTAAACATCATGCCCTGATGATGATGACCGCAGACTGCTTACCCGTGGTTTTGGGTAATGCTGACGGGACTGAAGTTGCCAATCTGCATGCAGGTTGGAAGGGTCTGGCTAATGGTATTGTGGAAAACACCATTGCAGCCATGCATACTCAGCCAACATGGGCGTGGTTGGGGGCAGCCATTTGCCAAGAGAGTTTTGAAATTGGTGCAGAAGTCAAAGCTGCCTTTTGTTCCAAATATCCAGAACTTGAAAGTGCATTTAAAGCTGGTGTAAAGGAAGGTAAATATTATGCTGATCTTTATGCGATAGCGCGTTATATTCTTGCATTACATGGGGTTAAAGCCGTAACAGGTGGCGACCAATGTACCTTTTTGCAAGCTGAAGAATATTTTTCTTATCGCCGCGAAGCGAAAACAGGACGTATGGCAACATTCGTCTTTATGCTTTGAAAATGCTAAACTTGACTGAATCTATCGACTTTTAAATGTTATGTCTTTGACTGCTAAATCTCTTGCTGTTGTTTACCACAGCCCCTATGGGCACACTGCCAAAGTGGCGAATTTCATTGTACAAGGTGCAGAAAAAGCCGGTGTAAAAGTCCATCTCATGAATGTAGAGCATGTGGATTGGGATGAATTGGACAGTGCAGATGCCATCGTTTTTGGATGCCCAACCTATATGGGCAGTATGAGTGCGGCAATGAAATTATTCATGGAGCAATCATCTAAACGCTGGTTAGCACGGACATGGCAAGGCAAGTTAGCCGCTGGTTTTACCAATGGTGGCGGCTTAAGTGGAGATAAATTGGCAGTATTGCAGCAAATCAATTTATTCGCCATGCAGCACGGCATGTTGTGGAGCGGTCTTCCATTGATGCCAACTGGACGAAGCACAACAGATTTAAATCGGATGTCGAGCTTTTTAGGTTTAATGACACAATCGGATAATGCGCCTGTTGAAGTCACCCCACCTGCGGGTGATTTAGAAACCGCTATTTGGTTTGGTGAATATCTGGGACTGTTGTTAAATAAAGTTAATTAATTTGTAAATAAATCGTTTGAACTATCATTTATAAATCTTTGAAAACCCTAGTGAAGGAAATGTTGCTGGGGTTTTTATTGGCCTAAAATTCGTGAAAATTGGCATTTTGTATAATTGAGTTGTGATGCGTGTCACAAATTGCCATTCATTTACGCCAACGCTATTGATTTAATCTTCTCATAAATTTCACTCGGGATGAGTGACGAATATTAAAAAGGATTAAATAATCGTGAAAAAAACAATAGTCGCAATGGCATTGACCTTATGTGTTTCTGACGTTGTTTTTGCAGCAGAAGGATTGGTGGGATTAGCCGATGAAGAATTGTCTGCCATCAATGGTGCTGCATTGATGAATATGTCCTATACCGATCCTATTTTGGTCAACCAACAAATGGTCGATGAAAATATTGGTTTCTACAAACTCAGTTTAGATGCCGTCATGGATCTGAACGTCAATGTCAAAAGTTTGCAACTCGGCTGTGGTGGGGTAAATGGGGCAAATGGCTGTGATATTGATATTCGTCATCTAGCGCTAAGTGGTAATGCAACGTCGACCGATGCCAACGGTAATCCCGTCTTTAATGGTGATCGAGCGTCAACCAGTGCCGAACTGAAAAATCCGTTTATTGAATTTGCAATTAAAAACCCAAAACAAGCCGCTTTACGCGAAGTTAAAGGCTTCCGTGTCAGTGCTGAATCAATTACAGGTTTATTGACCACTGGTATTCAAAACACGGGTGCGCCGACAGATGGGATTAAGTCACTGAGCGGTTATATGAAAATTGCACCGACTACAGGGACAGCAAAGACCCAAGCAGCGATTTTTGGTGATAGCAGCAGTGAGACTTTATCCGGTAACTTGGTGATTAACACGATTTGGAACAATGATCGTAGCTTTGTCAGCCAACCTGAAAATAGTAAGGGTTTAAAAATTCCTTCAATGAATGTGCCATTTACCGTCCCTGAAATTACCATCAACGGAAAACGACAAACTCAAGCCGTTGCCAAAAATATCAGTGCGACTGTACCGTCGATTCAACTCAACCGTGATAGTGGTAGTTTGCAGGTCAAACTTGACCGTAATTTGTTATGGGTAGAAGGGGCGCAGTTCTTTATGGATTCGGGTTCATCAATTGATGGTTTGAAAATGAACATTACCTTTGAGCAAGCCTTAAATATGATTCATAACATCCCATTAAATGGCACAGCTGGTTATTTATCGCTTCAATCTCAAGATATCAGTTGGCCAGATGCCAATGCAGATGATATTGCACGTACAGGTTGGTGGATGTCATTTAAAGACCCGATCAATATTGGCAAATTAAATCCAACATCTGAAGTGGATATCTCAGGCGTCTTGCCACAAGTTGCTCAAAAAGTATCGCAAATTTTAACAAATGAACCAATTTATATTCCCTTAGGTTCTGCTGTTGGTGCAGCATTTGGTCTGCCAATTTATAAAAATGTAGGTTCAATTAACCTTAGTAATGCCGGTGCGGCCAATTTAACGTTAAAAAATCAGGTATTGGGAAATCAGGAAGTTCGGACCAACTGTTTTGGTGGATTGAAATTCTGCTAAATCTGCAATTTAAAAATAAAAAAACCTCCAAGATGGAGGTTTTTTTATTGAACTTATTTATGAAAAATACGGGCTTTATCGCGCTGCCAATCACGGTCTTTTTCCGTTGCACGCTTGTCGTGAAGCTGTTTACCTTTTACTAGGGCAATTTCAAGTTTGGCATGAGGACCTTTCCAGTAACATGCCAAAGGCACACATGAATAGCCTTTTTGGTTAATTGCACCTTGTAGTTTTTCAATTTCACGGCGGTTCAGCAATAATTTACGAGTACGTGTTGCTTCAGGCATTACATGTGTCGAAGCACTCAGTAAAGGTTGCACTTGAGCGCCGAATAAAAATGCTTCACCATTTTTAAACGTAATATAGCTCTCTACGATAGTCATACGACCCGCACGCATTGATTTGACTTCCCAGCCTTGTAATGAAAGACCCGCTTCAAATTTTTCTTCAATGAAATAATCGTGACGCGCACGCTTATTTAGGGCAATCGTACTGCTACTATTTTTTTTAACTACTGCTTTCGTCATAATCAAAAACTTCCAAACTTAGCACTATTGTACCCGAACTTTGAATAAGATGAAGTTTTTAAATTTACAAGCTGACTTCACCTATAAATCAAGATTTTGTTAAAATACCCATCTACATAATAACAGAGTACAACTGGATGTCTAAAACTCGTGTAATTTATCCGGGCACATTCGATCCAATTACTAATGGTCATATCGACTTAGTGACACGTGCATCACGCATGTTTGACGAAGTTGTCGTGGCAATTGCAATTGGACATCACAAAAACCCTGTGTTTAGTCTGGAAGAACGTGTTGCACTAGCGCAAGAGTCTTTAAGTCATTTGTCAAATGTTGAGTTTGTAGGTTTTGATGGGCTGTTGGTCAACTTCTTTAACGAGCAAAAAGCAACAGCCGTGTTACGTGGTTTACGTGCAGTTTCAGATTTTGAATATGAATTTCAATTGGCAAATATGAATCGCCGTTTGGACAGTAAATTTGAAGCCGTGTTCTTAACCCCATCAGAGCAATATTCGTTTATTTCATCTACGCTCGTGCGTGAAATTGCACGTTTAAATGGTGATGTCACTCAGTTTGTACCACAAGCTGTTGTGGAAGCCTTTAAGCGTAAACAACAGCAAGGTTGGTAGAGTGTCTTTATATATCACTGATGAATGCATCAACTGCGATGTCTGTGAACCTGTATGCCCCAATGAGGCGATTTTCATGGGGGAACTCATTTATGAGATTAACCCTGATTTGTGTACGGAATGCGTTGGGCATCACGATAAACCGCAGTGTCAGTTGTTCTGTCCGGTGGACTGTATTCCATTGGATCCGGCACATCCTGAAACTCAGGAACAGCTTCAACAGAAGTACGAAAAACTAATTGCTCAAAAAACATCAAGCAATTAGTTGTCAGATTTGTTAGAATGCGCCCCGAAGTGAACCAGACGATCGCTGCTGTGTATAGGTCTCCGTGACTAAAGCAGGGGAGGAAAGTCCGGGCTTCATAGGGCAAGGTGCCAGGTAACGCCTGGGCGGTGTGAGCCGACGGAAAGTGCAGCAGAGAGCAGACCGCCTTCATTATGGTTTCGAGCAATCGAAATCGGAGGTAAGGGTGAAAGGGTGCGGTAAGAGCGCACCGCATGACTGGTAACAGTTCATGGCATGGTAAACCCCACCGGAAGCAAGACCAAATAGGGATCCTTTAGGCATGGCCCATGCTGGATCCGGGTAGGTCGCTTGAGCGTATGAGTGATTGTACGCCTAGAGGAATGATCGTCCTCGACAGAACCCGGCTTATCGGTTCACTTCAACAAATTTTGATCAAATACGCGCATTATGGGCTTGACGATATTTAAATATCCCTCCATAATGCGCGCACAGTTTAAGGCTATGTAGCTCAGTTGGTTAGAGCACCGCACTCATAATGCGGGGGTCACAAGTTCAAGTCTCGTCATAGCCACCATATTCAAAAAAAGACCACTCCGATTGAGTGGTCTTTTTTTATGTCTCAATTTTCCAAATTTAAAAAATTAACGATAAACAAAACGACGCATACCTGCACGTAAGGCAAATGCGCCATGCATATATAAGCCACCGAGCCAATACGGCACATTGTAAATATCTTCATGGCGATATTTAACTAAAGCAAACTCAGTCAATAGTCCTTCAAAGAACGTGCCGCCAATGACAAGCATAATGGCTAATATCAGTAGCCATGTACGCTCATAGCTAAATAACCAGCGAATAAAAAAGCTAATATAGAAAATCCAGCACAATGCTTCAGGGTGGAAGTTACCAAAACCACTGAGTATGTAGACAATCGCAAAGAGTACTAAAGCCTCAACTAATGGAGCTGTACCATCGTGATGGCAACTGAGCTGAGTCATTACATAGTGTTTAAGTAGTTGTGTAAGTTGAATATAGCTAAATGCCATGAAAGCAAAGGCAATAAAAAAGCCGGGGAATACCCACCAAGCCTGATGGAAAAATAATGGGTTGGGATAACTAAGCGTCTGGGTATAGACATGAATCGCATCGCAAAAAGTTGCGACGACTGCTGCCAGCAGGGCAAGTATAAATATGCCTGAGAATTGAGTGGTTCTCGTCATCATTCATCCTGAAAAGTGGGGTCTTTTTATTTTATGAGTTCTTTATAGTCTGAATTTGAGGAAAAGGCTATGACAAGTTACGAGATGCTTATGGGTTAAATGTTAATTTATAGCGCTACTGCTATACTCAATACATAGTTAACTTGATGAATATAAATAGAAATGATGGATAATCAATTAAACTGGGCTAAAGATAATTTTGAGAATATTGAAACTGCATGGGAAGGCGATCTTTGGGATCGCCGTCGCTTAGGAGAGCAACTTACAAATTACGTCGATCGCTTAAATTGCGGAGCTGTTCTTGCTTTGGATGCACGATGGGGTGAGGGAAAAACGTGGTTTGTTCGTCACTGGGCGAAACATTTAGATGATACTCTGCATAACGTGATCTATTTGGATGCATTTGCTAATGATTATTTGGAAGATCCATTTTTAACGATTGCCGCTGAAATAAGTCAAACTTTTAAAGAATCAGAAGAAATTGATGATAATGAAATTAAAGATTTTAATGCTAAGACTGCTTCAGTTTTAATATCGTTGGCTGCTATTATACCAATGATTGCAGCTAAAGCTGGGATGCATTTGATTGGCTTGGGTGGAGCTGGAGAAGCATTTAAAGAGGTATATGAAGAAGGAAAAGAGTTGTATGACACAGCAAGTGAGGAAATAGCTGCAAAAGTTAAGGAGAAAATCGAAAAGAAAATAGAGAATCATCAAGTTGAGAAACAAACAATTCATGACTTTCAGAGAGAACTTGCTGAATTAGCTGGAAAATTAGATAAACCTTTAGTTTTTATTATTGATGAGTTAGATCGTTGTCGGCCTGATTTTGCGATACGATTAATTGAAAGGGTTAAACATTTCTTTGATATTCCTAAAATTGTTTTTGTTTTGGTGATGAATAAGCCACAATTATCACAGTCAGTTCAGAATTTTTATGGTTATGAAGCAGAGATAACAGCTGATTATTTTGAAAAATTTATAGATTTAACAATTAAATTTCCAAATTTGGAAGCTTATATTAACTATGAAAATGTATTGAAGGAAGAGCTTTATAGAATTGGTGAGATGGAGCATAAAGAAGCTTTAAATGAATTCTTTTTTTGGGTATTAGCATTACAAAATTATAAAAACTTCAACTCACGTGAATTAAAAAGAAAAATTAATCAATATGCTATTTTGAAAACTAATGATTTTAGAAAAAACCTAATATTAATTGCGTTTGTATTTGGTGTGGAATTTTCAAAAGATTTGAAAATATTTCGTTTAGTTTTAAGTAAGTTAGTTGAAAAACTTAATTTGTCTTTTAGTGATAGTAAATTTCTTGGAAATATTATTATCAGTAAACTACGAACTGAATATTTCATTGATGAATTTCATATAGGAAATTTATATAATAAACAAGTAACATTGAATGAAAAATATGTATCAGTGGGACAACAAGATGCCAAAGAATTGTATATGCTTGAAACTTATACTCCCTTTGCTATCCAGAAATTAAAACACTCCGATGATTTTATAATCGATTGGAAAAACTATGTTGAATCGGGATTTAATCTAGATATTTGATTAATGTATCAACATCATCCGTCTGCAACTGCTCCCGCATCTTTAAAAACTGCTTTTCATCTAAGTCATAAAGCTTAAGGGAAAGCAGTTTTTTGATATCTTCTTCAGAAAAGCGATATTTAATAATTTTAGCAGGTACACCGCCGACAACTGCATAAGGTGGCACATCTTTAGTCACCACCGCGCCTGTAGCCACCACAGCACCTTCACCAAGAGTCACACCTTGCATAATCATCGCACGTGAGCCGATCCAGCAGCCATCACCAATGATTGTGTCACCCGCAGGGATAAAACTCCGTGTATCAAACGGAAAGGCTGAAATCCAATCCGTGCGGTGGAGTTGGTTGCCGCCCATCATAATCACGCATTCTGCGCCAAAACAGACAAAATTACCGATATGTAGCTGGTCTATCGGCTTCTCAGCTGTTGCAGGTTTATCATGCAGATAACGCACCACACAGCGCTCAAAACCCTGATCCCAATATGCAGAATAATATGAATAATTACCTTTGATGTGAATATTAGGGTTCTTCACTGTTTTAGAGATGAACTCAAACTCACACCAATGATTGACAGGTGAATTAATCAATTTTTCAGACATAAGGTTTAATAGCAATAATGATTCGCGTGACTATTTTAGCTGACTCACTATAAATGTCGACTACAGATAAATGCTTAAGCATGTTTTAAATGCAGCAAATGCGTGGCTTGAGTATGCCGTATTCCATCTTTACGATTTGCAAAATAACGCTGAGTAATGTCATGTGCAGATAAATCTTCTAAGACCACATAACCCAGTTTTGTCACGGCACGGTGTAACTCATCACTGTGAAATGTCCCAATAATGGCTTCACTTAAAAAATAGGTAAATTTGGAAACAGCAAATGATCCGACACGCTCTATACCAGTTAAATCTTGATAGGGAATGGAATAGTCTAAAACCAATTCGCTACCTGAGGCTGCAAATTCGGCAATGGTTTGCAAGGTGCTCATAGTTGTTTCTGGTTTTAAATAATGCGTCGTTCCAAGCCAAGAAAAGAAAGTTGGTTGCTTTGTATCATAAGAACTCCGTTTTAAGGCATGCGCTAAATTTTCTTTTTCAAAATCAATAGAAACAAATTCAACATGGTCTGGAATATGTCCGAGTTTCTGTAAACTTCGTATTTTTAATGTTTGAGTATCTGGGTGATCAACCTCAAAAATTTTAATATCTGAGTATTTCTGCGCTAATCGGAGGACAAAAGAATCTAAACCTGCACCAATCAGCACATATTGTTTAATTCCTTGTTGTACTGCCTTTTCTAATTGATCTTCGGCATAGCGTGAACGTGCCACCACCTGTGCAGTGAGTAATCCAAATGTTTGGTTGGGTATTTTGCTATTCAACGCTTTTATACATGCACGACTTGAAAGCAGTCGACGCCAAATTGGACTGGTTAAATGAAAGGCATAAGAGTCGGAAAAAACAGGTTCGTTCGCATATAGATAATGATTTGCGCGAATGGCAGCAGCAGCTTGTGCCGTTCGGCTTGCATGTCCAAATTTCATCGTGTGTTATGACTCTTTTTGTTTTAGATAACACTTTAATGAAATAAGCCAGTTGAACAATGACGTATTCAGTCGACTATTGTTGCTGAACGTACATTTTGGTCACTCGATAGCATACATTGGGCTAAGGAAAACATACAATAATAAAAAACCCCTCAAAAGAGGGGCTTAAAATTGCTTATCTTAATGAATTAAAGATATTCAACTTTAGAAATTTCATACTCAACTTCACCTTGTGGTGTGTTGATTTTTACATCGTCGCCTTCGTTTTTACCCAAAAGACCACGCGCAATTGGAGAGTTCACAGAGATTTTGTTGATTTTAAAATCTGCTTCGTCATCACCAACGATTTTATAAGTCTTTTGTTCTTCAGTATCTAAGTTTTCAATGGTCACTGTCACACCGAAAACTACACGGCCATTTTGCTCAAGTGATTTAACATCAATCACTTGGCAAGCACCCAATTTACCTTCGATATCTTGGATACGGCCTTCACAGAAACCTTGTTGCTCACGAGCAGCGTGGTATTCTGCGTTTTCTTTCAAATCCCCATGTTCACGCGCTTCAGCAATTGCTGCAGTAATACGTGGACGGTCAACACTTTTAAGTTGCTGTAATTCTTTCTCTAGGGCAATTTTGCCTTCGGGAGTCATAGGATAACGTTGCATTGTTGTCCCTCATATTTGTAAAAAAGAAAAAATCAGTAAAATTTTTACTGACCTAGAAATGAAAAAAAGCCCGCCACCGAGAGGTGGCGGGACTTCTCGGTAACTTAATTAACCTTTAGTAAGGTCTTGTAAGCGGTATACATCCATTGGCAATTTGATTGCTAAAGCTTGGCATACTGCATCAGCACCGTTAAGGGTAGTTGTGTAATACACTTTACCTTGTAATGCAGAGCGGCGGATCGAGAATGAATCTTCTTGAGCCTGTTTGCCTTCAGTTGTATTGATAATGAGGTGAACTTCGCCATTTTTCAAGCGGTCTACGATATTAGGACGGCCTTCAGTCACTTTGTTCACACGTTCACATTCAATACCAGCATCTTTAATCACATCATAAGTACCGCCAGTAGCGATGACTTTGAAGCCAAGATCTGTTAACTGTTTCGCAATACCAACAGCACGAGGCTTGTCAGAATGACGAACAGATAAGAATGCATGTTTAACTTCGCCTTCTGTTGGTAGGCCAGGTAAACGGTCATTAGAGCCTAACACAGCTTTATAGAACGCTTCACCAAATGTTTTGCCTACACCCATCACTTCGCCTGTAGATTTCATCTCAGGGCCAAGAATTGGGTCAACACCAGGGAATTTGTTGAATGGGAACACTGCTTCTTTTACAGAGAAGTGTTCAGGAATAATCTCTGTAGTGAATCCTTGAGATTCTAGAGATTGACCTGCCATACAACGCGCAGCCACTTTCGCTAAAGATTCACCAATGCACTTAGATACGAATGGAACAGTACGTGATGCACGTGGGTTCACTTCTAGAATGTATACGTCAGTGCCTTTAACAGCAAACTGTACGTTCATTAAACCAATTACGCCAAGCTCTTTCGCCATAGCGATGGTTTGACGGCGCATTTCGTCCTGTACTTCTTGAGATAAAGAGTAAGGAGGAATAGAACATGCTGAGTCACCTGAGTGAATACCCGCTTGTTCGATATGCTGCATGATACCGCCGATCACAACGTCTTTACCGTCAGATACGCAGTCCACGTCAACTTCAATCGCATCGTCAAGGAAGTGGTCAAGAAGTACTGGCGCTTCGTTCGATGCTTGAACCGCATCACGTAAGTAACGTTTCAATTCTTCGTCGTTGTACACGATTTCCATCGCACGACCACCAAGTACATAAGATGGACGTACCACAAGTGGGTAGCCAACTTTAGCTGCTTCAGCCATACCTTCTTCAGCAGATTTAACGATGCTGTTGTTTGGTTGACGAAGTTGCAGACGTTGAATCATTTGTTGGAAACGTTCACGGTCTTCTGCACGGTCAATCGCGTCAGGTGATGTACCAATAATTGGCGCACCAGCTTCTTCTAAAGCACGAGCCAATTTAAGCGGAGTTTGACCACCGTACTGAACGATAATGCCTTTTGGCTTCTCGATACGAACGATTTCAAGTACATCTTCCAAAGTAATTGGTTCGAAGTACAAACGATCTGATGTGTCGTAATCTGTAGAAACCGTTTCAGGGTTACAGTTCACCATGATGGTTTCATAACCGTCATCACGCATTGCAAGAGCCGCGTGTACACAGCAGTAATCGAATTCGATACCTTGACCAATACGGTTAGGACCGCCACCAATGACCATGATTTTGTCACGGTTCGATGGGTTCGCTTCACATTCTTCATCGTAAGTTGAGTACATGTAAGCTGTGTCAGATTCGAATTCTGCAGCACATGTATCTACACGTTTGTAAACTGGAGTTACGCCCAAGTTCCAACGGTGTTTACGGAATTGTTTTTGTGAAATGCCCATCAAGTCCGCAATGCGAAGGTCTGATAAACCTTTGCGTTTGAACGAACGGATGTTGTCAGCGTTTAAGTCACCAAAACCTAAAGTTTTGATTTGGTTTTCAGTTTTGATGATGTCTTCGATTTGAATCAAGAACCAACGGTCAATTTTGGTTGCTTCAAATACTTCATCAAGAGTGAAACCGTGACGGAATGCATCGCCTACGTACCAAATACGCTCTGGACCAGGCACTTTCAATTCAACAAGAATTTTCTCACGTGCGCCTTCAGTGCCCACAGCGATTTTTTCGTCAAAACCGCATGCGCCTACTTCAAGACCACGAAGCGCTTTAGATACAGATTCTTGGAAGTTACGGCCAATCGCCATTACTTCACCTACAGATTTCATCTGAGTCGTCAAAGTTGCGTCAGCTTGCGGGAATTTCTCGAAGTTGAAACGAGGAATTTTCGTTACAACATAGTCAATTGCAGGTTCGAAAGATGCAGGAGTTGTACCGCCAGTGATGTCGTTTTTCAACTCATCAAGGGTATAACCGACAGCCAATTTCGCCGCGATTTTCGCAATTGGGAAACCAGTTGCTTTAGAAGCAAGGGCAGATGAACGAGAAACACGTGGGTTCATCTCGATCACAACCATACGGCCGTCTTTCGGGTTGATACCGAACTGAACGTTCGAACCGCCAGTTTCTACACCAATTTCACGAAGTACAGCTAAAGATGCATTACGTAAAAGTTGGAATTCTTTGTCTGTCAATGTTTGCGCAGGAGCAACAGTGATTGAGTCACCTGTGTGCACGCCCATTGGATCAAAGTTTTCGATTGTACATACAATGATACAGTTGTCGTTTTTGTCACGAACAACTTCCATTTCGTACTCTTTCCAACCAATTAAAGATTCATCGATCAATAGTTGGTGAGTAGGAGAGAGGTCGAAACCACGTTCACAGATTTCAATGAACTCTTCACGGTTGTATGCGATACCGCCGCCTGAACCACCCATCGTGAATGATGGACGGATAATCACAGGAAAGCCGAAACGTGCTTGGATTTCCAAAGCATGTTCCATGTCTTCTGCAACATCAGCGCGAGGGCATTCCAAACCAATTTTGCGCATTGCGATATCGAAAAGTTTACGGTCTTCCGCTTTTTCGATTGCTTCTTTCGTCGCGCCAATCAATTCAACATTGTATTTTTCTAAAATACCGTTGGCATCGAGTGCAAGGGCACAGTTCAATGCTGTTTGACCACCCATTGTAGGAAGAACTGCGTCTGGGCGTTCTTTCTCAATGATTGCAGCTACAGTTTGCCAAGTAATCGGCTCGATGTAAGTTGCGTCTGCCATCGCAGGGTCTGTCATAATGGTCGCTGGGTTAGAGTTCACCAAAATAACACGGTAGCCTTCTTCACGAAGGGCTTTACATGCTTGCGCACCTGAGTAGTCAAACTCACATGCCTGACCGATCACAATCGGACCAGCACCAATAATTAAGATGCTTTTAATGTCTGTACGTTTAGCCATGATGCTTCCTTAATTACTTCTTAGATGCTTCGATAAGTTCGATGAAATGATCGAACAATGGTGCGCAGTCATGTGGACCAGGGCTTGCTTCTGGGTGACCTTGGAAACTGAACGCAGGTTTGTCTGTACGATGAATCCCTTGCAGGGTTTGGTCGAACAGTGATTTGTGCGTAGCTTTCAAGTTTGCAGGCAAAGTTTCTGCATCCACTGCGAAGCCGTGGTTTTGAGAAGTAATCATCACTGTACCATTTTCTAAGTTTTGTACAGGATGGTTAGCACCGTGGTGACCGTGAGGCATTTTCACAGTTTTTGCACCTGATGCAAGTGCAAGAATTTGGTGACCTAAGCAAATACCGAATACAGGTACATTACGTGCGTCTTCTACAATTGTTTTTACAGCTTCAATTGCATAATCACATGCTGCTGGATCGCCGGGGCCGTTCGATAAGAACACGCCATCTGGATTCAGCGCAAGTACATCAGCAGCAGGAGTTTGCGCAGGCACGACAGTCAATTTACAACCGCGGTCTGCGAGCATACGTAAGATGTTGGTTTTGACACCGTAGTCGTATGCTACAACATGGAATTTAAGTTCTGGTTGAGCGAAACCTTTACCAAGCGCCCAAGAGCCTTCAGTCCACTCGAAACCGGTCGGATCACAGCATTCTTTTGCAAGGTCTAAACCATTAAGACCACCAAAAGCACGTGCTTTAGCTAACGCTTCTTCTTCAGTCGCGTTTTCACCAGCAAGGATACAACCGTTTTGCGCACCTTTTGATCGCAGAATACGCGTTAATTTACGAGTATCAATATCTGCGATAGCAACAACATTGTGTTGTTTAAGGTAATCACTTAGTGATTGCTCAGCACGGAAGTTGCTATGCAATAAAGGTAGGTCACGAATGATCAATCCGTTGGCCCATACTTTATGAATTCGACCTGACTCAGCGTCTTCATCATTACAACCTGTGTTACCGATATGTGGGTAAGTTAGGGTCACAAGTTGTTGTGCATAACTTGGGTCAGTCAAAATTTCTTGATAGCCAGTCATGGCAGTGTTGAAAACGACTTCACCAGTCGTACTACCCGATGCGCCAATTGAAGTACCTTTAAAAATAGTACCATCGGCAAGGGCTAAAATTGCTGGGGTGCTCAAACCAAAGCTCCTGAAATTTAGGCTGTAAAAAAGCGAGAAGACGAAAAAAAAGGAAGGCTGCTTAAAAACCTACCCTCCTTACATCTGCTCGCTTGAACTTAACACGGCATTATACGCAGAAAGCCACTGAAAGTCCATTGTAAATATTAGGAATAAAGCAGATAAAGCGCTTGCATTTTAGAATAAAGTTTGGTTTTGCAAAATCGTAGAAAAATGTAAGCAATTAATTATTGTCAGACAAATCATAAATTAAAATTTATCAATAAGCGCTATTGTGGTTCGGTCAGCAAAAACTATAGGTACAAAGTCATGGCAACACAACAAAAACAAACAGCGGCTAAATCCTCCCTGAAAGAAGTCGTTATCGAAGGTGCTGAAAAGCTTGAACAAGTTGCAAAAGAAGCGAGTGTCCAAGCCACAGAAGCGGTCACTGAAAGCAAAGAAAAGATCGGAGCAGAGGCAAAGCAGTTGAATGCCAGTGTGCAAGATCAATTGCGTCAGTTGAAGCAAGATGTGTTGAATAAACTTGATCAGCTAAAAGTTCAATTTGGTTCATCGCAAAAAGATTTTAGTGAACTCAAAGAATTTGTGAAAACTGAGTTTAATGCGGTTATTGATGATCTTTCAAAACTTGGAAAAGAGCTGAAAGAAGATGTGACCCAAATTTCAGGAAAACACAAAGATCATCTAACAGAAACATTTAAGCGTTCTAAGGAACATACTTTAGAAGCGTGGAAAAAAGTTTCACCACTGAAAGCTGATGTTACGGATCAAACCACAGATCTTAAAAGTTAATTGTGAATGACATGAATTTTAAAACGCTTAAGTTAAATCTAGTCATTCCAAGGAGCTGGATTGGGTGAGAGCGAATTAAACATCAAGTTAGCACTATGCATAAGGGAGTCATTAATGGCTCCCTTATTGTGAATGGTACATTTAAGTCCAAAGCAGTTATTTAAAAATAGACAGGCAATAAAAAAACAAAAGATCGTACTTTTGCTTTTTATCGAAGATCAAAACATTAAAAATTTAGAACTGATGTAGCCAATCACGTTTGTTGTGAAAGTCAGCATTTGGACTACTATGCTGCATGGCATAGTACTGTTCACCTTGAGGGGTTTTCAGTACTGCAGTTAGACCAATATAGAGATCTTCCCATTTAAGTTTGTACTTCAGCATAAATTCTGTTAGATCAAGACTGACATTTAAGCCATAGTGCGTCCGTTTCAACTGATTCAGTTCAATATCGTAAGCAGCTTGTGGCGGCATATCTTCTGGATAGCGATATTCTTCAAACTGGTAAACCTGCCAAGCTTGTGAAGGGGAGAGGTTGATTTCACGATAAAAGTCTTCATTGCGTACACCAATAAAAACTTCTAAGCAGGTCTGTTCCCACAAAAAATCGATTCGTGGGTGAGCTGATACCAATTCTGGCCATTGAATCAGTTGGTTTGGGTCTCGAATCCAATAACCCACATTTAAAGTATATGGGCTTTGTTGTTCGATAGCACCAACGACTGATACAGCCTGAAAGCGACGATCAAAAGCGCTGAGTTCGAAACTTGCCATAAATGCTTAGTTAGACAGGTGTGCGTAGCGAACAAGGTTAGACAGTTTTGCATTTTGTTTTGCCGCTTTGCGGTAAATCAAAGCAATCTTACCAATCGTTTGAACAACTTCAGAACCTGAAACAGTCGCAATTTCAGTAATCATTGCAGCACGAGCTTCACGGTCTTCTGCCACCACTTTCACTTTAATTAACTCATGGTCGTTTAACGCACGGTTTAATTCTTCAACAACGCTTTCTGATAAGCCTTTGTCCGCAACCATTACAACTGGGTTTAGGGTGTGACCAATTTGACGTAAGCGTTTACGTTCTTGAATAGATAAAGCCGCCATAAATATAACCTAATTTTAAAAACGACCTAGTATAGCAAAACCAAAGTTGAAGCGCTGTATTTAATCGGCATTTTCTCGATGAAGATTATTGAAAAAAACATGATTTAAGATGCTTTTTAGATACACATGTCTACTGCAAAAGTGCTGAATTTCACGTACAATCAAGACTGAGAAGTTTTTTTTATTTAGAGAGTTATGGCTACCCGCATTACTAACCAGAAATTATCCAAAAGTAGTCGTGACTGGATGCGTGAGCATCTTGATGACCCCTTTGTGAAAAAAGCACAAAAGGAAGGATATCGTGCGCGTGCCGCTTATAAATTGCTTGAAATTCAAGAAAAATACAAATTGATCAAGCCGGGCATGACCGTTGTCGACTTAGGTGCTGCACCAGGTAGTTGGTCGCAAATTGCCGGTAAACTTGTTGGCGACAAAGGTTTGGTAATTGCTTCTGATATTTTACCCATGGATGCTTTACCCGATGTGACCTTCTTGCAAGGTGACTTTCGTGAACAAGAAGTGTTCGATGAATTGTTAAAAATTTTAGATGGACGTACTGTAGACGTTGTAATTTCAGATATGGCCCCCAATACATCAGGTAATAAGGCTGTAGATCAACCGCGTCAGATCTATCTTTGTGAATTAGCAATCGACTTTGCTCAAAAGGTTCTTGGACCAAATGGACAATTTGTTGTTAAAGTGTTCCAAGGTGTTGGATTTGATGAATACCGTAAGCAAGTTGTAGACACATTTGATGTGCTGAAAACAGCAAAACCGGCGGCTTCACGTGCTCGATCTAAAGAAGTGTTTTTAATCGGGCAGGGACGTAAGAAAGCTTTCAAGTAAAGTTTACTTGCCAACTCGTTAAAAATTGTGCATTTTGTACGTTTTTAAATTATTGCGAAGCTACTCTGCAGCGTAAGTATTAGAGTCACCCATGTAAATGGGATTGAACGAATTAGATAGAAATGGGAATAAAGCTTTGAGCGATCTTTTTAAGAATGCCGTGTTGTGGCTGGTTATCCTAGGCGTGCTGGTTTTAATCTTCAGCAACGTCAATGACCGCAATCAACCGACCGCGATGAACTATTCTGAGTTCGTGGCAGCCGTAAATGCGGGTCAGATTAAACAAGTCACCATTGATGGCGAAAGAATTCGTGGCGAAAAATCAAACGGTTCAGAGTTTGAAAGTATCCGTCCTGCGGTTCAAGATCCTGAACTTATGCCGAACCTGATCAAGAACAATGTTGTTGTTGAAGGTACAGCGCCACAGCGTCAAAGTATTTTGATGCAACTTCTGATTGCAAGTTTCCCTGTTCTTTTAATCATTCTGTTATTCATGTTCTTTATGCGCAACATGGGTGGTGGAGCTGGTGGTAAGAATGGCCCAATGAGTTTTGGTAAGTCAAAAGCAAAAATGCTGTCTGAAGACCAAATCAAAGTGACATTTACTGATGTTGCGGGCTGTGATGAAGCTAAACAAGAAGTTGTTGAAATCGTTGACTTCCTAAAAGATCCATCTAAGTTCAAACGACTTGGTGCAAGCATTCCGAAAGGTGTGCTTATGGTTGGTCCTCCGGGTACAGGTAAAACTTTACTTGCTAAAGCGATTGCGGGTGAAGCGAAAGTACCGTTCTTTAGTATTTCGGGTTCTGACTTTGTTGAAATGTTCGTGGGTGTGGGTGCGTCTCGTGTCCGTGACATGTTTGAACAAGCAAAGCGTCATGCACCATGTATCATTTTCATCGATGAGATCGATGCCGTAGGTCGTCACCGTGGTTCAGGTACAGGTGGTGGTAATGATGAGCGTGAGCAAACATTAAACCAAATGTTGGTTGAAATGGATGGTTTTGAAGGCAACGAAGGTATTATCGTCATTGCTGCAACAAACCGTGCTGACGTATTGGATAAAGCTTTACTTCGTCCAGGTCGTTTTGACCGTCAAGTGATGGTATCTCTACCTGATATTAAAGGTCGTGAGCAAATCTTGAATGTACATTTGAAAAAATTACCTTCTGTGACTGGTGTAGATGTCAAAGTCTTAGCACGTGGTACACCGGGCTTCTCGGGTGCACAGTTGGCTAACCTTGTAAACGAAGCGGCACTGTTTGCTGCACGTCGTAACAAGAACACGGTCGATATGCATGACTTTGAAGATGCAAAAGACAAGCTGTACATGGGTCCTGAACGTAAATCGATGGTGATTCGCGAAGAAGAACGTCGTGCGACGGCTTATCATGAAGCAGGTCATGCAATCGTTGCTGAAATATTGCCGGGTACAGACCCTGTGCATAAAGTGACAATCATGCCGCGTGGTTGGGCATTGGGTGTGACTTGGCAGTTGCCTGAACATGACCAAACCAGCCATTACAAAGACAAAATGTTGAATGAACTTTCAATTTTGTTTGGTGGTCGTATTGCAGAAGAAGTCTTCATTAACCAAATGTCGACTGGTGCTTCAAATGACTTTGAACGTGCAACGAAAATGGCACGAGCAATGGTTACTAAATACGGTATGTCCGATAAAATGGGCGTCATGGTTTACGAAGATGATTCACAGCAGTCATTCATGGGTGGTTTAGGAAGTCGTGTGATTTCTGAAGCAACTCAGCTTGAAGTTGACCGTGAAGTTCGCCGTATTTTAGATGAACAATATAAAGTTGCTCGCGATATTCTTGAAAATAACAAAGATATCGCACATGCCATGGTGAAAGCATTGCTTGAATGGGAAACCATTGATCGTGATCAAATCCGTGACATTATGGAAGGTCGCGAACCTCAACCACCAAAAGTGTACATTGCTGAAAATCCAGTGATTGATGTCACACCAACGGATGGTCCAGATGTTCCACCACCATTGCCGTCATTGCCAAAAGCATAAAATTTTAAAACCACCTTCGGGTGGTTTTTTTATATGAAAATAAATACATGTGAACGAAATGCAGAGCAAACTTAGCGTTAAAATAAGCACAGCAAAATCTGGGATGTGTACTATGAAGTTGGTGTCTTTGCCTAATAAAATTTTAAACTGTGGTAATTTGCAATTAGATTTGTCAGAGCCACATGTGATGGGGATTTTAAATGTCACACCGGACTCTTTTAGTGATGGTGGCAAACATAATGGTAAAGACCAAGCTATAGCACATGCCTTACAAATGATAGTGGATGGTGCGACAGTGATTGATGTCGGTGGTGAGTCAACACGTCCAGGCGCATCTGTTGTTGAGGTTGAAGAAGAAATTCGAAGAGTCGTACCCGTCGTTGAAGCCTTATCTAAACACAATGTGGTGATTTCTATCGATACCTCGCAACCTGAGGTGATTGAGGCAGCGGTTCAAGCAGGTGCGCATATCTGGAATGATGTACGTGCATTAACTCGGCCGAATGCCTTAGAAACCGCTGCAAAACTGGATATTCCAGTGATCATTATGCATATGCGTGGCGAACCTACCACGATGAATAATCTAGATCAGTATCAAGATGTCGTGGCTGACGTCATCGATGAATTAAAGCAACGTGTGCAAGATGCATTAGATGCAGGTGTGCGTGCAGAAAACATTATGATTGATCCGGGTTTTGGTTTTGCTAAAAATGCGCAGCAAAACTTAAAGCTTTTACAGCAATTCTATCAATTGAATGACATGGGCTATCCGATCCTGTCGGCATTATCTCGTAAGCGTTTTATCGGTGAAGCACTTGGCGGTGCAGATGCACAAAATCGCGCTGTAGGCTCGGTTGCAGCGCATCTACTCAGCATTCAACAAGGTGCATGTATGGTTCGCGCACATGACGTCAAAGCGACGGTAGATGCGATACGTGTTTGGCAAGCCATGCAGAATGCAGACTGATTTGAAAATACTGAATCCCAATAAATTTGGTGAATTGTAGTATTTGTGTTATATAAGCGCCCTGAATGTTTTGTGATAGAGTTTCGTATGTTTGCAGATTTACTGCTACCCATGTTTGATGATGAATATTACCCAGATGTGTTGGTTGCAGAGGTGAAGTTATTGGTTGTTCAATTTGCGAAGAAAATTGCAAAAGCAGATTTAAGTTCAACTGATATCTACCATTTTGCCAATGAAACGGTTGCACAGCTCAATAAGATGAAACCTCAATTTGAAGATTTAGATTCGTCTTTGGATGATACGGCTGCAGATTATATTGCAGAAGCCATGATGATGGTGCTGCAAGATGAAGGCCATATGGATATTGAAATGGAAGAGTTGGTTGCTAACCGAGAATGGTAATTGAACTTTAAAAAAAGCCCTGTAGTGACAGGGCTTTTTTGTGTTTAGGGATTTAAAAAAGTCATTGAGCATTGTCTAAAAAATCTTTAAATGATGATTTGATCGATGCTGATAGTTTTTGTTCTTCATGCATGGCTTGTAAATGTAGGGCGTAGAAATACGATTGATGTTCTTTTTGTTTTAAAGATTGTTGATAAGACCAAAATGCCAGTTGGCGAAGCTTTTGTAGTTTTACTCGTTCAATGGCGCTGCTTTCAGGTTTATAAAATAATTCAGTAAATACACATAAAAACAGACTGAAAAAAAGTCCACAGAGACTGATGAGGTTAAATACATCTGTTTGTAGATACTTAAAGTTTATAGCAAGGAGAAGTGTGAATCCCCCAAGGAGATACAGCTGTATTTGCAGACGTTGAACTGCAAACTTACTGCTAAAACGTGCTTGATAATGTGCATACCAGACATAGCAATAGATCAAAGGAAGAATAATCAATATACCAAGATTAAACGCCAGGTTTGGGTCGTGAATTGAAAGTGCCGTTGAAAGTATATGCCTAAGTACTGCGCTGCCAAGTGAGATAAAAAGTATCAGGCAAAAGCTAAAGATTAAAACGGGTGCAGTGGGCGTTAGATTGATAATTTTGAATTGCGCAAACAGCAGCCGTTGATAAAAGGCATCGGGATGCTTAAGTTGTAGTGCAGGGAGATCAAAATCTGAAGATATTGGCATTGAATAATAATAGATTTATAAATTTTAGGCATAAAAAAACCAGCAAATTGCTGGATCTTTTATTGCACCAATCTTAGAAGTATAAGAATGGTGCCCGAGGCCAGACTCGAACTGGCACGCTTTGTGGGCGGGGGATTTTAAATCCCCTGTGTCTACCGATTTCACCACTCGGGCATGTGCGCAATAATAGAGGACGAAATGAAGCTTGGCAAGTGTATTTGATGGTGTTTGTTTTAAAATCAATCAATTCATGCATATAAGTTGAAAATATTCAAAAATAGTGATGTATTGAATGACTTTTTGAGCAGTAATTGAAAGTTTTTTTGCACTATATCAATGCTAACTTATTTCATTAGCTCATCAAGATAATGTTCAACATTTTGGTGCTTTAGCTTTTTACACAGCTGATTTTCCTGGTGCAGCATTTGTATGTGTAAATTTTGGAAATGGGTAAAGCGCTCAGATAACTGTTTATGATTTGCTTGATTTGGATTACTGAGTGTCAAACGTAATTTTGCTTTAAGCATTTGTTTATACGACCAATAAGCAATACGACGTGTCTCTTGTAGAAAATAGTATTCTTGGGTGTTACTTCCACCTTTGAATAGATTTTCTTTATAAAAACGCACAAAGCCGAAACTCATGGCGAAAAAGAACAATACAGATTGAACGAAGGTGCTTTGTAAAAAGGCGATATTGAGTAATTGTAATAAAATCACGATCGCAAGTCTGAACGGCGTATTCTTCAAACTTTGATACAAGGACATTGAACTGTGTTTGATTTGCTTGATGACTAAGGGCACAACCAGCATGAAAAACAGCATAATACTCAGTACAGCAATACCATGAGCTCGAAACTCACTCATATCAGGAAAATACAGTTGCACTGCATGACCAATACTCATGCTCAAAGAAATAAAAATCATCGCCGCCAAAACCCAAGGAATAAGTTCTTTGAGTTCGTCTAAAATGCCTTGAGTTTTCAGTTGGCTATAAAATAAATAATTATGTTTAAAGGCTGCTGGATATTGCTGTTTCAGTTGTTGAAGGTAAAGCGCAGCCTGTTTCTTTTGAGTCATATTGTGACGTTAATATTAAAGCGTGAAAATAATATAGTTGATTTCGATATTTTTGACAGAATTTTTTTCTAAATCATGTTGTATATCTGAACATTATAAGAGAAAACGCAATTTCTATAGTGAAGGTCGCAGTTTTCATGCTGCTTTTATGCGAAAATATATGATTATTGAATATTAAGTTTTTATAGGCAGTTTATGACTGATCATTCTCCTGAAACATTAAGCGATATCGAAATTCTAGACTTTCTTCAGTCGATGAAATCAGATGTTTTAAATACTGAAGCAAATGAAGTGATTCGTAGTGGGGGGAAAGCTGGTCGTCAAGAGGCTCATAAACAAGCTTTGGTGAAATTAAATCAAGCATTTGAAGATAAATTTGTTGAAGCTGTGACTTTGGCTTTAGGCTTAAATGAAGGCCAAAGTAAAAAAATTCGCTATAAGAAAGACCGTATCCGTATTTTGAAAGTTCGTGGTATCGATTATTTAGCGATTGATGGTGCTGAAACTGCACAAGTATTGTCACAAGTTGCACAAGCAATTGTACGTGAAGACGCAACGGTGACTCATGACCTGCATAATATTTTCCCATTTTGGAAAGAAGGCTGGCCAATGGTGCAATTCGACAATGTCTATAAAATTTTAGAAGATGACATTCGTATTCATTATGAAGCTGTTCTAGAAGCATTAATTTCAAAGCATTAATCACTACAAATGAACCTGTGAGTGTAAAACACTTGCCAGTTTCGTAATGTTAAGCATAAAAAAAGCACCATCAGGTGCTTTTTTTATCTTTAACTTTTTAAGTTAAGCTCGAATAAAACGGAAACATTCCAAAGATTAGACCCGCTGCTAACATGACAAAACACGTGATTACAGCCCAGATAATGGTAAATTTCTGATGTTGTCCAAACTCGATACCCGCAAGTCCACAGAGTAAATAGGTCGAAGGGACAAGTGGAGAGAGTAGGTGTACAGGTTGCCCTACGATGGAGGCACGTGCCATTTCTACAGGTGCAATTCCATAATGAGCTGCTGCATCTGAAAGAATTGGCAAAACCCCAAAATAGAAAGCATCATTCGACATAAAGAAAGTCATCGGCATACTGATGACAGCGGTAATCGGTGCTAAATAGGGACCCATACTTTCAGGGATAATTCCCACAAGTTGTTTGGACATGGCTTCTACCATGCCTGTTCCAGCTAAAATTCCGGTAAAAATACCTGCAGCAAAAATGATACCGACCACGTTTAAAGCACTACCTGCATGGTGTGCGATTAACTTTTTTTGCAAGTCGACATTTTTGTAGTTGACGACTAGCGCAATACATAAAGCCACCATGAATAAAATAGGCATAGGTAAAATACTAAAAACCAGACAAATCATCAGAACGACGGTTAACAGTGCATTAAACCAACGTAGATCTGCGCGGTTGGCTTCTGGATTATCTGAGATTTGAATGTTTTCACCATGGCTGATATCCAATTGGACAATTCCTAGACGCTTTCTTTCCATGCGACCATACATCGTTCCTAAGAAGTACAACCAGCCGATGGCAAATAGCATTGGTAAAACCATCGGAACAAAAACATCACTTGGGTCGACATGAAGTGCGCTGGCGGCGCGGGCTGTAGGCCCACCCCATGGCGTAAGGTTCATAATGCCGCTAGAGAGCATAATCAAACATGCCATAATCAATGGGCTCATACCTAAGCGCTTATAGAGTGGTAGCATGGCAGCAACACAGATCATATAGGTTGTAGAACCATCTCCATCCAAAGAGACAATTAACGTCAGGGTAATGGTTCCAAGAACGACTTTTAAGGGATCACCTTTGACCATTTTTAAAATAAATTTCACCGAAGGGTCGAACAAACCTGTATCAATCATGATGGCAAAATACAGAATCGCAAAAAGCAGCATGATGCCAGTCGGTGCAAGTTTTTTTACACCTTCAATCATCATGTCGCCAATTTCATTTATTTGTATGTGTGACAAGCTGTCAAAATAAAAACCAAGTAACCACGCAATCAAGGCAAAAAGTAAGGGAATTAAAGTCAGTGCGACAAGTGGGCTTAAGCGTTTCGACATGATCAAATACATAAAGCACAAGATCATGCCCAAACCGAGTACGGTTAACATGGTTCATTCCTTTGAAATATAAAGCTGTTTTTAAATCCAAGGGCAGAGCATAAAGCGAAATTTCATCAGTAAAAACAAAGGTGAGAAAATGTGAAATACATCACTATTTTGATGAAAAATAGTCATTAATAATGAAGGTATTAGGGAAGAGGGATTTTTTGATTTATTTTAATTTTTATTCAAAAAAGTGGTCTGTTTACATTTATTCAACATCTGTAGAGAACTGTAAATGCTGTGCAGATCCAGTTTAATCACAATAAGTCTTAAGCAAAAATAGACAGTAGCGTCCGAATCGGCCAACTAAAAAATCGGAACCAAAAAATTAAGGGATTATAAAAAAACAGACCAAAACGCATGGTTTCGTCATATTGTTGTCGACCGCGTTCATAAGGATAAGGCGTTAAAAACCAAGCAGTGACGATCAGTGCAACACCGAGCAATAGAAATAAAGGTTGTGGATGAGCTTTGAAAAAATAATAGACTAAATAAGCCCCAGTATAAAAACTAAAGCAAGTCAAAATCGCTTTAAGTGAAAAAGACATCGTTGTTATTCCATCGTATTTTTATTTTATTGTTTAAAAAAAGAAGAATCGAATTAATCCGATTCTTCTGGTGTATCCAGTTCAGTCTCAGCCTGTTGTAAGCGGGTCACTAATAATTGGTCAATTTTAAAGTGGTCTACATCCACAACTTCAAATTTGTAGCCATGATATGTAACAAAGTCCGCTGGACGTGGAATTTTACGTAGTTTAAACATCATAAAGCCCGCAAGGGTTTCATAGTTTTCTTCATCCGGCATTTCATCTAGAGCGAGTGCATGTTTTAGATCTTCGATTGGTGTACTGCCATCGATAAGCCAAGAATCTGCATCTCGTTTAATAATTTGTTGCTCTGCTTCAATCGGTGTTACCCAGTCGCCCATCACGGTAATCATAATGTCGGAGAGGGTAATAACGCCGACAACCAACGCATATTCGTTAATTACAACGGCAAATTTTTCTTTGGTTGAGCGGAAGCGATCGAGTAACTCGGACAGTGTTAAGGTATCTGGAATCGTGAGAACATTACGAATAGTATTTTCGTTGAGCTGTAGAAGTGACTGATTGTTGAGGATTCGAACCAAAATATCTTTGGCATCCACATAGCCAATCACGTCATCAATATTTTCACTACAGACCAAAAACTTAGAATACGGAAATTCAGCGAGTTTTTGACGAATACTGGCTTCTGATTCTTTTAGGGTAAAGTACACCACGTTTTCACGTGTAGTCATACTTGAAGGGACGTTACGTTCTTCCAGCTCAAATACGTTTTCAATAAAATGGTGTTCTTGTTTTTGAAGTACACCAGCTTGAGCACCGGCATCCATCACGGCTGAAATGTCGTCAAAGGTAATATTGTCATCACGTGTTGTATTCACTTTGAATAAACGAAACAACAAATTGGCAATGGCATTAATCACCCACGCCATTGGCTTACACACCTTAATAAAGATTTGAATCGGGTCAACAACAGCAACGGCAATTTTTTCAGGTGCAATCATCGCCAAACGTTTTGGCATCAAATCAGCAAATAGAATGAATAAGGATGTGACTAAAGTAAACGACAGAGTGAAACCGATAGTTTCAGTCCACGGGCCCTGATAAAAACGAGTGACTAAGCTAATGAAATAAGGACGAAAAGCACCTTCACCCAAAATACCGCCAAGAATTGCCACGGCATTTAAGCCAATTTGTGATGCGGCGAAAAAGTCTGCTGAGTTGGCTTGTAAGTCAAGCACACGTTGTGCACGTGAATCTCCAGATTCAGCCAAAATTTTAAGTTTTACTTTTCGTGCACCCGCAAGGGCAATTTCTGTTAATGAAAGAAAACCTGCACCGACGATCAGGAGAATAATAATGACAATATTTTGGAAAAGGCTCACGAATACACCTGTTTGTGATTCATTCTATTTTTCTGTATTTCTAACACAAAAATGGGCAAGGTAGTAGTCTTAACTACTACCTATATAGTGACAGTATACGTTTGAATTAATAAGGAATTAAAGAATTAATTACTGATACTGTGAAAACTGAGAGTTATTCATTAAGTATTCGCGGTTTTCTTCTTCAATCATTTGACGTGCAACATACAAGATAAGTTGACGTAACCAGCGATGAGCGGGGTGATGATGAAGTAATGGACACCAAGCCATTTTTAATTCAAATTCAGGAATATAGAATGGTGGATCACGAAGTAACAGGTTTTGACTTTTGGCTTGAAGTCGAGCAATACGGCTTGGCAGAGTTGCAACCAAGTCAACATTCGAGGCCAATAAGCCCGGCATTTGATAATGACGAGTAAAAACTGAAATTTTACGTTTTTGGCCAATACGTTCTAAGGCTTGATCAATCCAACCTAGACCCGCTTGTTTTTCAGGATTGACACCAAAACCGACACCCATACCTGTTTTAGATACCCAAATGTGTTGTGCATCTAGATAGCTTTTCAGGTTTAAATTATTTGCAGCAGGATGCTTGGCATTTAAAAGGCATGAAAAACTGTCACGCCAGACCAAAACTTGGTGGAAACTTTGCGGAATTTCATTAAAGCGGTTAATCGCCAAGTCGACTTTACCTTGTTCCATATCTCGATAAGACACATCACTAGGCGTTAAAAAATCGAGAACCACATTGGGTGCTTCTGAGCGCAAAGCTTTTACTAGGCGCGGCACAAGTGTTGCTTCAGCATAATCTGAAGTCATGATGCGGAAGACACGATTTGAGGTGTAAGGGCGGAACTCGGTACGGGGTTCCAAAATCATCGAAAGGTCAGAAAGTGCGTCACGGATACGTGGCTGTAATTCAAGCGCACGTTCTGTAGGTGTCATACCTTCTGAAGAACGAATAAGAAGTGGATCATTAAATAAGTTGCGTAGACGACGTAAAATATTACTCATCGCGGGCTGAGTTACACCCAGTTGCTCGGCAGCACGAGTCACATTTTTTTCACGAAGAAGTACATCAAGATAAATTAATAGATTGAGATCGACCCGCTCCAGATTCATAAAATAAATACCGACAATAAAATCATGAAATTTATCTGATTATGCCATAACTACTAAGGCTTGTGTAAAAAATGGATGAAAAAATGACGTGTACTTTTGTACTAAAATTCGGCAGTTTTAAGACAAATTTGTTGAAGTCCCAGCGCATATTTCTTAAATACTTATTACCTTTTTAGACCGATATTTTTAAATAAATATAATAAAAATACGGAGCAATTTTGATTATGCGAAGTGATGTTCATAAAACTCAAAAGTAAGATGAAATATCTCATTTACATGATCATTTGAGGACGGAATAACCATGCATTTAGTTTGGTAAGTTTGGGCAAAAATGGCGTAAAAAATGCTGTTTTTTTTAAAAGTGAATGCTCAGTCGACTTAAGTCTAATGAAGAATAATTCATCAAAATGTTTGAAAAATAGACAAAAAAATTAGCAAAATATATTAATAAAAATATTTAAATACAAATACTTATAAATATTGGTTAATTATTATAATACGACTTTAATCTACATATTTTTTAAATAAATACTGAAAATTAATGCAGAATATTGGATTAATTTTTTTAGTCAATCTACTCTGTGTCTATCGCAACGAAGTGTTCTAAATCTGAACAATCATTCGAGGGTATGATTTTAGCCTTACGTTGCAGAAAAATCCTAATATTATTACAGGAACATATCATGTCTACATACTTAACAGCGATTGATGCAATCCGTGAATTAAAAGCAAAATTCGGAAGCACTTGGCGCGATATTAGCCCAGAAGATGCTGCACGTATGCAAATGCAAAACCGTTTCAAAACTGGTTTAGACATTGCGAAATATACAGCTGCAATTATGCGTCGTGATATGGCTGCTTATGATGCTGATTCTAGCAAATACACTCAATCATTAGGTTGCTGGCACGGTTTTATCGCACAACAAAAAATGATTGCGAACAAAAAATACTTCGGTACAACTGAACGTCGTTATATCTACCTTTCTGGTTGGATGGTTGCAGCTCTTCGTTCAGAATTTGGTCCACTTCCTGACCAATCTATGCACGAAAAAACTTCAGTTCCTGCATTGATCGAAGAAATCTACACTTTCCTTCGCCAAGCTGATGCGAAAGAATTAAACGACTTATTCCGTGCGCTTAAAAAAGCAAACGAAGCAGGTGATACTGCTAAAGCTGCAGAAATCACTGCTCAAATCGACAACTTCCAAACTCACGTTGTGCCAATTATTGCGGACATCGACGCTGGTTTCGGTAACGAAGAAGCGACTTACTTACTAGCTAAGAAAATGATCGAAGCGGGTGCTTGTGCACTACAAATCGAAAACCAAGTATCTGACGCTAAACAATGTGGTCACCAAGCTGGTAAAGTTACAGTTCCACACGAAGACTTCATCGCGAAAATCCACGCTCTTCGCTATGCATTCTTAGAAATGGGTCTTGATGACGGTATCATCGTTGCTCGTACTGACTCTGAAGGCGCTGACTTGACTCAAAAAATCCCAGTGGTTAAAGAGCCAGGCGACATCGCTTCTCAATACATCAGCTACTTAGACACAACTGAAATTGACATTTCAGAAGCTCAAGAAGACGAAATCCTAATCAAGCGTAACGGTAAACTTCACCGTCCAAAACGTCTTGCTTCTGGCTTGTACCAGTTCCGTCCAGACACGCAAATCGACCGCGTTGTACTTGACTGTGTATCTAGCCTTCAAAATGGTGCTGACCTTCTTTGGATCGAAACTGCGACTCCAAACGTTGAAGAAATTGCTCACATGGTTAACCGTGTACGTGAAGTTGTTCCAAATGCGAAACTTGTTTATAACAACTCTCCATCATTCAACTGGACATTAAACTTCCGTCAACAAGCTTACGACCGTTGGGTTGCTGAAGGTAAAGACGTATCTGCATACGACCGCGCTAAATTAATGAGCGCTGAGTACGATAACTCTGAATTAGCTGCTGAAGCTGACGAAAAAGTTCGTACATTCCAAGCAGATGCTTCTCGTGAAGCGGGTGTGTTCCATCACTTAATTACACTTCCGACTTACCACACAGCTGCGCTTTCTACACATGAACTTGCTCAAGGTTACTTCGGTTCTGAAGGTATGTTGGCTTATGTTGCTGGCGTACAACGTAAAGAAATCCGCGGTGGTATTGCATGTGTGAAACACCAAGCAATGGCTGGTTCAGACATCGGTGACGACCACAAAGAAATCTTCGCTGGTGACAACGCGCTTAAAGCGGGTGACGATGCGAAAAACACAATGAACCAATTCGCTGCTCACTAAGCATTGAACTGATTCGAAAAAAAGCCCAGCGAAAGCTGGGTTTTTTTATGGCTTTAAAATCTTCTTAAATCCATTTATTGAAGTGTGTCGATATAAAAAAGCAGGGCATAACCCTGCAAATATAATGAGACCCCCTTTATTTAAGGCAAAAGGATAATTAACCAAGTAAAAAAAATAATTGCTAAAGCGACAAATTGAGCGGCACTTCCCATATCTTTGGCAATTTTAGAAAGTGGATGCTTGTCTAGAGATACCCGGTCGACCACGGCTTCAATAGCAGAATTGAATAACTCAACAATTAAGGCAAATAAACACACCACTACCATAAGGGCATGTTCAACACGACTCACATCGAGTAAGCAACTGGTGGGAATAAGCACAATATTCATCCAGACAATTTGGCGAAATGCAGCTTCATTTTGATAAGCAGCTTTGAATCCGTCGAGGGAATATTGCGTTGCATTAAAAATTCGTTTAAGTCCAGATTTACCTTTAAACGGGGAAATTTCACTCATAGTACTGTACAGACGTATAGATTTAAAAACTGGCGAAAATATAGCATGCCAAGCTTAAAGTTTTCTTGCATTCAGCTTTTATTTTATTAGGCCTAAAAGTTTAGGATGATTTACATGTGCCTGTATCAAGTTAGTGCTATGTTTATCCAGTATTAGACTTAAAATTTGCCTGAATTTCAGGCACAATACAGACGTTTAAAATTTTTAATTTTGAAGCATTTGCTTCATTGCATGAAATAATAAAAGTGATATAGGTCAACAATGAAAAACTTTAGTTTTGCTGTGCTTGCAGCAACACTTTTAACCAGCCAGTTTGTCAGTGCAGAGCCGGCATTTATTCAAACGGAAATCAAAACGAATGTGACACAGCCCATGGGATTTTATCCTTTCCAAGTGGGTGCATATAAAGTCATTGCTTTAAAAGATGGGACACTCGAATTAAGTCCTGATTTATTTAAACAAAATTTAACTCCAGAAGAAGTCAGTGCTTTATTCCAAAAGCTTGCGGTTGATCAGAGCAAAGGCATACAAACCAGTGTCAATGCCTATCTGATTGATGATGGACAAGGCGGCATCAGTCTTGTTGATAGTGGTGCAGCCAGTTGTTTTGGACCAAACTTAGGTTCTATTGCACAAAATATTGAAGCGGCCGGCTATAAGCTTAATCGTGTACGCAGTGTTTTCTTAACCCATTTACATCCAGATCATGCATGTGGCATTGCGAAACAAGGTAAGGCTGTGTTTCCAAATGCAACGGTCTACGTCAATGAGCAAGAAAGTCAGTATTGGTTAAGTGAAAATACCGTCGACACTTTGGCTGCTGAAAAACGTGAAGGTTATTTAGCGACCGTTGCAAAAATTAAAGCTGCGATTGCGCCTTATCAAACTATGCGAAGTTTTAAGACCTTTAGCGTTGGTTCGGTGATTAATGGCTTAGAAGTACTACCGAGTGTTGGGCATACACCAGGGCATTATTCTTTTATCTTAAAGTCGCAAGCTAAAAGTTTTGCTATCCTCGGGGATGTGGTTCATTCGTATCATTTACAGTTTGAACAACCCAAGTTATCTGTTGATTTTGATGTCGATCCGGTCAAAGCCAGTGAAACTCGTTTAGCAATTTTTAAACGTTTTGCTCAAGAGCAAACCTTCGTTGCATTTGCACATTTACCATTTCCGGGTATTGGTAAAATTAGTGAAATGAATGATGGTCAGTTCCGTTGGAACCCGCTAAATTTAG